>JAHLFO010000057.1 GCA_018883785.1 Candidatus Bacteroides intestinipullorum
ATTGACCACAACATTCCCTTGATTACCAATGCCCGCCTGGCTGGTGCCTTCATCGAAGCCTTCTGCGACCTCAAGCCGGAAGACATCTCTATCAAGAGCTGGCAGGAATACAAGTGAGCGTTGAGTGAGTAGGACGCTAATATCCATATACAGAAAGGGCAGGCCTCGATGACGGGTCTGCCCTTCTTCTTTTCTATACTCTAAGGTTAGAACAGTTTATCGGGATATTCGCCAGCATCCACCAAAGATTGGATTTTGGCAACTACAGCCGGACGATCCTCAGGATAGGTGACGCCAAACCACTTGCTCGTGGTATCCAGCACCTCCACTGTGGCTGTACCGTCCTTGATGAGTTTATCCACCATCAGAGGGATGAAGAATTCACTCTTCAGGTTCTCCATGTTCTTCGGGTCGGACAGGAAACCCTTGAAGTAGTCTTGGCTGTAACCGAAATAATCGGGTGTGAAGCCCCAGAAATTCATGCTGACGGGTGTAGTCTCCGGCGTAGCCACCCATTGGTCGTCATCGTCCAGATACTTCACTTCGCCGTCCCGACGCTCAATCTTGGTACGCTCCACCACCGAGGTCAGCATCCGCTGCTCGTCCGTGCCACAGATGCCGCGAGACACCGTGCCACTCTCACTCAACGTGTTGCCCACACGGAAGCCCACCATGGCATACGTGTTCTTCGAACCTTCGGGAAGAGCTGACAAAAAACGCCCCATCACCTCAAACGAGTCGCGGCCATAGAAGTCGTCGCAGTTGATGACGGCAAACGGCTCGTGAATGACCGGCTCGCCCATCAGCACGGCATGGTTCGTGCCCCAAGGCTTGGTACGTCCCTCCGGGCAAGTGAAGCCTTCGGGCAAATCATTAATGGATTGGAACACCAGTTCACAGGGGATATGTCCCTCGTACTTAGAGATAATCTTGTCGCGGAAGTCCTTTTCAAAGTCTTTGCGGATGACGAAGACCAACTTGCCGAAGCCTGCACGCAGGGCATCATAAATAGAATAGTCCATAATAGTTTCCCCATTCGGACCCAGGCCGTCAAGCTGTTTCAGACCACCGTAGCGGCTACCCATACCGGCAGCCAATAGAAATAGAGTAGGTTTCATTTCGTTATGTATTTAAAGGTTGATAGTTTAGCACCGCACAAATGTACGAAATATTTCCATAAGATATTCCAGTAAAGGAATAAAATAACTCAGAACGGATAGCCGATGGCAAAGTGCAAGGCCGTGCCGTCCATGAACTTGCGCACGTTGTAATACCCGCGCTTGCCTGTATCGTAAGGATCATGCAAGGCAATGCCCCAATCCAGACGGAACACCAGGAAGTCCAAGTCATAACGGATACCTACGCCCGTACCTAAGGCTATTTGATTCGGGAAATCCTTCAGGCGGAATTCCCCCCCAGGACGCGCCGGGTCACGGCGCATCAGCCAGACATTGCCCGCATCAAGGAAAACAGCTCCGTGCAGGTCGCTAATGATGCGGAAGCGATATTCCAGGTTGGCCTCAAAACGCAGGTCACCCACATGATTAATGAAGGAGTAAGTATCATTGTCATCAGCCGGATAACCGCCAGGACCTATGCTACGTGCAGCAAAAGCCCGGACACTGTTGGCACCGCCCACATAGAATTGCTCGGTGTAAGGAGCTGTCGTAGCATTGCCATACGACCAGATGACGCCCAATGCCACCCGCGCAGCCAGGGAATTGTTGCGGTCGATGCGACGACTATAGCGCAACTCGGTGTTTACCTTCAAGAACTGGGCAAAGGGTACTCCCAGCAGTTCCTTGCCCTCCTCACTGAAGGGCTTACCCAAGGCACGATAGATTAGGGAGGTGACGTTGCCTGCCGAAGTCAGCGTGGTCTGCCACCAGATAGGATTGCGGCGACGACGTCCCGCACTGTTGTCAAAGGTATAGGTGTACTCCATTGCCGGGATAAACTGGTTGCGCAGGCTGACGTATAGGGCAGGGTTCTCCGCCTGGAGCTGCTGGAACTCCTCCGTCGGGTCGCGAAGGACATTGAACGTCAGCCGGAAGGGTGTGAAGCTGTGTTTCAACGTCGGCTTAGGCTGGAAGTCATAGGTGGCGTTTCCACCAAAGGCCAGCAGCTTGTAATAGCGGGCACGGTTCATCTGGTCGGCATAAAGACGGAAGGTAGTGGTGGCCGGGAAGTCATACTCATTGCCGCCCATCCGCGGAAAAACCACACGGGGAAAAATGAGGGACGTAGCCACCCCCAACTCATAACTGTTCATGGCAGACGAGGTATGCTTGCCCGTCGCCCATTCATAGGAGCCTTTCAACTCAATATTCCACTTTTCACCTCCGCCGAAGACATTGTTCTTGGTCAAGGTGAAAACGGCACCAGGACCCGTCTGGTTATTGCTCTTCATCTTGATATTGAAGTCCAGCTCGGCATCGTAAGGCTTGTCGAGCGTGGCGATGACATGCACGTCCAACGTATCGTTCACCAAAGCCGTATCACGCGGGACAAACTGCATCTCGGTATATTTGAAGATGCCCACATTGGCCAAGCGCTCTTGCACGCGGTTTTGACGATAGAGGCTGTAAAGGCTGCGGGCAGAGCGTTGACGAGAAATGCCGGCGCTGTCTTCCACCTGACGCTTGTTGCGGAAGCTTTGATAGTCCATCCAGCGATGCAACATGTTGGGACGCACGCGCAACTTGTCGTGATAGTAGATGGTCAGACCCTTGTACTCCAAACTGTCGTTGGGGGCTTCGCCGTTCTTGCCCAACAGATGGAAGGACTTCTTGCCCAAACGGAAGGGCTTCTCAGCCACGGCAGGCATACCGGCCACAGGAACCAGACGCAGGGAGACATGTCCGGGCACCAAGGTAGTATCCGCCTGATAGGTCAGGTAGTCGGGACGGAAATAATAGCAACCGACGTTGCGCAACAAGTTGCTGATGCGGGTACGTTCACCGTCCAGATCGGGCACATTGAACTGCTCGCCCGGACTGATAAGGGAACGGCGACGGCTCAACTTCAGGATGGCCAGAGTGCGGGATGAAAAGCCACGATAGTCCACCGTGTCGATGAAGTAAGGACGTCCCATCTGGACAGAATACTGCACGCGGGCCTTCAACGAATCTTTGGCGTGAGGCAATACTTGGTGAGTTACCGTCCCCCGGAAGTATCCATAGTCATGCAGCAGGTTCGTGGCAGCCTGGGTACGAATATCGGGATTCACACTGGACAGAAGTACAGGCTCGGCGGCAAAACGGTTGAATATCCAGCGTCCCAACCCTTTCTCGTACTTCTTGAAGCCATTATACACCCACAACCCCAAGGGGAAAGGAATGCGTACCGAGGTACTCCCCAGCAAAGAGTTGTTCGGAGCCTTGGCCAAAGCGGCCTCCACTTCTTCCAAAGCGGTCTCGCCCACGGAGGTAGGTTGGGGATTGTCCACCAGTGTGGGCCGCTGGCCGATGTAGAGGATTTCCCCCTCGGGCAGATGTTTCGTAGTGGAGCAGGCGGCCAAAAGGATGACGGTCGCGACTGCCATACATAATATATATAGGTTCTTCATACGGTTCACTCCTTCTTTCTCCTAAAGATGAACAATTCGCTCAGGCGGTCCAGCTTGCGGCGCAGCACCAGGCCGACACCCGTCTCGGTAATCTCACCGTCCAGCACGCTCTCGTAGTTTTTATTGTGGAACACCCGCACGTAGCGTGTCCCTGTGTTATCCAGCCGATACTCCAGCGAAATGTTATCGATGAACGATTCTGCCGTGTTGGTGGCATTGGCACCCGTAGATACCTTGCCGCCAATAACCACTTGGAAACGATCGTTGAAGAAACGTTGCGAGTAGCGGAAGCTGTAGTCCGTCTGGGTGCTGCCCGTTTCGGCAGAGGTGCGGTCTTCCACGCCCACGCTGATACTGGCATTCTTCACAGCAGAACCTGCCAAGGCATTGATCTGGCTCTGAAGAACGCTATTCAGAGCTGTACCCATGGAAAGTCCTCCCCCCTTGGCACCACTGTTCAAGTAGATACCCGTGGCCAACATGGCAATGGCCTGCTTGCTGCGCTCCTCAGCACCCATTGCCTGTAGTTCGTTCTGCACCGTGGCATCCTCCGGAGCAGCAATATCGAAAATGAGGTCCGGCGATTCCAATCGTCCCGCTATGCCGATACTGACGTCAAAGTTGACGATGCGCGATGCTTCACCTTCTCCATCGGCCACCGAGGCACGCATCCGTTCCGTCGCTTTCAGGTCGAGGGTAGGATTCATTACGTCACCCCGCCAATCCACATAGCTACCGGTATTGAAGCGGAACTCCTTTAACGGGATGATGGGCAGAGAATATTTCATCACACCGCCAGACAATGTGTAGCGGCCTGTCAGGCTCATATCGCCCTGCGCAGTATATTGCAAATTGAGGTCACCCCCACCCTCCAGTTCGATATATTTGTCACCCGCAGGAGTCAGGTCCGCCCGCAGACGCACGGCCTCATCAATGTGCAGGGACATGTAGATTTCCATCCCGCCCAAGGGAACGGCAGCTACTTGCAAGGTGTCCGTCGCCACGCTGTCGGCAAAGGAGGTGAAGGTAACCAAGCCGCTAAGGCGGTCTTCCACCGTCAAGGGCGAATCGGTCAGGACATAAGTCACGTTGGTATTGCCTAACAGATTCATGTTACCGCGCATGGTCAAGGCATCCAGTGGTCCTCGGACGGCAGCATTGACGTCTACGAATACCTTGCCATAAACCATGCTCTCGCGAGTGTGGGGAGCATCCAGCAGGTTGTAGTTCTTAGCACGCAAGGTCAGGTCGGCTGTCGGCCGTGCCAAGTCGGAAAAGCTGACTGAACCGTCAATGACGAACGGATTACGGCTGGTGGTATAGAGGGAGAATTTGTCGAAAGTCAACCGGTTGTCGGCGATACGCACAGGCCTCCCATCGAAGTAATAGCGGGCACCCATCTGGCGAATGAAAACGGAAGCCGTATCCATCTGGATACTGCCTTGAAGGTCGGGCTTTGCCGCCGTCCCCCGCAGTGAGAGGTCACCGTTCAGGTAACCGGAAAGTTCCGCCATCCCATCTGGCACGAAGGCATTGGCCACGGACAAAGGCAGCCGTTCCAGCGAAGCATCCAAGGAGAGGGCATCCGCATGGGTCTCTGTACCCAGCAGACCATCTACGGTAGCCACCTGCCGGTCATCGCAAGCCAGGTAGGCACTGAGGTAATGACTACGCTCGGATGCGGGCAACCAGGTGACCCCAACCCCCACATCACCCACCGACCGTCCCTCATAAGTCAGGTAGTCTATATCGGCTTCGGCTGCAAGTTGCAGGGCTTCTGGAGTCTGTATGTAGTTGGCTTCCACCGTGAAAAGTCCAGTCAGCCGGGGCAAGTAAGGCAACACTTGGCTCAGTTCGCTCAGGCGGAAGCGGCTCAACTCTACATTGACGTTCTGCAAGGAAACCGTGTCGCGCACATCGGACTGCATCCGGAAGCCCATGCCGTCGCCACCTTCCATGTCGACATTGGCATAGACGCGCATGTTCTTGTGCAGGTAGATGCTGTTGCGCCCGTTGTTGAAGTGGAACTTGCGGTAGGCTATGACCGGTTCATCTGGCGTCAGGCGCAACAAGACACCGTTGCCTTTGCCGTGTCCCTCGGTCAAAGGACGCGCGTTGACGCCCAGCAGGACGCCGGTGTTGCCCTCGGCATCCGTATAGTTCACAGTCAGTTCGGCATCCTCGTTACGGATCTCGCCCGTCAGAAGGCTGCGGAAGGTGAAATGCGGATTGCGCGGCCCATTAATGACTCCGCCTTGCAAACGCATACGGGTCGTGTCCTGATGGATGGCAAAAAATATCGTATCCAACCGCAAGGAATCTGTACGGAATCCCTCCACGGCAGCCCGCCCGTTGATGCCCCACTCTGGCGTGAAGCCAAACTGCAACTTCAGGCGATCGAACGACATGCCTTGGGCAGCCAGCACATAGCCCGCGGGATTGTCATGCCCCGCCGTCAGTTGCATACCCGCCGAAGGCAGGATACGGCGCAGGGCAGCGTGGTTCAAGCGGCGATCTTCCCACTGCTGCATCAATACTGCCATGAAGTTATCGGATTTCGTCAGCAGTTCCTTCAGCGTGCTGCGTGCCTTGAAGTCAAAATCCAGGTCGCCAGCCCCCATGTGCAACTTGATGGAATCCCGACGCGCCTCGGCAGAGAGATTGAAGGCCAAGGAATGTTCCGGCTTATGGGAAATCAGCCCCAGTCGATGCAGGTCAATGTCCTGCACGTCCAAGTCCAGCTTGCCGTCCATGTATGTGCGGTCCAGACGGAGATTAGCGGCCAGCTGCATCCGGAGCAGATCGTTTGCGCTGCGCAACTGTACAGAGGCGACCGACGAGCGCAAGGCAGCACGCAAATCCACGTCCGTCAGAGTCAGCCTACCGTATTGCAACTCGCCCAAGGCCAAATCCACCTGAGCCGAAGTCTGGGCCGATGCCCAATCGAAGCCCTGCCCATGCGCCATCAGCTTGGCCGAAAATCTATAGAGGGAATCCTTGGGAAGGAAATGATTCACTTGCAACGAGTCTGCCAACAGGTCCACTTGGTAACGGCCGTCACCCAGGTTGTAGGCAGCTGTCAGGTCGAGCGTCCCGGCTCCCTCCTGCAAATCCAGCGTGGCGGAGCACGCATTACCTTCCAACATCAGGCGGGCACCCAAGTGCATGCTATCCGGCACAACTAATGAACTGTCAGGAGTCAACCCGCCCAAAGCCGTCAAGAAATTCAGGTCATGGGTCTGCATGTCCAGATCCATACTTCCGCTGCGGGACACGCTGTCTGTCAGGTTCCAGAATTCCCCTCCCCCATTAAGCGAAAAGGCGCCTGGCAAGTCCACGGAGAAACGACTGATTTGCATCTGCTTCAAGTTGCCCTCCGTACCTGCGCGGATCACCAGCGGATGGAACGGATAGGCTTCTTTGAAGCTGTCTGGCAAACCACCGGCCAGCAACAGCACGTCCTGCTTGCCGATACGGGCATCCAACCGGGCAGAAAGACGTCCGGTAGTAGGTATGTTGACCAACTCCCAATAAGTCTGTGCGCTCAGGTCTATCTGGCTGTGCGGTGTCTGCAATTGCAAGGCAGGCACCTGTATCAGGGTGGAGTCGGCCGTCAGCCGTCCTGTCAGCGAGGTGATACTAAGGCCAGACCGCTCGTTCAGCGTAAATTCACGGATAACGGCATTCATCTGCCGCCCGTCATAGCGGACTGAGTCTATGCCTATCCGTACGTCGCGCACGGCAATGTGCGAGGGGTCGAAGCCTATCACCGCCGTATCCTGCTGCGCACCACTGTCGTAAGCCAAAGCCGTGCCCGTCAACAGAAACTTCTGCCAGCCATAGACCTGACGTCCCAGGTCGGCTTCGGCTTCATCCATACGGGCCTCACCCAGACGAGCAGACAAGTGCATGGAATCCAATGGCATCTGCAAATCCACGGAGACATTTTTCAACCGCAAAGCGTGGAGCAACACCTTCCAGCGGATAGGCGTAGAGGTCGTATCCGGCGGTGACGCGGTAGTATCGGCCAAGGCCATACGCAGATGCGTATCCTCCAATGTCACCTCATTCAGAATCACGCTTTCGCGGTTCAAGTCCACGCCATGGCTGCGAAGGAAGAAGCGTCCCAAAGTACCTTCCAGCCGCATCCCGTCCAACAGGCCGGCCGAATTGACCGACACGTCTTCCAGAGATACGCCGTCCACCTCCACCTGCCCCCGCAGCAAAGGCCAAACCTGCACCCGCACGCTCAGGTTGCCAAGCGTGAGCAAGGTATCAGGGTGTTGCGTTGCCATGCTGTCTGCCGGCTGCACCACCCGCACGCCACGCACCACCAAATCCAAGGGGAAACGCAGATCAATGCGCTCCACAGCCAGTTGCATCCCGGTTGCCTCTTCGGCCACAGACACAGCCTGGCGACGGATAAAGTCCTGCACCGGAGGCACGTAGAGCAGCACCATCAGCAACACGAACAAAGCAAGCGGCGTGAGCAGCACCCACAAAGCCGCCCGCAGCCATGGACTTTTTTTCTTCAACACCTCTTCTTCTGCCATATCCTTTTCCATTTACGATGCACAAAGTAAGTGATTATTTCCCACATTTATATCCTCGGAAGAAGAAAAAACCAGGAAAAAAGTCTTATACCGCACGGAGAAAAGACGACCGGCGCGCGGGAGCAGGACTCCCAAAGCTTGGGAGCGTGACTCCCAGGGCTTGGAAGTGTGGCTCCCAAGGCTTGGTAGTATCACTCCCAAGCCTTGGGAATGTGGCTTCCGAGCTGAGGAACGATAGGTTTCCTAAACATGTAGCGCATGAACCCATCCACCCCGACTTCCTCCGCCCCCGGCGGATCAAGTCCAAGGAGCGCGTGTGCACCTACGGCGAGGTCTTCACGGCCGACCGCGAGGTGAACGCCATGCTCGACCTCGTGAAGCAGATAGACGCAGCCGGCATCCTGGACATGACCCTGAGCGGCACCAGCGCCACCCTGCTGGCCCGCCGCTGGGAAAGCGCCCTATTAGTGAACGTGGACAACCTCACCCTGCGCCGCCTGATGGACACGCCCGAAGCCCTGCGCGCACTGATGAACATCGAAGGCTTCCGCACGCTGAACCGCGACATCGAGACCATCCTCAACAAGTCCGATGCCGTGAAGGAAGTCCACCGTGCACCGCCCGGCTATCGAACGCCCGGACAAGGGGGTCACCGCCGTCCACAAGGCCAGGTCGTCCACCGTGGCAGGATAGGACAGTCCGCCGGCGAGGTCTTCCTCCACGGCCTTCAGCATCACGTAGTCCATGCCCTCGTGGTGACGGTCCGCCTCCAGGGCCTCCCGTCCCCAACGGGTCCAATAGGGATGTTCATAACGGGCCAGCCAGGGTGCATCGTCCTCCCAGCGCTCGGCCTTGTCGGGACCTTCCACATAGATGCGGTGGGTGTCTCCCTGCCATAAACCCTTGGTGCCCTGTACCTCGAAATCCAGGCTGCGCGGACGGGGCAAGGTGGTGTCATGCGTCAGCGTGACGAGGACGCCGTGCTCCGTCTCCAGCTGGGTAATGACCACATCGCCCAAAGTGACCCGCACGCGGTCGTCGCCCCCCAACTCGCGGATGCGGTGACGCAATCCGGCGGGCTTCGAGGCAAAAGAAGTCAGGCGCAGCATCCGGTCGGTGCGGTTGATGCCGCCTATCAGGCACAGGGGCGCCAGGCCATGCGTGGGATAGACATCGCCGTTCCCCTCTTGGTAGAAACGGGCCCGCCAGACGCTCTCCGTGTTCCGACGGTTGCCCAGATGGCCTTCATCGTCCAGCAGGAGGTCGCGCAAGTCGTGCCGGTATCCCCCCTGCATATGAACAATCTCGCCCAACACACCGGCCTGCACCATTGTGTGCACGGCCAGGATGTCCCGCCGGAAGAGGGTATTCTCCAGCGGAAAGAGACGAAGTCCCGTCTGCCGCACCAGCTCGGACAAAGGCGCATATTCGCCTACGGCCAGTCCGCCTTTAATCTCAAGAGCCACGTGGCAGCCCGCGCGAAGGCAATCCAACGCATGGGGCACATGAAACGCCCACGGCGAGGCCACCACCACCAGCTGCGGACGCTGTTCGTCCAGCATCCGACGATAGTCGTCCGGCCCCTGGCCGTAGCAAGCGATGCCGACGGGCACGTCCTTCGCCTCCAGGCACGGATCGGCCACGGCCACCACCCGGAAAAAGGGAATCTGCCGCAACAAGCCGAACAGTTGTTTGCCGCGATAGCCCAACCCGATGCAGGCGGTCCGTATCGCGGACAGGGAACTGACTGTATCCATATACATATCTATTTTTAGTCCATTGCCTCTGCACAAAGAACGTGCGACAATAGCTCATTCTTCATTTTTAGGCGACCCAAATATAGGCCTTTTCTGCCAAACGGCCAACATCTCCTGCACGAGAGTCACGACCTCCGTGACCACTGTCCGCAACGCCTCATCCAGCGTCCGGCCTTTCGCTGCCTCCAGTCGGCGCAGCAGCGTGACCACCCGCTTGGCTCCTATCAGGGTGAAGAGCGGAATCATCTTGTGTGCCACGGCCGAAAGCCGCTCCACATCATCCGCCTTCAAAGCTTCATGCATACGACGAAGATTCTCCCGTGTCTCCTCTACAAAACTCTGCACGATGGCGCGAGCCGCCTCGACATCATCGCCCACGTAAGCCGTCAAGGCAGAAAGGTCAGGAGTTTCACTTGCGGAAGGGGAGTTTGTCCCGACTGTGGGGACAACCTGCCGGGGCAAAGTCTTGAATACGCCGGCATGTACCAGCTCATCCAACAGTTCACGGACGATAAACGGTTTATGCAAGCAACCGGCAAAACCGGCGGACAAAAATGTCTCGCGTGGCATGTCATTACGGGCAGTAACAGCCACGACGGGAATATCCCGCGCCAAAGGTATATTGGATGCGCGAAGCAGTTTCAGCAATTCAAAGCCGTTCATCGCGGGCATCTGCACATCCGTCAACAAGACATCAAAATGCCCGGCACGCAAGGCATCCAACAGTTCGTCTACTTGCTGGCACGCCACCACGTCCATATTCTGCTGCTTCAACAGGACAGCCGTCAGTTCAAGCTGGATACGGTCGTCATCTATCAGCAACAACCTGCAATGTTCCACGGCAGGAAAAGTTACCGAGACTTCGCTGTCGCCCGCACGAGGCGATTCATCATCCCCCTCCACCTGCTCCTGCGTCCGCTTCATAGGAATGCGGAGGGTGAACGTGCTGCCCTTGCCCGGCTCACTATCCACACTGATGACGCCGCCCAACAGTTGCACCAGCATCCGCACGATGGAAAGTCCCAAGCCGAAGCCTTCCTTGCCTTGCGCCCCGGGCAGACGCGTGAACTCCTGGAAGATGCGCTCGCGCTCCTCGGGCTTCATGCCACAACCGGTGTCGGCAACTGCCACGACCAGCTGTCCGGCTTCGCAAGTGGCTGTGAGGGTGATGCTGCCACGCTCCGTGAATTTCACGGCATTGGACAAAAGGTTGCTCACAATCTGGCGCAAACGCAACGGGTCGGAGACATACGTGGCAGACAACTCCGGCGACACCCGCTCGTGAAGCTCCAACCCCTTCTCCGACGTCAAGGGACGGAAGCTGATACAGATTTCTTCCAACAAGCGATCCGGACGGAAAGGCACCTGCTGCACCTCGGCCTTATGCAAATCCAGCCGATGAAAATCCAGCAAGTCGGTCACCAATCTCAACAAGTGTTGCGACGACTGCTTCATATTGTCGAGGTAGAACCGCTGGCGGGCATCCATCTTGAGGCGGGACAACAGGTCGGCATAACCGATGATGGAACCCAGCGGCGCCTTGAAGTCATGCGTGATGGCCAGCATCAGCTGCTCGCGCACGGCCAACAGGTCTTCGGCCCGTCGGCGGGCTTCCTCCAACTCACGCCGGTAACGGTTGCTCCGGGCTATGTCACGACCTATCAATATCAGGAAGAAGGCAGCCAGCAATACGGCCCCCACCGCAATGGCCCCCACGGTACGGGCAGAGTGCAGGTGGACTTCCTTCCGGCGACGGGCATTGGCCCGCACTTGTTGCAGGGCTTCTTCCTCATACTGCTTCAACAAGGTGTCTATGCGGGCCGTAAGCCGGGCATTGACGGCTTGCAAGCGTCTCTTGCGGCGGGTGATGGCCGTGTTCACCTCACGCTCGCGCTTCACGACTTCGCGCAGGCGGGCTTGCATGGAGTCTACGGGATTGTAGACTTCTTCCAGCGTATCCACAATATACTCCGTGGAAGCCTTCACTTGGAGGGTTGAATCCGGCTTGGGGGGCGAGAAAGCTTCGCGCAGCCGCTTAAAGAAGCCTTTCTTCGGCTGGGGAGGAGGAGGGGTCAGCACCGTGTCCCGATGATGAATCACGCGCCGCTTCACGCGGGGCCGGTACACGACCGTGTCCGGATTGGTGAGAATATCTTCTATTTCGGCGGTGGATATCAAGCTGTCATTGGCCACGGCCAGCGTACGCAGGATGCGAAGCGTGTTCTTGTCCTTCTCCCGGAGCAGTGCCGACAGGCTGTCCATCCATTGCTCGTCATGCCCCTCCGTACGCATCAGGACATCCATCTCCCGATTTACAAAATAGAGAGAAAAGAACAATACCGCCAGCAATGCCGTATAGCCGACGATGACCTTGAAGCGGGACACATTGTTCATAACCTTATCCTTTAACTGAATTTCCTAATAACCCGAAGTAGGAATCAATGGCATTGATCCCCCCCAATCAATGGCATTGATTCCTCCCAATCAATGGCATTGATTCCTCCCGACCAATGGCATTGGTTTGCCGATGGAAGCGGAACCAAAACATGATCCCTGCCGTAGTCAACCCAAAAGGGAAAGCCATCCAGATGCCCACCAGCCCCCAATCCAGCACGAAGGCAAAGAGATAGCCCACCGGCAGGGACACCACAAAGTAGGCAATGAAAGCCATGACCATCATCGGCTTGACATCCGTAATGCCCCGCAAGGCATTGGCAAACGTGATCTGCAAGCCGTCGCCGAACTGATAGACCAGGAAAGGCAGGAACAAGGCCGGAACCAGCGCGGCCACCTCGGCACTGTCCGTGAACCAGCCCGCCACCGAATAACGGCAGGCAAAGACAATGCTCAGCAGCACCACGGCCATCATCAGGATGAGGTGAAAGCCGGCGTTGGCCGAACGGCGCACGTTCTGCACATCACCCACGCCATGGTAATTGCTGACCCGTACAGCCACCGCCGCTCCCATGCCGTAGAACATCATGAAGGTGAACTGCGAGATGGTCAGCATAATCTGGTGCGACGCCAAGGCTATGGTACCCAGCCAACCCACCATGATGACGCTCAGGCTGAACGAGGCAGTCTCCATGCCCATCTGGAGCCCCACGGGCCATCCCAATGCGTTGAGCCTGCGGAACAGCACGGGCGACCACGCATGGCGCAGCAAGCCCACCCGATAGCGACGGAAACGACGGGCACGCAGCACAATCCAAGCAAACACCACCACCATCACGATGCGGGACAACAACGTACTCAGCCCGGCGCCCAGCAAACCCAATTCTGGCACGCCCAGCTTGCCATATATCAGAATGTAGTTGCCCACGATGTTCAGAGCGTTGCCGCCCAACAATATCCACATGGCCGTCTGGGTATCCGTGATGCCGTCCGTGAACTGCTTGAAGGCATTGAACAGCATGACAAATAGCAGCGACACGAGCAACACAAGGTAGTAGGGCTTAATGATGGGTATCAGCTCATCGGGCTGCCCCAGATGCTCCAGGTTCAGATAGAGCACGGTCATCACCGCCATCTCCAGCAGCGCCACCAGCGTATTGGCCACGAGGCTGCAACGCAGGGATAGCCCAGCCTCGGCATACCGCCGCCCGCCATAGAAGGCACCCACCACGGGAGTCAACCCATAGCTGAAGCCGGTGCTGAAAATGATGCACAGGTTGAACATATTGTTGACGAACGAGGCGGCACCCAGTTCCACCGTGCTATGGTGCCCCACCATCAGTGTATCGGCAAAGCCCAGGATGATGACGCCCAACTGCCCCACCACGATGGGCATGCCCAGGGTGAACAAGGCACGGTAGTGTGCGCCGTAGGTCTGCAATAATCGGTTCATGATTGCTTGGAAAGACTTTTATAATACAATACATTAACATTCTCGCGACGGAAAGCCTTACGGGCTACGCCGTTCAGTTGGGCGGATGTCACGGCCCGGTAGCGGTCTACCTCGCGGTCGATGTCTTCGGCTTCGCCTGCCAGCTCGAACCAAGCCAGGTTGGTTGCCACGTTCAGGTAATTGATGTTGCCGAAGATTTGGGTGGACTCGAACTTGTTCTTCACCTTCTCCAGTTCCCTGAAGTCCACCAACTCTTCCCGCAGGACTTTCAGTTCGTCCCACACCGCCGCCTCGGCTTCCTCCAACGATACGCCGGCCGCCGGCCTGCCGCTGATGTTCAGCAAACCTGCGTCGCGCGAACCGGAAATATACGCGTCGATGTTCGAGAAGACTTTCCGCTCCAAGACCAGCCTGCGGGTCAGACGGCTGGAGCGGCCGTTGCTCAGGATGTCCGACAGAATGTCGAAGGCATAATAATCCGCCTCGTCCCGCCCGCACATGTGGAAAGCCATATACAAGGCATCAAGGGGCACATGCCGTTCGACGACAAGGCGGCGTTCCTCGGTCTGCGCAGACTCTTGGGGCAGACACCGCTTCGGGATGTCACGGCGGGGGATGGAAGAGAACCACTTGTCGGCCAAACGGCGCGTCTCATCCCACGACAAGTTACCGGTCACGGCCAATACGGCATTGTTCGGAGCATAGTGGCGGAAGAAGAAGTCCTTCACCTCGTCCAACGTGGCCTCGGCGATGTGACTCAACTGCTTGCCTATGGTGGGCCAACGATAGGGATGCACCCGGTAGGCCAAGGGACGCATCAGGTGGCTTACGTCGCCATAGGGTTGGTTGAGGCACCGCTGCTTGAACTCCTCCATCACCACACCACGCTGCACCTCCAGGCTACGCGGACTGAAGGCCAGTTCGAGCATACGATCGGACTCCAGCCAGAAACCTATCTCGGCATTGGCCTGCGGCACGGTGAGGTAATAGTTGGTGATGTCGTTGTTGGTCCACGCGTTATTCTCCCCGCCGGCCTGTTGCAGGGGCGTGTCGTAGTCGGGGATATGCACCGACCCGCCGAACATAAGGTGCTCGAACAAGTGGGCAAAGCCGGTATGGTCCGGATGCTCGTCGCGCGAGCCCACATCATAGACAATGTTCAGCGCCACCATCTGCGTGGTGGTATCCTCATGATGCACCAGACGCAGGCCATTGTCCAGTGTCAGCTTATTTATCTTCAAGGATAGTCACCTTATTAATCACGACATTCTCTTCCGGACGGTCGTTGCGGTCGGTCTTCACCCGCTGGATCTTGTCCACCACGTCCATGCCTTCCAGCACTTCGCCGAATACGGTATATTCGCCATCCAAGTGGGGCGTGCCACCCACGGTGGTATAAGCCTTCACCTGCTCGGGCGTGAACTGGAAGCGCGGTTTGCCGGCCATCTCCTTCTCGGCCTGTTCGATCAGCTCGTCCTGGAGCTTCATCAGCCCGTCCTGGTCGCCCTCGCGGCGCATCTTGTAGATTTCCTTCATCCGTTTCTGGGCCAAAGCATTGAAGGCGTTCTGCAAGTGCATCTGGTTGATCTGCTCCTCCATGCTCAGCAGGGACTGCTCATTGTAGACCTTGCCCGTGACGATGTAGAACTGGCAGCCCGAAGACTCCTTCTCCGGGTTGACATTGTCTCCTTGGCGGGCGGCAGACAAGGCACCCCGCTTGTGGAAATACTTCGGATACACGAACTCGGCGGGAATGGTGTAGCCCACATCGCCCCGTCCCAATGCCTGTCCTTTAGGAGCGTTCTTGCTTTGCGGGTCACCCGCTTGAATCATGAAGTCCTTAATGACCCGGTGGAACAGCGTGCCGTTGTATGTGCCTTCCTGGGCCAGCTTGATGAAATTGTCACGGTGCTTGGGAGTCTCGTTGTAGAGCTTCACCACGATATCGCCCGCAGTGGTCTCGATCTTCAGTTTTGTTTCCATTTTTTCTTGATTTGATCCCGGCTTGCAAGCAGTCAGCCCGCAGGCCAGCAGGGTTAATATGACAAGGATATTTCGTTTCATTTTCCTTTTTGTTTAATTTAAGCCTGCAAATATACGACTTTCAGCCAAAACAGCTTACCTTTGTGTGGCAAAAGAAATCTAAAGCGAGGACAATGAAATCCATTTTAATCGTAGAAGACGACATCACATACGGCATCATGCTGAAAACCTGGTTGGGCAAACAGGGCTTCAACGTGGCTTCGGCCAGCAATGTGGCCCGCGCCCGGAAGCACATTGAAACAGAAAGCGTGGATCTGATCCTATCCGACCTGCGCCTGCCCGACCATGACGGTACTGACCTGCTCCGCTGGCTGACGGGGAAGCAATTGCCCATCCCCCTCATCATCATGACCAGCTATGCCGACATCCAGTCTGCCGTACAGGCCATGAAACTGGGCGCCTGCGACTACGTGTCCAAACCGGTCAACCCGGACGAGCTACTGAAAAAGATAGGTGAAGCATTGGACACGCCCTTGGCACAGCCCCAGGAAAAGCCGCGCACACAGGCCGAGACGTCCGACTTCCTGGAAGGGGAAAGCGACGCGGCCAGGCAGCTCTACAACTATGTCAAACTGGTGGCGCCAACCAACATGTCCGTCCTCATCAACGGCGCGAGCGGCACGGGTAAGGAGTATGTAGCCCACCGCATCCACCAGTTAAGCAAGCGTGCCCGCCACCCCTTCATCGCCATCGACTGTGGCTCCATCCCCAAGGAACTGGCCGCATCAGAATTCTTCGGACACGTAAAGGGTGCTTTCACCGGCGCGCTGAGCGACAAGACGGGCGCCTTCGTCGAAGCCAATGGCGGCACCATCTTCCTGGACGAAATCGGCAATCTGGGCTATGAGGTACAAGTGCAGCTGCTCCGCGCCTTACAGGAGCGGAAAATACGCCCCATAGGCTCCAACAAGGAAATACAAGTAGATGTGCGCCTGGTATCAGCCACCAATGAGAACCTGGAGCAAGCCATAGAGCGAGGCGCTTTCCGCGAAGACCTCTACCACCGCATCAACGAATTCACCCTCCGCATACCTGCCCTGAAAGACCGGCGTGAAGACATCCTGCTCTTCGCCAACCTCTTCCTCGACCAAGCCAACCGCGAGATGGGCAAACAGCTCATCGGCTTTGACGACCGTGCTTGCCAGCTGTTGCAGAATCACCCTTGGCCGGGCAACCTGCGCCAGATGAAGAACACCATCCGCCGTGCCACCCTTTTGGCTGAAGGCACGTACATCACAGCCCAAGAACTGAGCGAGCTGAACGACCACCCAGACACGCCCCATCCCTCACCCGCCACCCTACCCCTGCGCAATGAGGAGACGGAGAAACAACACATCATCGAAGCACTGCGCCAGACAGGACACAACAAGAGCCGTGCAGCCGTCTTATTGGGCATCGACCGCAAAACGCTATACAACAAACTGAAACTATACGGGATAGAAGCGTGAGGGGAAATGTGGAAAAATTCCCCAGCCGCGCCACACTTTTTTTCCACAGAAAACCCCACTATGCTTTGCGCCAAGAGCCATTTGCCGGTTTGGCACGCTTTTTGGAATAAGGCTAAAGGGGATTCTCTGTACACTAACCCTAAATTCTTATTGTTCTAATAAACCCATGAGTTTCCCCCAAAAGCTAGTATTAGTAGCAGTCCTGTTTATGTTTGTTTGTGGTAAAACCGTTCCCTCCTTGTCTATTCTGGGGGAACGGTTTTCTTGTTGCCATTCATCACTATAAGTATAATTATTTTACTACCACAAAAGCAGCACGATTAACCTTTCCCCTACCCCGTGTGCAAACACCAAGCGCTCCAAACAAGTCCTAAAACAGGCAAAAACCGATGTTCCCACGGGCAAGCCAACCCTCCGGCAAAAAGGATATAGCGTATTAGCAATCAGCAATTTAGATAAGTTCCCGATGAAAAACACTTTTCTGCTCTCCACGGGCAATTTGTCGGCTTCACCTTCGCTACACCTTCGCTATCCCTTCGCTACACCTTCGCTTCACCTTCGCTATTTGTCCGATTCGGCAGCGGAAAAATAGCAATGATGCAACAGTGTGCAATAAAAGCACAAGGGTATGAGTATCCGATAAATGTAAATATATTTAGATATACAAGTATACCCAATCAACTAAAGGAAGGAACTCAGAAATAAATATACGCCAATGTGCCCACACTGATAACCACCCAAAGCAATACACCTTGCACCAGCGGCTTGATGCCTACGGCTTTCAGTACATCGCGCGAGAGGGATGCCCCAATGAAGAACAAGGTAATGGTCAGCATCTTGCGGGCAAAGTCGTTGATGAAGTTCCCCACCATAAGGCCGGTTTCCGTACGCCCCAACACATAGGTGTTGAACACCATCGCCAAGACGAAGAAGAAAATAAACCAAGGAATGCTGATCTTCTTGCCTTTGCTCTTGAAGATGAACGAGGTCGCCAAAGCCAAGGGGATAATCCACAAGGCGCGGGTCAGCTTGATGGTCGTAGCCACCTCCAACGCTTCCTCGCCATAGGCCGCACCGGCTCCCACCACCGAACTGGTATCGTGGATGGCAATGGCCGCCCATGTACCAAACTCATGTTGCCCCATGTTCAGGGCATGGCCAATCGCCGGGAAGATGAAGAGGGCGATGGCATTGAGGATGAAGATGGTGCCCAAAGCTACAGACATCTCCTCATCCTTGGCCTTCAGCACCGGGCCTACAGCGGCGATGGCACTACCCCCGCAAATGGCTGTGCCAGACGATATGAGGTAGGAGGTGTTGCGCTCCACCTTCAGGCATTTTCGCCCGATGAACCAACCCACCACCAACGTACCTATCACAGATAAGATAGTAAACTCCATGCCTTCTTTACCGGAAGCCAATGAAGCGTGCAGGTTCATACCGAAGCCCAAGCCGACTACCGAGTATTGCAAGAGGTACTTGGACATGCGTTTATTGAACTTAGGATGCGCCTGTCCGCAGAGCAGGGCAAAAGCCAAGCCTAAGAACAGGGCTACGGGGGGTGTGACCCAGGAGACATACGGAGCGGCTCCAGGCACATAATCCAACATCAGGCACACAAAGAGGACGGAAAGAATGCCCACATAGACAGATTTGGGATTGACGGGCAACAGATTTTGCTTTGCAGTCATCAATAAAGTATTAAGAGATTAAACATGTTCCCACTATTTGGGGGCGGCAAAGGTACGACTTTCCAGCGAATTTACAAGTCATCGGGGGCAATACCCCAAATGTGCATCAAGGAGAAAGTCACCAAGTCTACCTTGCAAGGCAGGACTCCGTGTGTCTCCTCCATCAAGAAACAAAGGGCTTTCCCGACTTCATCTTCTTGCTTTTCTTCACAAAATTCACGCAATGTCTTGCCCAAGTCCTCTCCGTATTCGTAGAAGTGAGGTACCAGCATCAACCGCTCCACCTCCTTGGCATCGAGGGCCAATTGCACCAACTCGTTATACAATTTAGAGCGGGGGACCAATCCGGCGGAAGGAACCACGGCAAACGTAAATTCGCCTAACGAGGTCCGGCAAGCATTGCCGTCCAAGTCAGCGAGCGCTGTAGGCGTACAACCATTCAACGTGCGAACAGTCTCATCAGCCACCAACAAGACCTGTAGCTCGTTCTCCTGTCCGCGCAACCCGCCATCCAGCCCTAAGCAAATCAACCAATCAATCAAATCGGTCTCAGGCAACTCGCGCCCTAAGCGTTCAGACAGAAATTGTCGGGATTTATATACCGTATCATTAATGAATGCCGTGTCCAGCAGGAGGACATTCGGCGCAAATGTGATATTCTTTTCCATAAGTCGGTTATTAAATTAATCAATACAGCAGCACTCCCGCCACCCCGCAGAGCACAATCATCAAAATTGGATTGACCTTATACCGGCGCGTACCGACGAAGGCTACCACGAAGATGACGCAACTGATGATGAACGAGCGGAGGTCTTCTGAAGGCGAACCAAAGTTCTCGACATTCATCAGCACCAAGGCGGCCGACGCCAGCAGTCCCACCACCGCCGGACGCAACCCGCTGAACACGTGCTCCACTACAGGATGCTTCTGATACTTCAGGAAGAAACGGCTGATGGTGAGCATCAGGATAAACGAGGGCAACACCACGGCCAGCGTGGCCAGCGCAGAACCGAAGAGGCCCCACCCCATGCCGTAGCCGGCATTGACAATGGCATCATAACCCACATACGTCGCCGAGTTGATTCCGATAGGTCCCGGCGTCATCTGGCTGATGGCTACAATGTCTGTAAATTCCTGAGGCGAGAGCCACTCATGCCGTGTCACCACCTCGCCTTGAATCATCGAAAGCATGGCGTAACCTCCGCCGAAGCCAAAGAGACCTATCTTGAAGAAGGTGTAAAAGAGCTGCAGGAATATCATTTCGTTCGTATTTACTGATCAATGGTTTATATCTGATGACTTGCGATGCTTCATCCGACCGTAGACATAGCCACCCACACCCGCAGCAATGATGATCCAGATAGGCGAAAAGCCCAGCAACCAAATAAGCAATGCTGACACGACCGGAATCCACACATTATATCTGTTTATCTTGGCAGACTTGGCCATGCTGAACGTAGGCGCGGCAATCAATGCCACCACAGCGGGACGAATACCCTTGAAGATACGCTCCACCACGGCATTATCCTTGAAATTGTGAAAGAACAAGGCTATAGCCAAAATAATGAGGAAAGACGGAAGCACCGTCCCCAAAGCCGTGACGATGCTACCCGGCACACCCTTCAGCCGGTAACCGATGAAGATGGAAATGTTTACCGCCAAGATGCCCGGCGAAGATTGAGCGATGGCCAGCAAGTCTATGAAATCTTCCTTGGCCAACCACCGGCGCTTGGTCACAATTTCGTCTTCAATCAAGGGAACCATGGCATAACCGCCCCCGATGGTAAAAGCGCCAATCTTGAAAAAAATGGAAAAAGCTTCTAAGTACAGGTTCATTTCGATGCAGGATTTGGCTCCTCGCCCTTGGCATATTGGGTGGGGCTGATGTGAAAATGCTTCTTGAATACTTCGCGGAAGTAGGCAGCATCACTGAACCCGGTCATCCCAGCCACCTCGGTGACCGTATAGCGTTGCTCCCGCAACAATTGCTTGGCGCGGTTCAAGCGGATGAGACGCACATAATCGGCAGGGGCTTGGTCGGTGAGGGCTTTCAGTTTGTTGTAGAAGCTGGTTCGGCTCATGTTGAGCATGCCGCATAGGGTATCCACCGTAAAGCCCGGTGTATCCATATTATCCTCCACCGCCTTTTGGACGGAAGCGATGAATTTCCAATCCAATTCGTTGTTGCAGTTGGTGCACCCCGAAGGCGACAAGTTGTTCTTGCCCTGAGCCTCATCGGCGTAAAGGCGGAAAAATTCCATGATTTCCTCCAGGCGGGCGTTCAGTTCATCATCCACAATGCCGTCCTCATCGGACCATACATTCATCTGCCATTCCTTCTTGAGATTCTCCACCAGTTCGAGCAAGGAATCCGTATGTCGCAGGGCCGTGCAGATGCGGCTGCGCTCCTCGTCACTCAAGCTTCCCTGTCCGGCCAATTCCTCCAGCGGAGCCTTGATGGAAGCTAAGGGAAGACGGATGCCGTAGAGGGTACGAACCAAGTCGCGCACCTTGTCATCGTAGCGCTTGCGCTGTTTCCGAATGAGCCAATCGCGCCAAGTGACCACCAGCAAGGCCAAGGCGGCCAAGACGCAAATCACCCACATCCACGTGTCTACATGCGTGGACCATGCCCTAGCCCCCATCATGGGAGCAGCCGACACGATGCCGGAAAAAGAAAAGAGCAGAAAGCTGAACAGCAGGATTCGTTTCATTGTCTACAGTTGAGAAAACACACTAAAAACAGATAGGCAGGGCTTCAAAATTACCCGAGGATGTATCAAAATGACAAACAACTATCATTCTGTCATGTTGAGCGGAGCGAAGCGAAGTCGAAACATCTCACTTAACCAATCTTGAGATCCCTCGACTACGCTCGGGATGACAGAATGATAGGTAATCTCTATTTTGATACACCCTCGAATTTATTTCAAATGCCCGGACAAAATTATTTGCCCAGTTTCTCTTCTATCCACTTACGGGCGTTGACAAAGGCCTCAATCCACGGCGTCACCTGGTCACTGTGCAGGCGTTCGGCTGGATAATAGGCGTTCTGCCACGGGAAGATAGCACGCTCCAAGTGAGGCATTATGGCCAGGTGGCGTCCATCTGCGCTGGCCACGGCTGCGGCTGAATAGTCCGACCCGTTGGGGTTGCCCGGATATTCATCGTAGCTGTACTTGGCCACAATGTTGTAATGGTCCTCATCATAGGGCAGGGAGAACTTGCCTTCGCCATGAGCCACCCAAATGCCCAGCTTGCTACCGCTGAGCGAACCGAACATCACGCTCCGGTTGGTGGGGATGGTAAGGCCCAGGAAGCGGCTCTCGAACTTGTGCGAATCGTTGTGCAGCATACGGATGCGCTTCTCGTCCTCGGGGGCGATGAGATTCAACTCCATCATCAGCTGACAGCCGTTGCACACGCCCAAAGACAACGTGTCCTCGCGGGCATAGTAACGATCCAGCGTCTCTTTGGCCTTGGGGTTGAACAGGAAGGCACCGGCCCATCCTTTGGCAGAACCCAGCACATCGGAATTGGAAAATCCGCCGCAGAAGACAATCATATTGATATCGTCCAGCGTCTCGCGACCGCTCACGAGGTCGGTCATCGTCACGTCCTTCACGTCGAAACCGGCCAGATAGAGGGAATAAGCCATCTCACGCTCACCGTTCGTACCCTTCTCGCGGATGATGGCAGCGCGGATGCCCGTCGGCGTGCGACGGTCGGGACTGATGCCATATTGGGAGAACTTGCCGGTGAAGTCGGGCATGAAGGCCAATTCCACGGGCTGCATCTTGTAGTTTTCATAACGGGCCTTGGCGCAACCGTTCATGGACTGCTTGCGATCCAAGAGATAAGATGTGGAGTACCAGATATCACGCAAATAGTCAATGCCGAACTGGTAGGTAGCACCGTCTTTCTCCACGAGGATGTGACGCTCTTCGGTGGGTTTACCCAATTTGACATAGCCCACGCCGGCATCCTCCAAAATTTTCTTCACCAAATCCTTGTGCTTGTTGCTGACCTGAATGACCACACCGGGATTTTCGGCAAAGAGTATCTTGACGAAATCGTTCTCTTTGATTTTATTAAGGCTGATTTCCAATCCGCCCTCCATGTTGGAGAAGCACATCTCCAGCAATGTAGTGATGAGACCTCCGGCAGAGATGTCGTGCCCGGCCAACACCAGTCCCCGGTCAATCAGATCCTGCACAGCCAGGAAGGCATCGCGGAAGTATTCGGGATTCTGCACTGTAGGCACATCGCTGCCCACCTTGCCCAATGATTGAGCAAAAGCAGAACCACCCAGCTTCAAGGTATCGAAACTGAAATCAATGTGATAGAGCGTGGTATGCTTGTCGTTGACCAGCACGGGCGAAACGACTTTCTTCACGTCGCTCACCTCGCCACCAGCAGACACGATGACCGTACCCGGAGAGATGACCTTGCTGCCGTCGGGATACTTCTGCGTCATGGATAGGGAGTCCTTGCCCGTGGGCACATTGACACGCAGGGCACAGCAGAAGTCGCTCAAAGCCTGCACCGCCGTATAGAGACGGGCATCCTCGCCCTCCTGCGAGCGGCAGGGCCACATCCAGTTGGCGGAGAGGGACACACTGTCCAACCCATCGGCCATCGGTGCCCATACCAGATTGGTCAAGGCTTCGGCCACGGAGAGGACAGAACCGGCTTTCGGATCGGCCAAAGCTGCCTGGGGTGCATGCCCCAAGGCTGTGGCAATACCCTTCACGCCGCGATAGTCGAGAGCTACCACACCACAGTCGCTCAACGGCAACTGAAGTTCGCCCACACATTGCTGGCGGGCAATCTTGCCCGTCACGGAGCGGTCCACCTTATTGGTCAACCAATCCTTGCAGGCCACGGCCTCCAGTTGAAGCACGTTGGCCAAGTATTCATTCAGCCGGGACAGTTCGTAGGTCGGCATGGCGTAATGATGCTCCACGGTCTTGTCCACCATATAAGTCTTAGGCGATGAGCCGAACATCTGGTCTACGGCCAAGTCGAAGGGGCGTACCCCATCAGCCTGCTGGAAGGCAAAGCGATGATCACCCGTGGTCTCGCCCACAACGTACATCGGGGCGCGTTCGCGCTCGGCAATCTTTGCCACGTGTTCAATAGCTTCCTCCTTAATCAAGAGGCCCATGCGTTCCTGGCTCTCGTTGGCGATGATTTCCTTGGCAGAAAGTGTCTTGTCGCCGATGGGAAGTTTGCTCATGTCTATCAGGCCACCGCAATCCTCCACCAGTTCGGAGAGGCAATTGACGTGCCCGGCCGAGCCGTGGTCGTGGATGGAGACAACGGGATTCACGTCTTCCTCGCAGAGGGCACGCACCACGTTGTAGGCACGCTTCTGCATCTCCGCGTTGGCACGCTGCACGGCGTTCAGCTCGATGCCGCTGCTATACCGTCCTGTATCTACGGACGACACGGAGCCGCCACCCAAACCGATGCGATAGTTATCACCGCCCATCACCACAATTTTGTTTCCGGCTTCGGGCTTGCCCTTCTGGCAATCACGCTCAGTGCCGTAGCCCACGCCTCCGGCCAGCATGATGACCTTGTCGTAGCCATATTCTGCATCTTCGGGAGTTTCCTTGTGCTCGAAGGTCAGTACGGAACCGCAGATGAGCGGCTGGCCGAACTTATTGCCGAAGTCGCTGGCACCGTTAGACGCCTTGATCAGGATTTGTTCAGGCGTCTGGTAAAGCCACTTGCGCACGGGCAGGATTTCCTCCCACGGACGACCTTCCTCCGTACGAGGATAAGACGTCATATAGACCGCCGTGCCGGCAATAGGCCATGAACCCTTGCCGCCGCCCATACGATCGCGGATTTCTCCACCCGTACCAGTGGAGGCACCGTTGAACGGTTCCACAGTAGTGGGGAAGTTATGCGTCTCGGCCTTCAGGGAGATGACGCTCTTGATGTCCTTCACCTGGAAATAATCGGGTTTCGAGTGGTCTGCCGGGGCAAACTGCTCGATGACGGGACCTTCGGCAAAAGCCACGTTATCCTTATAGGCCGATATGATTTTGTTAGGATTCTCCTTGGTTGTCTTCTTGATCATCTGGAAGAGGGACGATTCTTTCTCCTCGCCGTCGATGATGAACGTGCCGCCAAAGATCTTGTGACGGCAATGTTCGGAATTGATCTGGGCAAAGCCGAAGACCTCGCTATCGGTCAGCGGACGGCCCAAGTCCTTCTCCACCTTCTTCAGGTAAGCAATCTCTTCGGGACTGAGGGCCAAGCCTTCCTGCTCGTTATACGCCTCCAGGTCCTCGATGTGCAGGATAGGTTCGGGCTTGCGGTTGGTCGTAAAGACATTCTGGTCCAAGCCCTTGTACATGCGTTGCAACATCGGGTCATAGTCTGCATGTTCGTCCTTTACAGGAAAATACTCCTCAATGCGCACAATGCCCTCAAGGCCCATATTCTGGGTAATCTCCACGGCATTGGTGCTCCACGGCGTGATCATCTCGCGGCGCGGACCTACGAAATATCCCGTCAGGTTGTTTTCAGTCTCGGGGGTAGCATCCCCAAAAAGCCAGCAAAGCTTGCGGATGTCCGCAGCATCAAGCGTATGGTCGCACTCAGCGGCAATCACGCTCTGCGAGGGGGTTCTGAAGAAGAGAATCATATCTGTATGGTTATATATTATAATAATATGTGTATGCGATGCCAGAAGATGCAGGCACCGCTCGGGGGACAAAGGTAGTATAAAAAAACGAGATTAGGCACGGATTGCAGGGATTACACGGACAAATTCGTGAAAAATATCCGTGAAATCCGCGTAATCCGCGCCTAAACAAGCTGTTGCGATGCAGTCCACCTCCCTTAGTGGATCATCGTGTTCGTACCCTCCACGATGTCGCCGTAAGAGAATACGCAACGCACGTTCACGCTCTTGTCCAGGATGACAATGTCTGCATCCTTGCCTTTCTGGAGCGTGCCCTTACGGTCGGCCACGCCGATGATGCGGGCGGGAGTCTCGGAAGCCATGCGCACGGCATCGGCCACGGGGATGCCCGCTTTTTGCACCATCACCTGCACCAGCCGATCCACCGAAGCGATGCTACCTGCGATGGTCTGATGGTCGGCAAGCTTGCACACGCCATCTTCTATCACATAGCGCGGGTCGTCCATCGGCCCGTCGTAGGCGGCATATTTCAAGGCATCCGTCACCAGGCAGGTATTCTCCACTCCCTTCAGTTTATACACCAGCTTCAAGATAGTGGCAGGCAGATGAACGCCGTCGGCAATCACCTCGACGCTCATGTTGTCTATCAGGTAAACGCTCTCTACCGTGCCCTCGTACTTGTATTCACGTCGCTTGTGGAAGCCGGGCATGGCGTTGTAGAAGTGGGCGGCATGGGTGAATCCGGCTTCAAAAGCCGCCTTGATTTCGGGATATTCGGCTTCGGTGTGCGTGATGGCAGTCAGGATGCCGCGGCCGGACGTATAGCGGGCAAATTCGTGCGCGCCGGGCAGCTCCGGGCTGATGTCCCAACGCTTGACGCACGACGTACTCTCCAGTAAAGGTATGTATTCCTCAGGATCGGGTTCCTTCAGGAAGTCGCCCCATTGCTTGCCGGCCATCCGCTGGCTCAGGTAAGGGCCTTCGATGTGAAGTCCGAGCACCGGGCTATCCGGCCGTGCCATCATCTCCTCGCAGATGCCTGCAGCCTGACGGAGCACATCGAATGTCGTGGAGGACAAGGTGGGGAAGATGGATGTGGCACCGTGCTTCAGGTGAGCCTGCACAATGGCTTGGAAAGCCTCGGGCGTGGCTTCCGTAAAGTCATGCCCTGCGCCCCCATGACTGTGCATGGAGATGAAGCCCGGGACAATGTACATCCCCTTGGCATCGATGACCTTCGCGCCGATGACGGCCAGGTCGCTATTGGTTACTTCCAGTATTTTCCCGTCGTTGATAAGGACCGAACCGTCTTTCAGCCAGCCTTGCGGGGTCAGGATATGGCCGTTTATGAGTTGTGTCAGCATAAATTCTTAGTTTTTTAGAGAGGTTAGAATAACGTATTGGTGCCTTCGACAATCTTGCCCATTGCCCATACGGCGCGGACATTGAGGTCGTCGTCCAAGGAGAGGATGTCGGCATCTTTTCCCCGTTCGAGCGTACCCTTGCGGTCGGCCACACCCATGATGCGCGCCGGAGTCTCCGAAGCCATGCGCACGGCGTCCTCCAAGGGGATTTCGGCCTTCTGCACCATGGTGCGTATCAGGCGGTCCATCGTGGCAATGCTTCCTGCCAGGGCAGAGCGGTCGGCCAACTTGCACACGCCGTCTTCGATGATGACGCGCGGGTCGAACGCCTCTTGGCTGTCACTGGCGGCACAAGCCAAGGCGTCGGTGATGAGGGCAGTCTTTTCCACCCCTTTTATCTTATAGACAAGGCGGAGAATCGTTGGGGGCACGTGTATGCCGTCGGCCACCACCTCCACGGTCATGTCGTCCATCAGGTAGATGCTCTCCACGGTACCTTCGTATTTATAGCCTTTCCGCTTGTGGAAGCCCGGCATGGCGTTGTAGAAGTGGGTGGCGTGCCGGTAGCCCACTTGAAAAGCCGTCTCGATATCCTCGAACTCGGCTTGGGTATGGCCAACAGCCGCCAGGATGCCCTTCGAGGTAATGTATTTGCCAAACTGCATGGCACCCGGCAACTCCGGTGCGGCATCCCAACGCTTGATGCAATGGGTCTCTTCCAACAGGGGAATATATTCCTGCGGGTCAGGATCCTTGATGTTCTCGGGCATCTGTCCGCCGGCCATCGCCATGTTGAAGTAATGTCCCTCCAGATGCAGTCCCAACACGGGCGAATCCGGTTCGGCCATGAGCTTCTCCGTAGTGGCCGCCGCGGCCTGGATCATAGGAATGGTAGATGAAGATAGGGTGGGAAAGATGCTGGTCGTCCCGTGCTGCATGTGTGCCTTGACGGCCGTGCGGAAAGCGTCCTCGCTTCCCTCCATGAAGTCACGCCCTCCGCCACCATGCACGTGGATTTCTACTCCGCCAGGAACGATATAGGTTCCTTGGGCATCAACAAGCGTCGCTCCCACTACGGGCAGGTCGCAATTGGTCACCTCCAGGATTTTATTGTCGCTGATCAGCACCGAGCCGTTTTTCAGCCAGCCCTGAGGAGTAAGAATGCGGGCGTTAATAATCTGTGTTAACATAAAGATGAAGTCATTTGGATTTTTTTCTGCTGCAAATTTAACCAATATCCTAATCGGTTATACCGCCTGCAATTGCTTTTTAGGGCTTGGAAAAGTTAATAAAACCAAATCGTTACCTCCGCCAAACAAAAGCACTGACTTTGAGGACTTAGGCGGAGGCTTTTGCGAGCACAAGCGCAGGCACGGGTAAGCACGGGCGCAAGCACGCCTAAGCACAGACGGGGGCATACCCCCCGGAAACGAAAAAGAAAAGTGCGGCGGATATGGCATATTCGCACAAAATCTTTATCTTTGTCCCTCAAGTGCGGCCGGGTGGCCGTTTCAAACTGAAACTGACAGACTTATGAATATCAAACAACTCTTCCTGCTCTGCCTGTGGGCACTCTTGCCCCTCGCTCTCGAGGCACAATCGTCCGATGCCTCAGACCGTTACCCCAAACGCGAATTCCGCGGCGCCTGGATACAAGCCGTCAACGGACAATTCAAAGGAATGCCGACGGAGAAAGTGCAACAAAACCTGGTTCACCAACTCAACTCCCTGCAAAAGGCGGGCATCAATGCCGTCATCTTCCAAGTACGCCCAGAAGCGGATGCCCTCTATGCCTCGCGCCTGGAGCCGTGGAGCCGCTACCTGACGGGCGTGCAAGGCCAGGCACCCAATCCGTATTGGGATCCCCTGCAATTCATGATCGACGAATGCCACAAGCGCGGCATGGAGCTGCACGCCTGGATCAACCCCTACCGCGTGAGGAATTCCGCCCAAAGCCAGCTGGCGGCCAATCATATTTATAATATACACCCGGAGTGGTTCATCGCCTACGGCAATCAAGTTTTCTTCGACCCTGCCCTGCCCGAAAGCCGGAAACACATCTGCCTGGTGGTGGCCGACATCGTGTCGCGCTATGACGTGGACGGCATCCACATCGACGATTACTTCTACCCTTACCCTAAACCCGGAGTGAAGTTTGACGACGATGCCTCCTTCGCCCGCTACGGACAAGGCTTTGCCAGCAAGGCCGACTGGCGCCGCGACAACGTCAACCGGCTCATCCTTGAGTTGCACGCCACCATTCGCGATGTGAAGCCGTGGGTGAAGTTCGGCGTGTCGCCCTTCGGCATCTACCGCAACCAGAGCAGCGACCCGCTGGGTAGCCGCACCAACGGCCTGCAAAACTACGACGACCTCTATGCCGACGTGCTGTACTGGGCACGCCTGGGGTGGATAGACTACAATATCCCCCAAATCTATTGGGAGATCGGCCATCCGCGCGCCGACTACGACACCTTGGTGCGCTGGTGGGCCTTGCACTCGGAGAACCGCCCGCTCTTCATCGGCCAATCCGTGGACAACACCATCACCCACGCCGACCCGGAAGACCCGAACATCAACCAGCTGCCCCGCAAGATGGCCCTGCAACGGATGTTCCAATCCATCCAAGGCAGCTGCCAATGGTATGCCGGAGCGGTGGTGGAAAACAAAGGGAACTACCGAGATGCCCTGGTGAAGGAATACCACAAATATCCCTCCCTCATCCCCGTCTTCGACTTCATGGATGACGAAGCACCCAAGAAGGTGCGCAAGCTGAAGCCCGTGTGGATGGAAGACGGCTACATCCTCTGTTGGACCGAGCCGAAATATCGCCACGAGATGCAACGGGCCGTGCGCTACGTGGTGTATCGCTTCGGCCACAAGGAAGACGTGGACCTGAACGACCCGTCGCACATCGTGGCTATCACGAACACGCCCTTCTACAAACTGCCTTACACGGACGGAAAGACGAAATACCGCTATGTGGTGACGGCACTGGACAGGATGTGGAATGAGTCGAAGGCGGTGTCGAAAAAGGTAAAACTATGAATACGAACATGTCATCATCCGATTCCATCCTAATAAAAGGGGCCCGCGTCAACAACCTGAAGAACATCGACGTGGAGATACCCCGCAACAAGCTGGTGGTCATCACTGGCCTCAGTGGTTCGGGCAAGTCGTCCCTGGCCTTCGACACACTGTATGCCGAGGGACAACGCCGCTACGTGGAAAGCCTCAGCAGCTACGCCCGCCAGTTCCTGGGACGCATGAGCAAGCCGGAGTGCGACTACATCAAGGGCATACCGCCAGCCATCGCCATCGAGCAGAAGGTGAACAGCCGTAACCCGCGCTCCACCGTGGGTACCTCTACCGAAATCTACGAATACCTCCGTCTGCTCTATGCCCGCGTGGGCCACACCTTCAGCCCCGTGAGCGGACGGGAAGTGAAGAAGCATACACCCGAGGACATCGTGAACTGCATGTTGGAGCATCCGGACGGCACACGCTACACCGTCCTCGCCCCCATCATCCTGCGCGAAGGCCGTACCCTCGCCCAGCAATTGGACACCTACCAGAAGGAAGGCTTCACCCGCCTGGAGGTGAACGGCACAATGACGCGCATCGACGAATATGCCCCCCAAGACGGAGATACCGTCTTTCTGCTGATCGACCGCATGACCGCCTCGCACGAGAAGGACGCCATGAGCCGCCTGACCGACTCCGCAGAGACCGCCATGTACGAGGGCGACGGTGCCTGCCTCCTGCGCTTCTACCAGACGGACGGAAGCACGAGCCTCTATCGCTTCAGCACCAAGTTCGAGGCAGATGGCATCACCTTCGAGGAACCTACCGACCAGATGTTCTCCTTCAACTCGCCCATCGGCGCCTGCCCCGTGTGCGAAGGTTTCGGGCGCGTCATCGGCATCGACGAGCACCTGGTGGTGCCCAACCGTTCCCTCTCGGTATACGACGGGGCGGTGGTGTGCTGGCGCGGCGAGAAGATGGGCGAATGGCGCGACATGGTCATCCGCGGGGCGGAGAAGGCGGGATTCCCCATCTTCACCCCCTACTACGAACTGACCGACGAACAACGCCGGATGCTGTGGGAAGGCACGCGCTACTTCGAGGGCATCAACGCCTTCTTCAAGATGCTGCAAGAGAACCAATATAAGATACAATACCGCGTGATGCTGGCCCGATACCGAGGCAAGACCATCTGTCCCGCCTGCCACGGCACGCGCCTCAAACCCGAAGCCAACTACGTCCGTGTGGGAGGCAAGAGCATCTCCGAGCTGGTGGACCTGCCCATCACGGAGTTGAAGCAGTTCTTCGACCACCTGAAGCTGAACGCCCACGACGCCCAAGTGGCTGCACGCATCCTGGCGGAAATCAACAGCCGCATCCGCTTCCTGCTGGACGTGGGCTTAGGCTACCTGACGCTGAACCGGCTGAGCAACTCCCTCTCCGGCGGCGAAAGCCAGCGCATCAACCTGGCCACCTCCTTGGGCAGCAGCCTCGTGGGCAGCCTTTACATATTGGACGAGCCGAGCATCGGCCTGCACAGCCGCGACACGGACAAGCTGATCCGCGTCCTGCGCCAACTCCAGCAACTGGGCAACACGGTGGTAGTGGTGGAGCACGACGAGGAAATCATCCGCGCGGCAGACTACATCATCGACATAGGCCCCAAAGCCGGACGACTGGGCGGCGAAGTGGTGTACCAAGGGGACATGAAGGACCTGAAGGCGCACACCAACAGCTACACCGTCCGCTACCTGCTGGGCGAGGAAACCATCCCCGTCCCCGCACAACGCCGCCCGTGGAACAATTACATCGAAATAAAAGGCGCGCGGGAGAATAACCTGAAGGGCGTGGACGTGCGTTTCCCCCTGAACGTGATGACCGTGGTGACCGGCGTCAGCGGCTCGGGCAAGTCGACCTTGGTGCGCGACATCTTCTACCGCGCCCTGAAGCGCGAGCTGGACGAATGCACCGAGCGTCCGGGCGAGTTCGTCTCCATCGGGGGCGACCTCCGGGACTTGCGCAACGTGGAGTTCATCGACCAGAACCCCATCGGCAAGTCCTCGCGCAGCAACCCCGTCACCTACCTCAAAGCTTACGACGACATCCGCAAGCTCTTTGCCGACCAACCCCTCTCCAAGCAGATGGGCTACACGCCCGGCACGTTCAGCTTCAACAGCGAAGGCGGCCGGTGCGAGGAGTGCAAAGGCGAAGGCACCATCACCGTGGAGATGCAGTTCATGGCCGACCTGGTGCTGGAGTGCGAGTCGTGCCACGGCAAGCGATTCAAACCCGACGTGCTGGAGGTCCGCTTCCACGACGCCAACATCTACGACGTGCTGGAAATGACCGTCGACCAGGCCATCGACTTCTTCAACACACACAAGCAGAAGAAGATAGCCCGAAAGCTGCAACCCCTGCAAGACGTCGGCCTGGGCTACATCAAGCTGGGGCAATCCTCGTCCACCCTGTCCGGCGGCGAGAACCAGCGCGTCAAACTGGCCTTCTACCTCAGCCAGGAGAAGGCCGACCCCACCATGTTCATCTTCGACGAACCCACCACCGGCCTGCACTTCCACGACATCCGCAAACTGCTCGAAGCCTTCGACGCCCTCCTGCGCCGCGGGCATAGCATCACCATCATCGAGCACAACATGGACGTCATCAAGTGTGCCGACCACGTCATCGACCTCGGCCCGGAAGGCGGCGACCAGGGCGGGCGCATCGTCGCCGTCGGCACGCCCGAGGAAGTGGCCCGTTGCGGAGCCAGCTACACGGGACAATTCTTAAGAGAAAAATTGACACCCAATGCCGGCTGAATCGAGATACCGATCTCGGCAGGCCCGAGAAAGGCGTCTATATAAATCATTGAAAAGCAGATACTTACATTTCATGCCACATCCCTAATCCAACGAAATGCCAAAATCAATTTATTTTACAATCAAAAACCATTAACTAACAAAAACAGAACCATGAGAAAGTATCTCTCCCTCGGCCTGGCCACCCTGCTCAGCCTGTCGGTAGGCGCACAGACGTTCACCGAATGGCAAGACGCAGAAGTCAATGCCGTCAACCGTGCCCCGATGCACACCGATTACTTCGCCTACGAAACCCCCGAACTGGCCGCGCAGGGCGAACGTGAGTCATCAGCCAACTACATGTCCCTCAACGGGCAATGGAAATTCAACTGGGTGCGCCACGCCGACGCCCGCCCCACCGACTTCTGGAAGCCGGGGTACAATGACCGTGCCTGGGACACCATGCCCGTGCCCGGCATCTGGGAAATGAACGGCTATGGCGACCCGCAGTACGTCAACATCGGCTATCCCTGGCGCGAACAATGGACGAACAACCCGCCCCAAGTGCCCACGGAGGAGAACCACGTCGGCTCCTACCGCCGCACCATCACCGTGCCCGCCTCGTGGAAGGGCAAGGACATCATCGCCCACTTCGGCTCCGTCACGTCCAACATCTACCTGTGGGTCAACGGCAAATATGTGGGCTATAGCGAAGACAGCAAGCTGGAAGCCGAATTCGACCTGACACGCTACCTCCGTCCGGGCGAGGAAAACCTCATCGCCTTCCAAGTGTTCCGCTGGTGCGACGGCACCTACCTGGAAGACCAGGACTTCTTCCGCTTCTCCGGCGTGGCACGCGACTGTTACCTCTATGCCCGCGAGAAACGCCGCATCGAGGACATCCGCGTCACGCCCGACCTTGATGCCGACTACCGCAACGGCACCCTGGCGGTGGATGTCAAGCTGAAGGGCAAGGCCATCGTCACCCTGCGCTTGAAGGACGCACAAGGCAAGGAAGTGGCCTCCGCCACCACACGCGGCGAAACCGCGACCCTGTCCGTAGAAAACCCGCACAAATGGACGGCTGAAACACCTTATTTATATACGCTCTACGCGCAAATAGGCGAACTGGCTCCGGCAGAGATCATCCCCGTGAAAGTGGGCTTCCGCAAAATCGAACTGAAGGATGCACAGATACTGGTCAACGGACAACCCGTCCTCTTCAAGGGCGCCAACCGCCACGAGATGGATCCGGACGGCGGTTATGCAGTGTCCCGCCAGCGGATGTTGCAAGACGTGCTGACCATGAAGCAGCTCAACATCAACGCCGTACGCACCTGCCACTATCCGGACGACCCGTACTGGTATGCCCTCTGCGATGAATACGGCCTCTACATGGTGGCCGAAGCCAACATCGAATCGCACGGCATGGGCTACGACGACGAGACCTTGGCCAAACGCGACGACTTCCGCAAAGCCCACTTGGAGCGCAACCAACGCAACGTGCAGCGCAACTTCAATCATCCCAGCATCATCTTCTGGTCCCTGGGCAACGAAGCCGGTTACGGTCCCAACTTCGAGGCAGCCTACGACTGGATCAAGGCCGAAGACCCCAGCCGCGCCGTGCAGTTTGAGCAAGCCGGCTACGACGGGAAAACCGACATCTTCTGCCCCATGTACCACCGCTACTGGGACTGCGAAGCCTACTGCAAGGACGACTCCAAAACCAAGCCCCTCATCCAGTGCGAATATGCCCACGCCATGGGCAACTCGATGGGTGGCTTCAAGGAATACTGGGACTTGGTGCGCAAGTATCCCAAGTATCAGGGCGGATTCATCTGGGACTTTGTGGACCAAGGCATCCACAAGACAGGAACCAACGGACGGCTGATCTATGCCTACGGCGGCGACTTCAACAAGTTTGATGCCAGCGACATCAACTTCTGCAACAACGGACTCATCAGTCCCGACCGCGTGCCCAATCCCCATGCCTACGAGGTGCAATACTTCTACCAGAACATCTGGACCACGCCCGTCGACCTGAAGCAAGGCCAAATCAAGGTCTACAACGAAAACTTCTTCCGCGACCTCTCTGGCTATTACCTGGAATGGCAGGTGCTGAAGAACGGACGTGTGATGCGCTCCGGCCGTGTGGAAGACCTCAAGGTGGCGCCCCAACAATCCGCTACGCTCACCCTGCCCGTAGGCCGCTATTGCCAGCACGCCGAATGGCTGCTCAACGTCTCCTACAAGCTGAAAGCCAACGAAGGCCTGTTGACCGCCGGACATACCGTTGCCCGCGACCAACTGGTGCTCAATCCGTACAAACCTTCCACCCAAGCCTTTACCAACCAGGCTGGCAGCAACGAACAAATCGTGGAGCCTACCATCCGCGACAACGACACGCGCTACCTCATCGTAACGGGCGAAGACTTCCGCATCGAGTTTAACAAAGAGAACGGCCTGCTCTGTTTCTACGAAGCCGACGGGCTCTCCTACCTGAAGGAAGGCAGCGTGCTGAAGCCCAACTTCTGGCGCGCTCCCACGGACAATGACTTCGGAGCCAACCTTCAGAACTTGTATCGGGCATGGCTGAACCCCGAACTGAAGCTGACCTCACTCGACCAACGCACCGAGAACGGACTGGCCATTGTGGAAGCCCGGTATGACATCCCCGCCGTCAAAGGACAGCTCGCCCTGATCTATGTCATCAACAACCGGGGTGCCATCCAAGTGACCCAGCAACTGAAGGCCGACAAGAGCGCGAAGGTGTCCGACCTGTTCCGCTTTGGCATGCAACTCCAGATGCCCCGCTCGTTCGAGACGCTGGAATATTATGGCCGCGGCCCTGTGGAGAACTATGCCGACCGCAACCACAACACTTTCCTGGGACGTTATCGCCAAAGCGTAGATAGCCAGTTCTATCCCTACGTCCGCCCGCAGGAAACCGGCAACAAAACCGACTTACGCTGGTGGCGTGTGCTCGACATCGGCGGTAACGGCCTGGAGATACGGGCAGAAGTTCCTTTCTCGGCCTCGGCCCTACACTACACCATCGAATCTCTGGACGAAGGCACACGGAAAATTCAGCGCCACTCCAACGAAATAGAACAGGCCGACCTGACTAATGTCCTCATCGACAAAGTACAGATGGGCTTGGGCTGCATTGACAGCTGGGGTGCCCTCCCGTTGAAGCAGTATCGCCTGCCCTACCAAGACTACTCGTTCACCTTCACCCTGACGCCGGTGCAACATTGCCTGGGCATGGATGTCGAGTCCTGCGGGAAATAAAGCCTGACGCAAGGGACAACAAACAAAGCGCGGACTTCGCAAATCCACGGCAAACCTGTAGCTCGTGGCCTTCGCGAAATCCGCGCTTTACATTTACTCATGCTTCTGCTATTTCTGCTGCGGTGCCCGCCTGCCTTTGCCGCGCATCCCTTTCAGCAGCTCCCGGTGAAAACGCATCTCGGCGCGTAGCACCTGATAGATTTTCTTGCTGGACAATATCTTTTTGAATTTGCCGTAATAGGTCTTTTCCAAGCGGTCGGATGCGATACGGGCATCATATACCCCCTCCATGATTTCATCATACCGATCGTCCGTCAGGTTTTCCTTCTTCCCCTCGCGCATCAGCTGCCACGCCTCTTCGTTCAGTTGATGTTTGCGGTCCTGTAGCTCAAAGTAGAGAGGAAAAAACGCCTCGGCTTCCTGCGGTGTCAAGCCGGCTTTCTCCGTGATGTAGGCCTGCTGCCGGGCACGAAACTCATCTTTGGACAACCGCTGGTCACACCCACCCATAGCCCATGCCAAGGGAGCAAAGGCCAAGACCACTATCCATAATACTAATGCTCTTTTCATCATCTATCAGCAAATTAATGTTTCATTCCTTTTCTTCAGTCAGATAGACATACAACGAATAATCGTCCAACATGGAACTTTCCATCGCCATGTCGATGTATTCCATCTCCATATCCACTTCTTCATCCTGCACAAGATCGCCCGCCGGAGTATAATGAGAAGCTGCAACACGAATCAGCAACATAGCACCTACAAACATGGCAGCCATGTACAGCAGTGGTCGCACTTTCTCCCACGTTGTAGGCTTGCGGGCTGTCTCCACACTCTCTTTCTCGGGAAGCCGCTCCATCAAGTCTGAAGCAAAACGCTCAAAGTAGCCATCCGGAACCCGGAAAGGATTTTCCGTTCCCAATCTTTTCTTCAAATTATCTTCCGTCATAGGCTTTCCTCCTTTCTCTATTATATTAGACACGGGCATTTGCCAAAGGTTTAAAGTTCATCAGCCAAAAATTTCTCGATCTTCTTCACCGCATGGTGGTACGAAGCCTTCAAGGCACCCACCGATGTACCAAAGATCTCGGACATTTCTTCGTATTTCATCTCTTGATAATACTTCAGGTTAAACACCATCCGCTGCTTCTCGGGCAGAGTGAGCAACGCCTTCTGCAACAACAGTTGTGCCCGATCGCCAGAAAAGTAGACGTCACCCTCCAGCTTCTGCAAGGCGGCCGCCTTGGGATCATCCAGCGAAATCGTGGAAGCAGCCTTCTGCCGGGCCAAGAAAGTGAGGCATTCGTTCAAGGCGATGCGGTACAACCAGGTAGAAAGCTTCGCCTCGCCCCGGAAGTAGCCGATGCTGGTCCATGCCTTGATAAACGTATTCTGAAGCAAGTCATTGGCATCATCGTGCGAGAGCACTATCCGGCGGATTTGCCAATACAACGGTTCGCTGTAGTGTGCCACAATCCTTTCAAATCCCTGCCGTTGCGTACTTTCGTCCTGCAAAAGAGCCAAAACCTCGCGCTCGTCATAAGAAGAATTCATATCTCTGTATCTTGATTCACTTGCTTTCCGGGCAAAGGTAAGTCATTCTGCCCGATAAATCAAACTTCTGGAAAAAGAAAACCGACCATGATGTCAAACCGGCACGCAAAGCATCTCCTTGGCCAACACGGTTTCCGGGAATATCCCGGCCGCTTCCTTCAACAAGACGCTTTCGTCCTCATAACGCGCGGAAAAGTGGCCGATAACCAGCTTCTTCGCGCCGGCCATGCGGGCTAACTCCGCCGCCTGGGCAGCCGTGGTATGGAAAGTCTCTTGCGCCCGAGACAGATTGTCCTGCCCGAAAGTAGCCTCATGGAACAGCAGGTCCACCCCGGATAGATGCTCCGTCAAGGCCGGCAAATAAATCGTGTCCGAGCAATAGGCATAGCGTCTGGGAGGCTCCGCAGGACGGGTCAGCACACCATTGGGAACGACCTTCCCCTCCGGCGTGACAAAATCTGCCCCGTTCTTAATGCGGTTCATCTCATACAATGGTACTCCGTAAAAGTCCACCATCTCGCGGATAATGTGATTGGGTCGTGGCTTCTCCACAAACAAGAAGCCACAGCAAGGAATGCGGTGCTGCAACGGAAGAGTTGTCACCGTCAGCGACCGATCCTCATAAATCAAGACAGGTTCCTCCACCTCAAATTCATGAAACAGGACTTTGTACGTCATTTGCTTGTTGAAGAAAGCCAGTGTGGGGAGCAACAACTTTTCCAATCCTCGAGGAGAATAGATGTGCAGATCGGCCGTACGTCCCAGCAGATTGAGAGTGGAAATCAATCCCCACAAACCAAAACAGTGGTCGCCATGCAGATGGGAGATAAAGATATGGTTCAGCCGCGAAAACTTCAGGCGTGCTTTACGGAACTGGAGCTGTGCCCCTTCGCCACAATCAATCATGAACAACTTGTCCCGCACATTAAGCACCTGTGAGGTCGAGAAGTGCCGCGTAGTGGGCAATGCCGAACCGCATCCGAGGATATGTAATTCAAATTTCTCCATAGTGACAACAAAGGAACGCATTTTGTGGAAATTATCCAAATCCAAGGCAGAACAAATTACGCTGATTCGTAGGCTGGAAAATAAGAAAGGCACCCATGTTGCCACAGGTGCCTTTCTTTCTATCTAATAAGAAATACAATTATTTCTTTTTCTCAGCTTCCATCTGTTCCTTCAGGGCAGCCAAAGCGCTGATGTCACCCAGCGTCGTGGAAGCAGCTTGGTTCTGGATTACCGGAATGTCTTCCTTGTCCTTCTTGCTGTTGGCCTTCTTGGCAGCCTTCTTCTCAGCTCTTTCCTCAGCCTTAGCCACATCCTCGAACACACGGCTGTGAGACAGAATGATGCGCTTAGCATCTTTGTTGAACTCAAGAACCTTGAACGGCAGCTTCTCCTCCAACTGAGCCTGCGTGCCATCCTCCTTAACAAGATGCTTCGGCGTAGCAAAACCTTCCACACCATAAGGCAGAGCCACTACGGCACCCTTGTCCAGCATTTCGATGATGGTGCCTTCGTGTACGGAACCTACCGTGAATACAGTCTCGAATACATCCCAAGGATTTTCCTCGAGCTGCTTGTGGCCTAAGCTCAGACGACGGTTGTCCTTGTCAATCTCCAAGACAATCACATCGATATCGGCACCAATCTGCGTGAATTCAGAAGGATGCTTAACCTTCTTTGTCCAAGACAAGTCGGAAATGTGGATCAGTCCATCCACGCCTTCTTCACACTCTACAAATACGCCGAAATTCGTGAAGTTGCGCACTTTTGCCGTGTGCTTGCTACCGATAGGATACTTCTCTTCGATAGTTTCCCAAGGATCCGGCTTCAGCTGCTTGATACCAAGGGACATCTTGCGCTCCTCGCGATCCAGTGTCAGGACCACTGCTTCTACTTCGTCGCCCACCTTCATGAAGTCCTGAGCCGAACGCAAGTGCTGTGACCAAGACATCTCGGAAACGTGGATCAGACCTTCAACGCCCGGAGCGATTTCGATGAATGCACCATAATCAGCCATAACGACTACTTTACCCTTGACATGGTCGCCCACCTTCAAGTTGGGATCGAGAGCATCCCAAGGATGCGGAGTCAGCTGCTTCAAGCCCAAAGCGATGCGTTTCTTCTCGTCATCAAAGTCGAGGATAACGACATTCAGCTTTTGGTCGAGTTCAACCACCTCATGCGGATCGCTTACGCGGCCCCAAGACAAATCTGTGATGTGAATCAGGCCGTCTACACCGCCCAAATCGATGAATACACCATAGGAAGTGATATTCTTGACAGTACCCTCGAGCACTTGACCCTTCTCGAGTTTGCTGATGATTTCCTTCTTCTGCTGTTCCAGCTCGGCTTCGATAAGAGCCTTGTGGGAAACAACGACATTCTTGAATTCCTGGTTGATCTTGACCACCTTGAATTCCATCGTCTTGCCAACGAATACATCATAGTCGCGGATGGGCTTCACATCAATCTGAGAACCCGGCAAGAAGGCTTCGATGCCGAATACATCGACAATCATACCACCCTTCGTGCGGCACTTGATGTAACCCTTGATGATTTCCTCGTTCTCCAACGCAGCATTGATGCGCTCCCATGCACGGGCAGCACGAGCTTTGCGGTGAGACAGAACGAGTTGTCCTTTCTTGTCCTCCTGATTCTCGATGTACACCTCAACCGTGTCACCTACCTTCAAATCAGGATTGTAACGGAACTCACTCATCGGAATGATACCGTCAGATTTGTAACCGATATTCACAACGACTTCGCGCTTATTCATTGCGATTACGGTACCGTCTACTACCTCACGATCGGCCACCTTGTTCAGCGTACCATCATACGCCTTCTCTTGGTCTTCGTGGCTCACCGTGGTAGTAGTTTCGCCATTTTCATACGCATCCCAGTTGAAATCTTCAACGGGAGCTACATTTTTCAAGTTTTCCATTAATAAAATAAATTGGTTTAAATCAATTAATTAAGTGAGACATTATATTGACTCAATAAATCGGCTGCAAAGATAGGAGTATTTTCTCGAATGACAAGGCACTTGCCCGATTTTTTCACACGAAAAACCTCACTCATGCAAGCCCTTATCCGCTGTGACATAAGCCAAAGCAGCGCCAATTGCCGTCCGATACTCAGCATAAGGTGGGACATGAAACCTCACATGATAAATGCTCTCCATCTTTGAAAAGACCTCATGACATTGTGGCAACTGAGTCAAGTTGCCAATCAGCACAAAGTCCTTAATATCACTGTTAATGGCAGATAATACGGCCGCGCCCCCAATGGTCTGCAGCACCATATAAATAATGCCACAGGCAATATCTGCTTCCGAAGCATTGGTATCCACCTTACCCAAGAGGGAAGCCGTAGCATTGACGGGCAAATCCGGAAGTGCCGTATTGCAGATATCACCAATTAACAAGTTTACGTGAGTAGAATCCCCTTTCTGAGCCAGTTCAGCCACCTGCACAATATTGCTCGTTTTCAATAACAGACGTGAAAGGCCTAGCAGAGTTCCTCCTCCTATACCTACCCCTCCTATATGCTTAATCTGTTTCCCATCAATACGAACAAAAGAAGTCCCTGTACCCATGCTCACCACAATCAAGCGATCAATATCCGAGGCATGGCGGGCTCCCAAACCATTGGCTAGAAATTCATCCGCCTTCCTGGTAGGCAAACCATATAAAGGGCTGTTGACAAAGGCACTCCCTACGCCTGTCAGCATCACTTGCTCCACATCGCACAGCTGAATACCATTATCATAAATGTACTTGCCAAAAGCTCCGAAAAGCGAAGTGACCGGATCTGCAGCAGTAATAAACATGGGCGACTGAATATGCCCATTCTCAATGCCCACAATTTTAGTAGTGCTACCACCTACATCTATACCGATAACCATTCCCATAATTCTCTGATTTTGCACTTACGATTTAGTTCGAGCGACAAAGGTAGATATTTAATTAGTATTATGAATATGTTTTGAACAAAAACTGGCAACCAACCTGTTCCTCTGTAAAAAAGTGATCCCCTCCCCAGTTACCTGAGGAAGGGATCCTTCACTTGAAAAAAAGACGGCGGCTACCTACTCTCCCACTGTCACGCAGTACCATCGGCGCGGCCGGGCTTAACTTCTCTGTTCGGAAT
>JAHLFO010000058.1 GCA_018883785.1 Candidatus Bacteroides intestinipullorum
AAATATAAAATGGCACGCAGATGACGCAGATGCGACAGATGACCACTGATTATACTTCGTTGATTTACAGTTAGACAAATCTGCGAAAATCTGTTTAATCAGTGTCATCTGCGTGCCCTTGTGATTTAGCCTTCGAGGTTCTGTATCTCCACCTCCTTGACCTTCTTGAAGAGGTCCGATGCGAAGATGAAGTCGTTCAGCGTCTGGTTGGTGGAGGTGAAGATGTCGTCCTTTGTCCCCTCCCATTCCTTGCGGCCCTGGTAGATGAAGATGATTTTCTCGCCGATGCCCATGACGGAGTTCATGTCGTGGGTATTGATGAGGGTGGTCATGTTATACTCCCGCGTGATGTCCTGGATGAGGGCGTCGATGACGAGCGACGTCTTCGGGTCCAGTCCCGAGTTGGGCTCGTCGCAGAAGAGGTATTGCGGGTTCAGGGCGATGGCCCGGGCGATGGCCACGCGCTTCTGCATGCCGCCGCTGATTTCGCCGGGGTATTTCCGTCCCGCGTCCGTCAGGTTGACGCGGTCCAGGCAGAACTGGGCGCGTCGCTGGCGGTCGCGCAGGGTGTCGTTGCTGAACATGTTGAGGGGGAACATCACGTTGTCCATCACCGTCATCGAGTCGAACAGGGCGGCGCTCTGGAACAGCATCCCCATCTCGCGTCGCAGCAGTTTCTTCTCTTTTTTGTTCATGACCAGGAAGTTGCGCCCGTCATACAGCAGCTCGCCCCGCTCGGGCGTGAGCAGGCCCACGATGCACTTCATCAGCACCGTCTTGCCCGAGCCGCTCTGTCCGATGATGAGGTTCGTCTTGCCGTTCTCGAAGGTGGCGTTGATGTCCGTCAGCACCGTCTTGTCTTCGAATGATTTGTAGAGTCCTTTCAGTTCAATCATACTTCATTTAACTTAAGAGTTGCGTCATCACCAGGTCGGAGAAGAGGATGAGCACGCTGCTCGTCACCACGGCGTCCGTCGATGCCTTGCCCACGTTGATGGAGCCGCCCTCCACGGTGTAGCCGAAGAAGGCCGACACGCTGGAGATGATGAAGGCGAAGACCACGGACTTGATGATGCCCATCCACACGTACCACTCGATGAACATGTATTGCAGGCCATACTCCAGGTCGACGGCATTCATCATGTCGCCGAACCAGCAGGTGCAGAAGGCGCCGATGACGCCCGCGAAGATGCTGAACACCACCAGGATGGGGATCATCGTCACCATGGCCGAAATCTTGGGCAGGATGAGGAAGTTGGCCGAGTTGACGCCCATGATTTCCAAGGCGTCTATCTGCTGCGTCACGCGCATCGTGCCCAGCTCGGAGGCGATGTTGGAGCCAACCTTGCCCGCCAGGATGAGGCACATGATGGACGAGGAGAACTCCAGCAGCATGATTTCCCTCGTCACGTAGCCCACCGTCCAGCGCGGCATCCACGGGCTCTCGATGTTCAGCTTGATTTGTATCGTGATGACCGCGCCGATGAAGAACGATATCAGCAGCACGATGCCGATGGAGTCCACGCCCAGCTTGGCCATCTCCGCGCGGTATTGGCGGAAGAACATGTACATCCGTTCGGGCCGTGCGAAGGTGCGCCCCATCAGCATGACGTACCGGCCTACGGTTTTGAGTGCTTTGTTCATAATCTGTAATTTTGCTTGCAAATGTACGGCTTTTCAGCTTATTTTTGCTACATTTGCCCCGCATTTAATGAAGAATTAAGAATGAAGAATGAGGAATTGCGGACAGCTTCCTCCCCGCTGTTTCCTATATGGGTAGCCGCCTGTCCGTTTCTTCCGCTCGGTTCCTCATTCTTCATTCTTCATTCTTCATTCTTCATTAAAAGATACGCATTTATGGAAGCAGACAACAGAATGGTGCTCCGCACGGAGGATTTGGTGAAAAAGTACGGCAAGCGCACAGTGGTGAGCCACGTGTCCATCGACGTCAAGCAGGGGGAGATTGTCGGCCTGCTGGGCCCCAACGGCGCGGGCAAGACCACGTCGTTCTACATGACCGTGGGCCTTATCACGCCCAACGAGGGCCGCATCTTCCTGAACGACCTGGACATTACCAAGTATCCCGTCTACAAGCGTGCCCAGGCCGGCATCGGCTACCTGGCGCAGGAGGCTTCCGTCTTCCGCCAGATGAGCGTGGAGGACAACATCATGTCCGTGCTCGAGATGACCGGCAAGCCCCTGGACTACCGCAAGGAGAAGCTGGAGAGCCTGCTCACCGAGTTCCGCATCCAGAAGGTGCGCAAGAACAAGGGCAACCAGCTGTCGGGCGGCGAGCGGCGCCGCACGGAGATTGCCCGCTGCCTGGCCATCGACCCCAAGTTCATCATGCTGGACGAACCCTTTGCCGGCGTTGACCCCATTGCCGTGGAGGACATCCAGCAAATCGTCTGGAAACTGAAGGACAAGAACATCGGCATCCTCATCACCGACCACAACGTGCAGGAGACGCTCAGCATCACCGACCGCGCCTACCTCTTGTTCGAGGGGAAAATCCTCTTCCAGGGCACGCCCGAGGAGCTGGCGGCGAACCAGGTGGTGCGCGAGAAGTATTTGAGCAACAGTTTCGTCTTGCGGCGTAAGGATTTCATGGTGTAAGGAAAGTGCCTCGGAGGCATCGGTTTGGCAGAACTTTGGCATCGTCTCGGCGAGAATTTACTCTGGAGTGTGAACGGTTAGGACATGGCAATCTTGCTTTGTTAAAAAAATAAATCCTTAGCATTCTATGAAATAATCATTAACTTCGCGGAGTTCAAATTTAAGTCAGTGATGAAACATTGTTCTTACATTTATGCCGTATCTTTTTGGGCAGTCTTCTTGTGCTTGTTCCCTTCTATTTTGTCTGCCCAATCCAGGCCCGTGCGCTGTGAATACGAGATGAGGATGGAGATCCCGAAGGGCGTTTTGGAGGCTCAACCGGACCCGGCTGTCCGCGAGATTATACGGAAGCAATATGAGGAAACTACGCGGACGTATGTCTTGGCTTGCGCGGACGGCAAGTACCTCTTCCATTGCATCCGCGAGCATGAAGAGCTGAGTGAAGTGGGAGCTGTCCGCACGCTCTACGAAGATGCAAGCCGCGACTTGGCCGTGTCTGTGGAGAAGGCCGAGCGGCTATACCTCATCGAAGATACCATCCCCCGCCACCGTTGGACCATCACGCAGGAGTCCCGTGAAATAGCCGGCTATCCTTGCACCAAGGCCGTGACGGACGGGGCGGTGGAAGCGTGGTTCACGTTCGACATCCCTTTCAGTTTCGGTCCTTTGGGCTATAACGGTCTGCCCGGGCTGGGGTGAGCCTGAAGCGGGGACCCAATGTGTATACCGTCAGCAACCTGACCTTTCCGGATTCCTTGCAGATAGAAAAGCCTACGGAGGGCAAGAAAATTACCCGTGAGCGTTTCAACCGGATAGTGGAGAGGGCGCTTCATCCCTTCGGATTATGAAGAAGGGCATGTTCGGTCTCTGCCTGCTGGTCTTGACCGGGGTGGCGGCGTTGCGGGCACAGACCCCGTTGCGGGGCGAGGTGCGGGATGCCGGAGGTCAGCCTGTGGCCTATGCCAGCGTGGTGGTGCGTGCCGACAGCACGGAGACGGGTGCCTTCAAAGGTTATGCCACCACGGCAGAAGACGGCAGTTTCGAGGTGCCGGGCGGCGCGTCGGGGGCGATTACGTGCATGTCCGTTGTCTCGGCTTTGCCCCGGCGTGCCTGCGGGTGTCCGATCCGACAGCCCGGCTGGTGGTGGTGCTGCACGAACTGGCAGAAGTGCTGGACGAGGTGACGGTGAAGGGACGCTACAGCGGCGTGGTGCAACGCGGCGACACGGTACGTTTTGACATCGGACATTTCAAGACCGGCACGGAAACCACCGTGGCCGATGTGCTGAGGCGGTTGCCCGGCGTGGAGGTGGCCGACAACGGACAGGTGTCTTATGGCGGAAAGGCGGTGGACCGCGTGTTGCTGGACGGAAAGGATATGTTTGGAGGCAGCAGCGGCAATCTGGCGGTCAATAATCTTTCGGCCGACCTGATGACCGGGGCTGAGATGCTGACCGACTACAAAGAAGGCAGTCTGGCCGATGACTATAAGCGGCAACGTCAGTTGGCGCTGAATATCAAGACCTCCGGCGGGCGGCGGCTATCGGGAAAAATACGAGGGGAAGGCCGTGCTGATAGGCATCGGGGAGGATTTCTCGGCCAATGTCTTGCTGTCGGCCAATAATACAGGAACGCCCGTGTTTACGATGAATGACTACTTGCAGAACATTTACGGAATGGATAATCTGCTGGCCCAGCATACGGAGCGCCAACTGGACATCAGCAGCGAGGAGATGGCCATGATGGTCCCCCCGGCTGATATGTACAGCCGTCATAACGGCACGGCATCGGCCAATGCTACCTATCAGCCTTCCGATGCTTTCAAGCTGAAGACCAATGTGCTCTACTACGGCGCTAAGACCGATGCCGAGAGCCAGTCGGAGTATATCTATCAGTGGGACAACAGTCGTAATAGCCACAACTTGCATACAGACGGGCGGAATCATTATCTGTCGGTCGGCGTCCAGGAGTCTTGGAGGCCCGGCAAGCGCTTTGAACTGGAGGCTCATACGCAATGGATTTATGCTGCCGGAACGACGTGGCGGCAAACCCGCGATGAGGGCATTAGCCAGGTATCAGCCTGGACAGACGACGGTAACCATCGCCATGCGTTGAAGCAAGATTTGTCTGCCAACTGGCGGATAGGGAAGGGCATCGGCTACGCCAATGTGGATCTGGACTATGCCCGCCATTTGCAGGATGTCTTGCTGCGCAGTGATACGATGCTGTTGGACATGGATTACATGCAGGCCGTGGACGGGCGCTATGCGTATGGCGCGGCCACCTGTGGTCAACGCATCCATTGGCTGTCCGAGGCGGGTTATTTGTATCCTTTGCCCGGGCACGTCTCGTTGAATACGTCCTTGTCCTATGGCTACGAGAAGCATGTTTCGGACTATGAGGACAGTAATCGGCATCGGGATGCCCTCCGCCTGCATGAATATGCCCTGAACCTCTCGTTAGAGAAAAACAAGGGTTTGTGGCAGTTTGCTGTCGGTGCTGCCTTGCAGCAGGACCGGTTTCGTTCGGCTATCGCCGGGTTGGACCACCACAGCCGTTGGGCGGTGGTGCCGAAGGCTTCACTGACATTGGAGTTCAGTCAGTCGCATCGCTTGACGTTGCGGGGTGAATACGATCTGCGCGCACAGACAGATGCTGCCCGATTGTCGCGTCATGGCCGGGTGTTGGACTATGCGGCTGCGCAGGAAGCCTCGTCGGTGCGCAATCCTTTCGGCCGGGTGGGGCAGGCCGGGTTTTCCTATGTATTGCAGCGGCTTACGTCAGCTACCTATTATTACTTGTCGGGCACTTATACGCATGAAGCAAACGCCCTGAAACCTTATGTGCGGCAACAAGGGTTGGTGACGTTGACCTCTTATGGTAATGGCGGGACGTCTGAAGAGGGGCAGTTGGTGTCCACCTTGATGCAGGGGTTAGGAGGATGGCCGCTTTCGTTGACTTTGGTGGCTGTGTATCATTACCTCCGGACACCGTCTTGGCTTAACGGCATAGAACAGTACAATTGTGCCCGGGCCACGAGCGGGAATTTGACGTTTAAGACGCGTCTCAAAGGCTGGTTGAATGCCGAGTGGGGAGGACGTTGGCAGTTTGCCCGCAATCATACGGAAGGCTCTGGCGTCCGCAACCGTCAGACCGAATGGGGAATGACTGGAAAGTTGACCATGGCGTTGGGGAGTTTGTCCGGCTACGTCAGGGGTGGGTATAGCCGCGTGTCCAGTCCGCTTTACGGCTTGTCGTTGGTCGATATAGGTCTGCATGCTGAGTATCGCTTGAAAACATGGAGTCTTTTCCTGCATTGCGATAACCTTCTGAATGCCGATGCGTTGGAGTGGTCATCCATGATTCATACCTCTGTTTATACCGGCAGCACCACTTACCGGCGGATGCCGGGCTATGCGCTGTTAGGGCTGGCTTACCGTTTCTGATCCGGTAATATCGGGATTGTTTGGAACTTATCGTATTTTAACGTATGCGTTTGCATGCTTTTTTCGTTCTATCTTTTTTGAGAATTAAAAGATTAGCACTATTTTTGCACGCTCGAAATGTGTTTGAATATAAATCCAATAAATAAAGAAAAGAAGTAATGAACGTTTCATTAGAAAACAAGGACAAGGTGAACGCATTGCTCACCGTCAAGCTTGAGAAAGCAGATTATCAGGAGAAAGT
>JAHLFO010000059.1 GCA_018883785.1 Candidatus Bacteroides intestinipullorum
AGCATATACTCGGCCTCGTCGCGGCGGCCCAAGGCGTCGGCAGAGCGGGGCTCGTCAGCGGCCTGGCGCAGGTAGGCTTGCAGGGGAGAGAGGGAGGCGGCGTAGGCCTTCTGCACGAACAATGCCTTGCCTTCGCGGTAAAGGTCTCGCGGAGCGGGCGTCTTGTCGAGGCTTTGTGCCAGGCTTGCCGAGGAGGAGGCACAGCACAAGGCAGCCACGCCCAGTATGCGGGTCAGGGTATTCTTCTTCATCATCAATCTTGAGTTTGTCGGGTGGATAATTCTTGTTCGAGAAACATGCCCAGGCCACGGCGCACGGAGTCAAGGCCGAAGTCCTCCAGACGGATATCCCGCAGGGGGAGGAAGAAGGCGTCGGCGGCATCATCCATGGCGTGGAAGTGCCCGGTGTCGGCCACGGTGCAACGGAAGAACATGTCCAGCGTGTGCACCAGGAAGCCGGAGTAGAGGTAGAGGTTGGGCAGGGAGAAGAGGTATTGCGCGCGGCTGACGTCCAGCCCGGTCTCTTCGCGGACCTCGCGAATGACACCCTCCTCGCCGGTCTCGAACATGTCGACGAAGCCTCCGGGCAGGTCCAGCGTGCCCTTGGCAGGCTCCTTGCCCCGGCGGCACACGAGGAGTTCGCCCCGCTCGTTCTGTATCAGGGCGACGGTGGCCGACGAGGGGTTGAAATAATACGTAAAACCGCACTCCAGGCACTGCTTGGACTTGCCGTTGTGCTCCACGAAGTTCGGCGAGCCGCACTTGGGACAGAATTTGAATTGTTCAAGAGGATGTTTCATATCAGCGTTTATGAATTGAGGTCGTGGGGGCAAAGGTAGGAAACTTTCTGCGATAACGGAGGGGCAAGCGAAAAAATTCGCACAGAGAGAAGCGGTTTTGAGGCAAATTCGCTATTTTTGCAACGTAAATACAAACTATTGCATCATGGGCAACTGGGAGAAACAGCAAGAAACAACGAAAGAAACGCGCGAAAAAGACAAACTAAGCAGAGAAGTCTTGGGATAATTCTTCTATGACTTGGCAAAAGTCACCTTTACAGCGATGGTTGTAGGCGGAGCAGTCGCTTGGATTTCGGATTCGGAAAAGGATTACGCCTGGATTCTCCTGTTGTTGGGCGTCCTGTCCACAATGACATTGTCTTATGCTGGATATAAAATCATAAAAAAATAAAGGGTATGACAAATTTTCTCATTATCTTAGGAGGCATAGCTGCCATTGCGCTTGCCTTTGCCATTTGGTTGAACACAAGACCCGGAAAAAAATGGTTGGCCAACCTATGAGGAATCTCCGACCGCAGAAAGCAAATATCCCCGTCCACGGGCGCAAGAGGCTGCGGGCACGGACGCAAGAGGCCGCGAACACGGGCGGCGATGTGCCCGAAGAAACGGCATGACGCACGGAATATGAATGTTTTTTCTTACCTTTGCGCCCGTCATTCAACGTGATTCCCTATGCTGAAACAATTCTTCACCCTCCTGGGCCGCTACGTCAGGCCCTACCGCAAGTACCTGACTTGGGCCGTCATCCTGAACTTCGTGTCGCAATGGCTCAACGTGTTCTCCTTCATGGCGCTCGTGCCCATCCTCAACATCCTCTTCAAGGTGAACGGGCAGGTGTACCAGTACCAGCCGGTGGACTGGAGCAGCGTGGGCGCGGCCAAGGACGCGCTGGTGAACAACGCCTACTGGTGGATGGGCAACCTCATCGCCGAGCGCGGCGCCCTGCAAGTGCTGCTGCTCCTGGGCGGGATACTCATCCTGATGACGCTGCTGAAGACGGCGGGATACTTCGCCTCGTCGGCCGTCATGGTGCCCCTGCGCACGGGCGTGGTGCGCGACATCCGGCTGGAGGTGTACGGCAAGGTGCTGCGCCTGCCGCTGAGCTTCTTCTCCGAAGAGCGCAAGGGCGACATCATCGCCCGCATGAGCGCCGACGTCACCGCCGTGGAGACCTACGTCACCAGCTCGGTGGACATGCTGCTGCGCAACCCCATCACCATCCTCACCTACTTCTTCGTCATGTTCCTCATCAGCTGGCAGATGACGCTGTTCGTCATCATCGTCCTGCCCCTGGCGGGATGGGGCATGGGCAGCATCACGCGCAAGCTGAAGCGACGCTCGGCATCGGTGCAGGCACAGTGGGGCAACATCATGACGCAACTGGACGAGACACTGGGCGGGCTGCGCATCATCAAAGCCTTCCTGGCCGAGGACAAGATGGCCGCACGCTTCCGCAAGACCAACGAGGAATACCGCAACTCGGTCAACGCCATGGTCATCCGCCAAAGCTCGGCACACCCCATGAGCGAATTCCTGGGCACGTGCGTCATCGTCATTGTCCTGTGGTTTGGCGGCTCGCTCATCCTCAACACGGAGTACGCCCCGATGGATGCCTCGATGTTCGTCTACTACATGGTGCTGCTCTACAGCATCATCAACCCGCTGAAAGAGTTCTCCAAGACCTTCTACAACGTGCCCATCGGCATGGCCAGCATGGACCGCATCGACATGATCCTGAAGGCGGAGAACCCCATCAAGGAACCCGCCACGCCCCTGCCCCTCCGCGACTTTAAGGACCGGATCGAGTTCCGCAATGTCGGCTTCAGCTACACCGAGGGACGGCCCGTGCTGAAGCACATCAACCTCACCGTGCCCAAAGGCAAGACCATCGCCCTGGTAGGACAGTCGGGCTCGGGCAAGTCCACGCTGGTGGACCTCGTGCCGCGCTACCACGACGTCGGCGAGGGCGAACTGCTCATCGACGGCAAGAACGTGAAGGACGTCTCCATACACAGCCTCCGCGCCCTCATCGGCAACGTCAACCAGGAGGCCATCCTCTTCAACGACACCTTCTACAACAACATCACCTTCGGCGTGGAGAACGCCACGATGGAGCAAGTCATCGAAGCGGCCAAGATAGCCAATGCCCACGACTTCATCATGGAGACAGAACAGGGCTACGACACGATGATAGGCGACCGCGGCAGCCGCCTGTCCGGCGGACAACGCCAGCGCGTCAGCATCGCCCGCGCCATCCTCAAGAACCCGCCCATCCTCATCCTCGACGAGGCCACCTCGGCACTGGACACCGAGAGCGAACGCCTGGTGCAGGAGGCCCTGGAGCGGCTGATGAAGTCGCGCACCACCATCGCCATCGCCCACCGCCTCAGCACCATCCGGGGCGCGGACGAAATCTACGTCATGCACGAAGGCGAAATCGTGGAGCACGGCACGCACAAGGAGCTGATAGCCCTGAACGGCTACTACAAACGGCTGAACGACATGCAGAGCCTGTAAGAAAAAATCCCACAGCGGGGAGATGCGATTATCCACTACGGACGCATCTCCCCGATTTGTTAAAATCATGTTAAAACGCACCCCCGCACATCCTTCCACCATATTCATTTATTAACTTTAGGGGCATCAAGGAGCCGGATTCACAAGCAAATATGCCGGATAAACACGGTATTTGCCGTTTATTCTTGAATTTTGCACCATAACCCGGCGCCGTGCATCGTATTATCTAACCCTAAAATGAAAAACAAGCATGAAGTTAAAGTATGCATTGACACTGATCCTGCTGTTCGCCCTGTCGTGGGCAGGATTCGCGGCCGAACCGCTGCAGTATGAAATCGTCGGCGCAGGCAGCGGCACGCAAGGCACCTACCTGGTAAAAGTCTACGTCGTCAGCAAGAAGAACAAGCCCGACTTGGAGCTGCTGAAGAAGTGTGCCGTACATGGCGTCCTCTTCAAAGGATTCACCGTCACCAACTCGCGGGTCACGCAGAAGCCCTTGGCTGGCAGTCCGCTGGCCGAGCAGGAACACACGGACTTCTTCGAGCCCTTCTTTGCCGATGGCGGGTCGTATGCCAACTATGTCAGCATGGTCACCGCCCAATATGACGTCGTCAAGATGAAGAAGAAGCAGTACCGCATCGGCGCCACCTTCTCCGTGGCCAAAGACCAGCTGCGCAAGGACCTGGAAAAGGCCGGCGTACTGAAGGGCCTGGGCGCGGGCTTCTGAGCGCCAGAAAGAATCAACCCGATAAATGATCATCTAATTTTTTACTCCGAAACATGATGAAAAGCAAAGTTTACTTGATTGTCGGCCTGCTGGCCATGTGCGGCATCCTGGGGGCATGCAAGTCTCCCTCCACCGCTGCCTTCTATACCTTCGAGACGGAATGCGTGACCGACGTGGGCGACGGCAGCGTCGTGGTCCGTGCCTGGGGACAAGGCGCCTCGCGCGCGGATGCGACCGAGCAGGCCAAACGCCGGGCCGTGCACGACATCATCTTCAAGGGCCTGCAGAAAGGCAGCTGCCAATGGAAGCCCCTGCTCTTTGAGGTCAACGCCGAGGAGAAGCACCAAGAATACTTCAACCGCTTCTTCGCCAAAGGAGGCGACTATGCGGACTTCATCAAGATGGACGCCACCAAGTCCGGATCGGGCGTCAAGGCGGAGAGCAAGACCCGCGACTCGTACGGACTGGTCGTGCGGGTGCTACGCGCCGACCTGGAGAAACGGCTGATTGAAGACCAAATTTTAGTAAAATAACCCCAGAACATCCCTTATAGCGTATGAAACGAATTACCCACTTGATAGGCCTGTGCTTCCTGCTGCTCTGCGGAAGCCTGACCCTGAACGCCCAAGCCAAGAAACCCACCATCATGGTCATACCGGCCGACGTGTGGTGCTCCGCCAACGGCTACATGCAGTCCTTCGAGGCGCAGGGCGTGACGACCGACGTGCCCGACTACAAGGCCGCCCTGCAAAACGACATGGACCTGCTGAACGTCATCACCAAGATAGGCGAACTGATGGCCGAACGGGGATTCCCCCTGAAAGACCTCTCCGCCACCATCCGCACCATGGAGCAGTCGGCTGCCGAGAACGAGATGCTGACCAGTTCAAGCTCGGGCGCCATCCTGGCAGAAACGCCTTACGAGAAGGTGGTGAACCGTGCCAAGGCAGACATCCTCGTGGAGGTGACGTGGAAAATCAATGAGACCGGTCCCCGGCGATCCGTCACCTACACCCTGCGCGGGCTGGACGCCTACACCAACAAGCAGATTGCCGCCGCCACGGGCACTGGCGACCCCTCGCTGGCCGCCGAGACGCCCGTGCTGCTGGAAGAAGCCGTGCTGAACAACATGGACAACTTCACCTCGCAACTGCAAACCCACTTTGACGACCTGATGACCAACGGCCGCGAAGTGTCGCTCGAAGTCCTCGTCTTCGACAACGGATCGGGCCTGAACCTGGAGTCCGAGTTCGACGGCGAGATGCTGACGGACATCATCGACGAATGGATGTACAACAATACGCAGGAACACCGCTACAACCTGTCCGACGCCACGGAGAACCGCATGGTGCTGGAGCAAGTGCGCATCCCCCTCTACCGCGCCAACGGCATGCCCATGGACACCCGCGCCTTTGCCAACAACCTGCGCCGCTTCCTGCGTGCCGAGCCTTACAAAGTGACCTGCAAGCTGCTGACCAAGGGTTTGGGCAAAGCCATCCTGGTCATCGGAGAAAAATAACCCCTCATAAAAACGGAAAGCTATGAAAAGATTCCTCCTCATCAGCCTGCTGTCCTGCCTGCTGGGCGGGATGGCCTGCGCACAAGACTGCGACATCCACCTGATGGCCATCGAGGCCAACCCGGACGGCGAGATGCCCGAAGCCGCAGGCGAATACCTCTTCAACCGGCTGTGCACGGCCGTCACCGGCGACGGCATCAGCGCCACAGGCCAGTATGCCCAATTCTTCATCGCCGCCAAGGCGCTCCCCCTGTACGAGCAAGCGGTGACCGGCGCACCCGTCAAGACCGCCCTGACGCTCTCGCTCAACCTCTACATCGGCGACTACTGGGGCGAAAAGGTGTTCGACCGCATGTCCCTGGAGATCCGAGGCGTGGGCGAAAGCCGCGAACGCGCCTACCTGAACGCCTTCCGCTCGCTGAACAAGAACAACCAGCAAGTGGCCAACTTCCTCGAGAAGGGCAAGCAGCGCATCATCGCCTACTATGACGCCGAGTACAACAACATCATCCGCGAGGCCCAGCGCGAAAGCGCGTTGCGCAACTACGAGCGTGCCCTCTTCCTGCTGGGCGCCGTGCCCGTCTGCTGCAACGGCTACGATGCCGTGGCCGACGAACTGGTGAAGACGTATCACGAGTACATCGACTACAACTGCGACCGCCTGCTGATGCAGGCCCGCAACGCCTGGGCCGTGCATCCCGACCAGCGGGGCGCCGCCGAAGCCGCACGCATCCTCAACCAACTGGAGCCTGACGCCGCATGCTACGGCGACGCCATGGACCTCTACCGGGAAATCAAAGACAAGATGAAGGACGACTGGAACTTCGAGATGCGCGAGAAGTACAAGGACAGCATCGAGCTGCGCAAGCAGACCATCGAAGCGGCACGTGCCGTGGGCGTGGCCTTCGGCGAAGGGCAGCAACCGCAAACCACCAACCTCATGTGGATGAGATAAGGAGAGAGAGATACAGAACGAAGATCTAAGAAAAATATGAAGAAAATATACCAACTGTTAGTGGCGGCCGGCGCGTTGTGCCTCAGCACCGGCCTGTATGCCCAGAACCTCTATCCCGCGGCCAACGACAAAGGCAAGTTCGGCTACGTGGACGAGACCGGCGAGAAAGTCATCTCCTACAGCTACAAGGAAGCCTACCCCTTCGAAGAAGGAATGGCCAAGGTACGCAAAGGCGACAAATACGGCTTCATCAACCCCAAAGGGAAAGCCATCGGGAAAATCAAGTACACCGTCATCCTGCCCTTCACCGGCTCCTACTGCCGCGTGGCCGTGGGAGGCAGCTACAAGGACGGCGTCCTGAAAGGCGAGAAATGGGGCTTCATGAACAAGCGCGGCGAGGAAATCCTGCCCCCGGAATATGACGAGATCGGCGAGTTTGAAGACGGCATAGCCTTCATCCGCAAGGGCAACAAATATGGCCTCATCAACGACGACATCGATATCCTGCTGGAGCCCAAACAAGCTGCCGTGGGGACCTTTGACCGCTTCGGCTACTGCTGGTTTGCCGCATCGGGCAAGGTGAACAAAAAAACCGGCAAGCTGGAGAAAGGCAAATACGGCCTCATCAACAAGGAGGGCGAAATCCTCATTGAGCCCAAGTACGCCTTCATCGGCTACTTCTACAAGAGCCGCCTCAAAAACTCAAGCAACATCACCGACTATGATGCCAACAACTCGGCCGTCTACAACCGCTACTCCCTGGAGAAACCGCTGAGCAGGCTATACAATCCGGAAAACTTCCTGAAATGCGCGCTTTCCGTTTGCAAAACCGAAGGCGCTATAGACTCCACCATGACCGGATTCAAATACTTGGATGTATTTGCAGACAGCACGTACTTCATCTTCAGCAAATCCGGCTACCGCTACGGCGTGATGAACGACCGCGGCGACATTCTTATTGAAGAAAAGAAATTCAACATCGTCAACTGCCCGTCGGACGGCATCTCCCTTGTAGGCAAAGTGCGCCGCAAGAAGACCAACTATGGCTTCTACAACCTCGAAAGCGGTTACTTGAAAGAGTTTGAAGACAACGTGACTCTCTACTCCTACAAAGACGGACTGGGCAAGGTAGAAAGCAAGGACGACTTTAGCACCTACTTCGTAGACAAGTCCGGCAACCGCGTGACGGACACCTACGGCTTTGCCGCGCACTTCACCGGCGGACGCTGCATTGTCCAGGACAAGACCTCCGAGAAATGGGGCGTCATCGACACCCAGGGCAACGCCCTCCTGCCGCTGGCGTATGACGACATCCACCAGGAATACCGCGAAGGCGCCCTGGGCGTCTGCAAGGCGGGCAATTGGGGATTTGTCGACATGGACGGCAAACCCATCACCCCCATGGCCTACGGCAAACTGACCTACTACCAAAACGGCTGGGCCGGCGCCTTGGACAAAAATGGCAAATGGGGCCTGATAGACAAACAGAACCAAGCCGTCATCCCCTTCAGCTGGGAGGACATCCTGCCAACCTCCGTGCCCCAATCGGAATGGATCTGGGTGAAAAAGGCCGGCACGTGGCAGTGCTTCAGCCGCTCCAAGCAGGCCATGGCCTTCCAAGGCGGATTTGAACGCGCCTGGAACTTCGAGGACGGGCTGGCCGTCATCCAGGAGAACGGATTGGTAGGCGTCGTGAACACCCGGGGCGACCTCATCGTGCCCTGCCGCCTGAGCGACTACTTCAAGGTGAAGGACGTGCTGGGCTACATGAAGCAGTCCGGACGCCAGAAGCTGACCGAGACCGACGCCTACCGCCTGAACCTCTGGGGCGACGAGACGGTCAACTCCTTCGAGATCACCAGCAAGATCCCCGACAACCTATGGGACTATTGATACCTAATTTCTTATTCAACGACTAACAGCAGAACGACAACATGAAACAGATACTCATCGCATTGGCCATTGTCATCGCCCCCCTCGCAAAGGCCGTGGCGCAGCAAGACTCGGCCATGAACTACCGCAGAAGCTCGCTCTACAGCCTCCTGGTGAAGCACAATGACCAGAAGTTCGCGCAGGAAATCAGCAACGTCTTCCTCAGCATACCCATCCCGGACAAGTACAACAACCACGACCTGTCTGTCAAGGTGGTCAACATGAGCGAGAAGCTGAAGGACACCGACCTGATAGAAGACTTCATCGAGACCAACGGCATCGCCTCGCGCATGGTGGCCCGGTGGTTCAACCGCGACCCCTTCACCGGCGAGTGCAACGTGGACACCGTGCGCGCACGCGGCCTGTATGACGCCAGCGAATTCGACAAGGAACTGGCCGCACGCTCCCAGCGCGGACTGGCCATGCTGGAAGACGCGGGCGAAGACCTCATCCCCAACACCTTCCTCATCGTCAACGACATCCGCTACGTGGACCGCGAGAAGACGGGACGCGCCATCGGCGCAGCCTTCCGCATCATCGGCGCCGTGGCGGGAGCAGCCACCGGCATCAGCAACCTGGGCGACCTGGGCGACTCCATGGGCAGCATGATGGAGACGCTGAAGGGATTCAAGGTGAACGTCAATACCTACCTCTACCAGCTGGATTGGGACGAAGAGACAGCCATGACCTTCTACCGCGAATACTATGCCTCCAAGCCCGACCCCGCCAAGAAGAAAGCCTTCGAGGACAACCGCGACAAGTTCCACCTCACCTACATCGGCAGCCAGAAGAGCAGCGGCAAGGACGTGTCCTTCATCGGCGTCAACCTGGACGACCCCACGCAGATGATCCGCAAAGCCTGCCAGCGCGCCATCGACGAAAACATCGCCTCGCTACAGAAGAACTTCGACGTGTTCAAAGTCAAGACCCCCCTCATCAACACCGAACCCATCTGCGCGCAGATCGGCATGAAAGAAGGCATCACGAAGGACTCCCGCTTCGAAGTGCTGGAGATGGTGATGGAGGATGACAAAATCGAGTACAAGAAGGTGGGCGAGGTGAAGCCCATCGAGGGCATGATCTGGGACAACCGCTACATGGCCAAGGAAGAGGGCGCACCCGGCTCCGAGCTGAAGTACACCACCTTCAAGCGCATCAGCGGGCGCGACTTCTATCCCGGCATGTTGATTCGCGAAATAAAATAAGTTTTAATAGTAATCCGCGCCTAAAAAACTAACCGATATGTTATCATTCAATTCTTGCGACTTACTTATAAACTCAAAAAAAATAACCTTATGAAGAATCGGATTTGCACTCTGCTGTGCCTGCTGCTGGCCCTGCCGCTGGCAGTATCCGCACAAAGTTGGTGGGGCTACGACGGCGGTGCCGACACCCCACGCCACCAATGGGGCATCGACCTCGGCGTAGGCAAAATGGCCGACATGCCCCACGGCAACGTCGGCTTCAGCGGCGGCCTGCGCTACCAGTACAACTTCCACCACCTGGTGGGCATCGACTTCGGCGCCAACTATGTGGGACAGACCATCGAGCACGAGGGCCTCGGCCCCAGCGTCTTGCAGGGCCTCATCGGCCTGCGGGGACGCACGCCCACCTTCTACCGCGACATGGCCGGCACCCTGGGCATCCGCATGGGCTACGGCCACGACTTCTGGTGCAAGGAAGGCGGACTGGCCCTGGAGCTGAATGTAGGCATGTACGTGACGCCCCACTTCATGGTGGGCTACTTCTACAACATGCAGAAGCTGAAGTCTGAGGCCGATGACGCCAAGTACAAGTTCCACGGCTTCCGCCTGGGCTTCGTATTCTGAACGCCGACACGCATTTTTCCGCCCACTTTCTTGCAACATGCCAAACTTTACCGTACATTTGCGGAATATTGAAACAAACCGATACCGGAAAACATCAGATCAGAACTATGGATACAAGCAAGATTGTGGGCGAGAAAATCAAATCGCTCCGCGAAAGCCGAAACATCTCGATGGAAGAACTGGCCCAACGCTCGGGCCTGGCCATCGAACAAGTGGAACGCATTGAGGGCAACATTGACCTGCCGTCACTGGCCCCCCTCATCAAGATTGCCCGCGTGCTGGGCGTCCGTCTGGGCACCTTCCTCGACGACCAGGACGAGACGGGACCCGCCGTCTGCCGCCGCGCCGAGGCGGGAGACACCATCAGCTTCAGCAACAACGCCATCCAGAGCCGCCGCCACATGGAGTACCACTCGCTGGCCAAGTCGAAGGCCGACCGCCACATGGACCCCTTCATCATCGACGTGGACGCCACCGAGGACCAGGACTTCGTGCTCTCCTCGCACGAGGGCGAAGAGTTCATCTACGTCCTGCGTGGCCGCATGGAGATCAGCTACGGCAAGAACACCTACCTGCTGGAAGAGGGCGACAGCATCTACTACGACTCCATCGTGCCCCACCACGTACATGGCTACCAGGGAGAAGCGGCACAGATACTGGCCGTGGTCTACACGCCTGCCTGAGCACGGGCGCAGCCTTGCCTAAGCACGGGCGGGGGCATACCCCGACCCGAACGACCCAAATCCTAAAAAACAACCCCATGCATGACTACTGAAAAAGCAGACCAATCTTCAATCCAAGGCACCGGGCAACCGGCGTTGTCCGACCGCACCCTCGGCCAATGGCTGGAACACTGGGCCATGACCACCCCGGACAAAGAATACATCGTCTACTCCGACCGCAACCTGCGCTTCACGTGGAGCCAGTTCAACCGGCGTGTGGACGACATGGCGCGCGGACTCATCGCCATCGGCGTCACCCGAGGCACGCACGTGGGCATCTGGGCCGCCAACGTGCCCGACTGGCTCACCCTGCTCTATGCCTGCGCCAAGATAGGCGCCGTCTACGTGACGGTCAACACCAACTACAAGCAAGCCGAGCTGGAATACCTCTGCAAGAACTCGGACATGCACACCCTCTGCATCGTCAACGGCGAGAAGGACAGCGACTTCGTCCAGATGACCTACACGATGCTGCCCGAACTGCGCACCTGCCAGCGCGGACACCTCAAGAGCGAACGCTTCCCCGCCATGCGCAACGTGGTCTACGTGGGCCAGGAGAAGTACCGCGGCATGTACACCACCCACGAGCTGCTGCTGCTGGGCGACAACGTGGACCCCTCGCAGCTGGAGCGGCTGAAGGCGCAGGTGACGTGCCACGACGTGGTGAACATGCAGTACACCAGCGGCACCACGGGCTTCCCCAAGGGCGTCATGCTGACCCACTATAACATCGCCAACAACGGCTTACTGACGGGCGAACACATGCGGTTCACGCAGGACGACAAGCTGTGCGTCTGCGTCCCCCTGTTCCACTGCTTCGGCGTGGTACTGGCCACGATGAACTGCCTGACGCACGGCTGCACGGAGGTGATGGTGGAGCGCTTCGACCCGCTGGTGGTCCTGGCCTCGGTGCACAAGGAGCGTTGCACGGCCCTCTACGGCGTGCCCACGATGTTCATCGCCGAGCTGAACCACCCGATGTTCGACCTCTTCGACATGTCCAGCCTGCGCACGGGCATCATGGCCGGCTCGCTCTGCCCCGTGGAGCTGATGAAGCAGGTGGAGGAGAAGATGTACATGAAGGTGACCAGCGTCTACGGCCTGACGGAGACCTCTCCGGGCATGACGCACAGCCGCATAGACGACCCCGCCGAAGCGCGCTACAACACCGTGGGCCGCGACTTCGAGCACACCGAGGTGTGCGTCATCGACCCGGAGACGGGCCAGGAATGCCCCGTGGGCGTGCAGGGCGAGATGTGCTGCCGCGGCTACAACGTGATGAAAGGCTACTACAAGAACCCCGAAGCCACGGCCGAGGTCATCGACCAGGATGGCTTCCTGCACAGCGGCGACCTGGGCGTGAAGGACGAACAGGGCTATTACCGCATCACCGGCCGCATCAAGGACATGATTATCCGCGGAGGCGAGAACATCTACCCGCGCGAAATCGAGGAATTCCTCTACCAGCTGCCGGGCGTGAAGGACGTGCAGGTGGCCGGCATCCCGTCGAAGAAGTACGGCGAGGCGGTGGGCGCGTTCATCATCCTGCACGAGGGCGTCACGATGGACGAGATGGACGTGCGCGAATTCTGCATGGGCAAAATCTCGCGCTACAAGATACCCAAGTACATCTTCTTCATCAAGGAATTCCCCATGACGGGCAGCGGCAAAATCCAGAAGTTCAAGCTGAAGGACCTGGGCTTGCAGCTCTGCCGGGAGAAGGGCATCGAAATCATCTGACGCATCCTACCGGCAGGAGACTATTCAGGAGACAATCACCATCATATTATTAATCCAAATTTACTAAAACCAATTCAAGTATGAACAAACTGACCAAGTACGCCTGCTTACTGACGGCCACGTTAGGCCTGGCAGCCTGTTCGGGCGGCAAAGTGCAAGGCAGCTATGACATCGTTCCGCTACCCAACGAGATGAATGAACAGGGCAGTGCCCCGTTCGTGTTGACATCGTCCACCACCATCGGCTATACCGAGGGGGACACCGTACTCCAGCGCGTGGCCAACCACCTGGCCGGCTACATCCAGGATGCCACGGGCAAACTGCCCAAGGTGAAAGCCGGCGAGGGCGGCATCCAGCTCTCCGTGGCACAAGACATCGAGAATCCCGAAGGCTATCGCCTGACCGTCGCACAGGATGGCATCGAGATTGCCGGCGGCTCGCCCGCAGGCGTGTTCTACGGCGCACAGACGCTGCGCAAGTCCATCCCCGCCAATGCCCAGGGCATGGACATCGAGCTGCCCGCCGTGCAAATCAACGACGCCCCCCGCTTCGCCTACCGCGGCCTGCACTTCGACGTGTCGCGCCACTTCTTCCCGGTGGACTCCGTGAAGCGCTTCATCGACATGCTGGCGCTGCACAACATGAACCGCCTGCACTGGCACCTGACCGACGACCAGGGCTGGCGCATCGAAATCAAGAAATACCCCAAACTGACGGAAATCGGCTCGCAGCGCAAGGAGACCGTCATCGGGCACAACAGCGGCAAGTATGACGGACAGCCCTACGGCGGCTTCTACACGCAGGACCAGATCCGCGACGTCATCCGCTACGCCGAGGAACGCTTCGTCACCATCGTGCCCGAAATAGACCTGCCGGGCCACCAGCTGGCTGCCCTGGCCGCCTATCCGGAACTGGGCTGCACGGGCGGACCGTATGACGTATGGACCATGTGGGGCATCGCCGACGACGTCATCTGCGCCGGCAACGACCAGGCCATGCAATTCCTGGAGGACGTGCTGGCCGAAGTCATCGACCTCTTCCCCTCGGAATACATCCACGTGGGCGGCGACGAATGTCCCAAGGTGCGCTGGGAGAAGTGCCCCAAGTGCCAGGCCCGCATCAAGGCCCTGGGCATCCGCGGCGACCGCGAACACACGAAGGAGATGTACCTGCAGAGCTACGTCATCGGCCGCATGGAGAAATTCGTAGAGAGCAAGGGACGCCACATCATCGGATGGGACGAAATCCTGGAAGGCGGACTGGCACCCAACGCCACCGTGATGAGCTGGCGCGGAACGGCCGGTGGTATCAAGGCCGCACAGATGAAGCACAACGTCATCATGACGCCCAACAACTACCTCTACTTCGACTACTACCAGAGCACGGACACGGAGAACGAACCCATCGCCATCGGCGGCTATGTGCCCGTAGAGAAGGTATATTCCTTCGAGCCCACCGACGGCATCCCCGAGGAATACCAGCAGTACATCATCGGCGTGCAGGCCAACCTGTGGACGGAGTACATCCCCACGTTCCGTCAGGTGGAATACATGGAAATGCCGCGTATGGCTGCCCTGGCCGAAGTGCAGTGGAGAGACAAGGACCAGCAGAAGGACTACAACGAGTTCCTGCCCCGCCTGGTGCGCTTCACCGAACTGTATGACCAGCAGGGCTACAACTACGCCAAGCACATCTTCGACATCCACGCCGACATCACGACCGACAGCGAGAGCGGCGAGGTGGTAGTGACCATGACCACCCAGGGCAAGGGCGACATCCACTACACGCTGGACGGCACCGAACCCACGGCGGCCAGCCCCAAGTATGAGGCACCCGTGCGCATCAAGCAGAATGCCGAGCTCAAGGCCGTAGTCATCCGTCCCGACGGCGGAAAGAGCCGCTTGTTCAGCGAGAATATCGTCTTCAACAAAGCCACGACCAAGGCTGTCACCCTGCGCGAGGCTCCGAGCAAAGGCTATGACTTCAACGGCGGCGTGGAGCTGACCGATGGCCTCGTGGGCGGCGAGAACTACAAGACCGGCCGCTGGCTGGGCTTCCAGGGCAAGGACATGGACGCCGTCATCGACCTGAAGGAGCCGACCGAGTTCAGCAAGGTGTCCTTCAACACCAACGTGGTGAAGGGCGATTGGATCATGGAGACCGCAGGCATCACCGTCAAGGTGTCCGACGACGGCAAGACCTTCAAGGAGGTTTACTCCCAGTCCATCCCCGCGATGAAGAAGGACGACAAGGACGGCATCTATCCGCACGAAATCAGCTTTGACCCCGTCACGGCCCGCTACGTGGAGGTCATCGTCAAGAGCGCCAAGCTGCCCGCCTGGCACGGTGGCAAGGGTCATCCGGCCTTCGTCTTCGTGGACGAGATTGTCCTGGAATGACGTGAACCACGGGCTTAAGGCTTGATGAAAGCCCCCAAAAAAGAAAAGAGGGAATGTCGTCTCAGTACCGACATTCCCTCTTTTTTCTTTCTGCGCCCGTCCTTTTATCCGATGTATAGGTTCAGCTCCAGAAACAGATAGTCGAGCCCGTCCTTCTGGCTGGTCTCGAACTGTACTTTGTTTTCGCGGGCCAGCCAACCGAGAGCCGCGTTGAGGTCGCGGTCGGACAAGCCCGTCGCTGCTTTCAATTCACTATACTCCCATCTGCGGTTATGGTCCAAAAGTCGCCATACCAATCCCGCATTCTGACCGATAGATTGTGCGTCCATGATAGTTACAATTTTATGTTAAACGGATTAGGGTTATTGTATTTTGTCAGCCAAAGGTAGCAAAATCCTTTTAATCCGACAAAAGGTGCCGTTTCTTTAATAACTATTAACGATGGATACGCCGTTCAGGTCAGTCCATTTCCTTTGCGGGATACTCCATGTTGGCCGGAGTCATCTGCTCCAACACCTCGTGCAGGTATTTGGCGGCTTCGAGGCGGGCCATGGGGAGGTCGTGCAGCAGGTAATTGCCGCAGTCCTGCGGGGCGGCGCCAGGCACTTCGCCCTCATAGTCGGCGATGAAGCGGAAGGTGTCTTGCATCAGAGGCAGGATGTCGGCGGGAGTGAGGTCGCCGCGCATCAGGAGGTAGTTGCCCGTCAGGCAGCCCATGGGGCCCCAGTAGACGATGCGGTCTTGCCACTCGGGGCAGTTGCGCAGGTAGGTGGCGGCCAAGTGCTCGATGGTGTGCAACGCGCCGGGATGAAGGGCGGGTTCGCGGTTGGGTTCCTTCATGCGGATGTCGAAGGTGGTGACGACTTCGCCGCCCACTTCGTCGCGGCGGGAAACGTAGATGCCTCGCAAGAGGCGGATGTGGTCGATGGTGAAACTGGGAATCTTCTTCATGAGTGATAAGCGATTAGTGATTAGTGATGAGTGGTTAATGATTAGTGGTTAGCGATGAGTGGTTAGCTTTCAGCTCCAAGTACTAATCACTAACCACTCATCACTAATCACTATATCAAAGTGCTTCAAGAAATGCCTTCGTGGCGTGGAACGAACGGTCGGCCACGGTGCCCCAGAAGTCGAGGTACTGCTGCCAATGCCCCTCGCTGCCCGGCGTGTCGCTGACGATGCGGAAGCTGATGAAGGGCACCTTATATAAGTAGCACGTCTGCGCGATGGCGGCCGACTCCATGTCCACGGCCTGCACGTCGGGGAAGGCGGCACGGATTTCGTCCAGTTTGGCGCGGTCGGTGATGAACTGGTCGCCCGTGCAGATCAGCCCGCAGTGTATGCGGCTCTCCAGTCCGCCGGTCTCAGCCAGGCGGCGGGCACAGGCCAGCAGGCGGGCATCGGCCTCGAACACGGCGGGCAGTCCCTGCACCTGGCCGTAGGCGTTTCCGTCGCCGCACCACACGTCATGATATGCCACGCGGGCACCGGCCACGACATCCGTCACCTGCAGCCCTTCGCCCGTACCGCCGGCCACACCCGTGCTGACGATGCAGCCGGGGGAGAAACGGCGGATCAGTTCGGCGGCGCCCAGGGCAGCGTTCACCTTGCCGATGCCGCAGCGGGTCAGGACCAGGGTATTGGCGCCCAGACGGCCTTCCACGTAACTATATAGTCCGCACGACTGTTCGTGCGCCTCCGTGAGGTGCGAGGCCAGACGGGCGTGCTCGTCCTCCATTGCGTTGATGACTCCTATCTTCATGAGTTTGTGAGTTATTGGGTTTATGAGTTCTTGAGTATAAGTAGATGTTGATATTTAGTTTATACGATAAATAGGTATTTAATTCTTTAGACGCAGATGACGCTGATGCCGCTGATCTATAATCTTTGATAACGGATAATCAGTCAATAAAGAAAATGAATCTGCGT
>JAHLFO010000060.1 GCA_018883785.1 Candidatus Bacteroides intestinipullorum
TTGCCGCTCAGCACCTCAATGCCCATCGTACGGAAGAACAGGGAGTCGGCGGCAATCTTCTTGTCGTCGAAGCGGGTGTTACCGTAATAGAGCGGGTTGCTCACCAGCCAGTGTGCGGTGCACGTGGCCGACTCTACCTGTTCAGGGAAGCTCTCCAGGATGGCGCCTGCCACGGGACCGCAGTTCATCTCTTGCCAGTCCAGCTTCTCGCCCTTCACCGTGAACTGGCTCCACACCTGGTAGAGGCGGTCGTTGTCTGGGAAACACGTATCATAACTCTGCTCGAACGCCACGCGGGCAAAGAGCAGGATGCTCATCGTCAGCCCCAAGCCCAGGGAGACGACCTTCAACAGATTGCTCCCTTTGGCATGGAGCAGAATCCGGAGGATGTAATGGAATGCTTGCATATCGTTTGGTCTTTTTAGATTTGTTTTTCTGCCTATCCTAATGCAGAAACCGTGCCAAAACCATTATCTATCAGATAGCCAAGCAATAAGGCAAACACGATTTCGGCGGGAGTGTCTAATTTTTAGACACTGGCGTCTAATTTTTAGACACCCTGCCCGATTACGGCTCACATTTTTATCCGCTTCCCATGCAAAATAGTAATACCTTTGTAACATTTAGTCAGATTATAATGCGTATCTTTGCAGGACGAAATACAAATTAGTATTTGTTTAACAATTAATGTTTCACCTAAAACAGAAAGTATGAAAAGAAATTTGATGCATTTCCTGTTGTCAGCCCTGCTATGCGTAGGTAGCCTCGCCGCCTACGCGCAGAATGTCAAGGTACGCGGCCAGCTGGTCGATGCCGAGACGGGCGAACCGCTCATCGGAGCCAGTGTTGTGGTGGAAGGCACCACGCAAGGCAGTGTGACCGACGTAGACGGCTACTTCACGCAGTCCGCCCCGGCAAGTGCCACACTCGTATTCTCCTACGTAGGATACTTGGAGCAGAAACATGCCTTGGAAGGCCGGGGCAACAACCTCGACTTAGGCGTCATCCGCATGGAGCCGGATGCTGTGTTGTTGAACGATGTGGTCATCACCTCCAGTATCGCCATCGACCGCAAGACACCTGTGGCCGTGTCCAATGTGGAGGCCGTCTTCATTGACGAGAAGCTGGGCACGCAGGAATTCCCTGAAATACTGAAGTCCACTCCCGGTGTTTACGTCACCAAAGACGGCGGCGGCTATGGCGATGCCAAGACCCGCGTGCGCGGCTTCGACACGGACAATGTAGCCGTGATGATCAACGGCGTGCCCATGAACGGCATGGAGAACCAGAAAGTCTATTGGTCCAACTGGGCAGGACTGTCCGACGTGACCCGCACTATGCAGGTGCAGCGCGGACTGGGTGCCGCCAAGGTGTCCTCGCCGGCGGTTGGCGGCTCTATCAACATCGTCACGATGGGTGCTGATGCCGAGAAAGGAGGTTCCGTATCTTACGCTATGGGTAACGACGGATACAACAAACTTCTTTTCACCGTTTCTTCCGGTTTGACCAAGAACGGGTGGGCTTTCACCCTGCTGGGCGGCAAGACTTGGGGTGACGGCTACATCCAAGGCACCGAGTTCGAAGGCTACAACTGGTTTGCCAGTATCACCAAGCGCTTCAACGACAACCACCAACTCTCGCTGACTGCCTTCGGTGCTCCCCAGTGGCACAACCAGCGCAACAGCGCCAACGGTCTTTCCATCAAGGAATGGCAACGCGTCAAGCAGTATATGGGCGACGACAGCCCCTACAAGTACAACCCTACCTTCGGTTATGACAAGTACGGACGGGCACGTAACTCCTCGCGCAACGAATACCACAAGCCCCAGATTTCACTGAACCACCTCTGGCAGATTGACCACAAGTCCAGCCTCAGCACGGCTCTCTACGTTTCCATCGGTCGAGGCAACGGATACAGCGGCAACGGCGACAGTGAGCACCGCAGCCTGTGGTATGGCGCCACGGACGGCCTGGTAAACAACACTTTCCGCAAGCCGGACGGCACCTTTGCGTATGACGAGGTGCAGGAACTGAACGAACAGAGCCTCACCGGCTCGAAGATGATCATGGCCAAGGCTATGAACAACCATATCTGGTACGGACTGCTCTCTACCTACACCACCAAGTTCGGCGAATACCTGGACTTCTACGGCGGCATTGACTTCCGCTACTACAAGGGCCTGCACCAGAACATCATCACCGACCTGTACAACGGCGAATACTTCGTGGACTCGTCCAACCGCAGCAACATCCGCCCGGAGAATTATCCCGCCGCTGCTAACAACCCCGCCTACATCAACCAGAAGCTGAACGTGGGCGATGTCATCTACCGCGACTATGACGGCTACGTAATGTCCGAGGGCGTATTCGCGCAATTGGAATACAACCGCGACAAACTGAACGCTTTCGTGGCCGGCGGCCTGTCCAACACGGGTTACTGGCGTTACGACCGCTTCTACTACGAGGAGTCCAAGGCCAAGTCTGACAAAAAGAACTATCTGGGCGGCAACATCAAGGGCGGCATCAACTACAACATCACGGACAATCATAATGTCTTCTTCAATGCCGGCTTCATCAGCCGTGCCCCGATGTTCGACAACTCCTTCATCGACTCGCAAAGCTCGCACCTGCGCAACCCGGATGCCAAAAACGAAAAAATCATGTCCTTCGAACTGGGCTACGGCTACCGCAGCACTTTCCTCTCAGCCAACGTCAATGCCTACTACACCCGCTGGATGGACAAGGCACTGTATGACAGCGACACGTATAACAAGGCTGACGGCACGTTGGACACCTGGACACTGAACATGACCGGCGCCAACGCCAACCACATGGGTATCGAGCTGGACTTCGTGGCCAAGCCTACCCGCTGGATGGACATCACGGGTATGTTCTCGTGGGGCGACTGGCGCTGGAACGGCACAGCCACCGGCTATTACTTCAATGGCAACAACCAGATCATGACCGACTTCAGTGGCGGTGTCATCGAAGGACTGGAAAATGCAGAACAGTACAAGGCCCGCATCAAGATGGACAATATCCATGTAGGCGGCTCGGCACAGACCACAGCTGCCCTGGGCATCAACGTACGCCCGATGAAGGGTTTGCGCGTCGGCTTGGATTGGAACCTCTTTTTCCGCAACTATGCCTTCTATGATATCAGCGCAGGCAGCACCGGCTTTGGCGAAGAATACGTAGTAAGCGAACCTTGGGAAATCCCCGGCTACTGCACCTTCGACTTCAATGCCGGCTACACGTTCGACTTCGGCAAGATCCGCGCTACCTTGAGCGGCAACATCAATAACCTGTTCAATCAGGAATACATTGCCGATGCCCGCGATGGTTCTTCCCATACTTGGGAAACAGCCACGCGAGTATTCTACGGTTTCGGCCGCACCTACTCCATTCGCCTGAAGTTCCATTTCTAAACCTTTAAGCAACCAAGTTATGAATAGAAGATTTATATATAGTCTGTGCGCAGCCTCCCTTCTCCTGGCTGGTTGTGACTACAACGAAGAGAATTTCCCCGGCTACGACGAGGAATACTACCCCACCAACGTGGCCAACATAGTCTATACGCTGACCGATGCCGATTATGAAGCCATTGGCGGCGACGTGGCCACCAACAAGTATTTCTCGACAGACAACATGCCGGACGATTATTTGCCCGAATGGCTGGGTGATACTTACTATACGGCAGACGCCGGCTCATCGGCCAACCTCACTTATCGTTTCAAGACCATCTATCCGCACTACCAGAACATCCCCTACGAAATTCTGACGGAGGATGATTATACCGTCATCTACGGCGAAGGCTACAACAATGCCACCTTCCTCAATGCGAGCAATGTAGGACGTATGTACCGCATCCTCAACGCCAAGTATACCGAGCCTCAGACAGACGACCTGGTGATGGTAGAATACGAATACAGCGAGGATGGCGTTCCCTCCCGTGGCGAAACCATTGCCAGCTGGGACTTTGAAAACCTGGAAGAAGGCGACATCGAATCGATGGACGGCGGATGGACCCTGAGTGCCAGCGGCGATACCTGGCAGGTGAAAGAATACAGCAACAATAAGTACCTGCAATTCACTGCCAACTATGCCGAAGCAGAAGCCGAAGCCTGGCTCGTGACACCAGGCATTGCCATCAACGAAACCGGCTTGAACCTGGGCTGGGACGTATGCGTAGGCTACTGGAATGCCAACTGCCTCAGCGTGCTCATCTCCACTGACTTTGCCGGCGATGTGAATACAGCCACATGGACAGATGTAACCGCACAGTTCAACATCCCGCAGGAACCCACCAGCGGATATGGTACGATGGCCTCGGCCGGTGTCATGTCCCTGGATGACTACGCTGGAAAGACCATCTACGTGGCTTACCACTACGTGGGCAACAAGCAGACGCCCGCCACAACCACTTACCAGATAGACAACATCATGGTGGCCAATGAAATTGCCGCACCCGTAGAAACCGAGACACGCTTTGCCCTCTACGAGTACACGGGCAACGGATGGTATGAGTTCGAAAACTCCAACCACGCCATCTGCCTCTCCATGGCCGACTACGAGGAAATCGGCGGCAACCCGGGCAAGTATTACAACTTCGATGACAACGCGCCTGCCCAAGCCTATATGCCCCAATTCCTGGCCAAGCACGCCGGCTATGCCCTGGATGGTGACACCTGCACGGTCATCTTCCGCCAATACGACGGAGGAAACCAGGTAGGCAACGAGCAGTATGTCTATCACGCCGCCTCCAACCTCTGGCAGTATTGCGACCTCATCCGCGAGGAGACACGCCCCTACGGCTTCAACGGCACGGAATGGAACTATAATCCCAGTGTAACCATCATCCTGGAGGTGGGCAAGAACATTGCCGAGTCATCCACTTTCTACCAGGCCATTGTAGACTGGGTAGCCGACAACTATCCGGAGTACGTAACCTCGTATGGCAACAATGACTACTACTACGGTAGTTCGGCCTACCAGAACAACTTCGACTTCCGCGTCAGTGCATGGCAAGGCCAGGGCACCTATCCAGGCATGGGCAGCGAGGAACTGACCGCCCTGATGTGGGAACGCCTGCCCCAATCCTTCCCCCATGCTTTGGAGGTTCTGTATCCCAATGCAGCACCGGTAGAAGGTATGGATGTGTTCTACACCATTCAGTTCGGCATCTACGACGGTGCAGGTACCACCACCTACACCATCCAGTACAAGGTCGTAGGCCAAGGCCAGTTTGAGTATGTAGAAGGCTCTCTGAAAGCTGTAGAATAAATACGATTGTATAATTAGACAAGGCGCGGATTACGCGGATTTCACGGATTTCTTTTTATCCCTTTCCGTGTGGTCCGCGCAATCCGCGCCTGTTTTTATTCCCTTTAAATTCATGATACGAACCAAACTCTCCCTGCTTTGCTTTCTGTTTCTGCTGGCAGCCTGCGGCGGCGACGATACGCCAGCCACGGAACCGCCCGTCACCCCTCCTGAAGAACCGGTCAATCCTCCCGGAGAAGATGAGGGCACCAATCTCAACGCCAACCCGGCCGACGAAGCCCATCCTTACGTCACAGACCTCTGCATCCCCCGTCTCAACGAGGCCAACCAGTACGTGGAACATACCGTGTCCTACCGTGAGCAAGAGATTCTGAATTACGCCCTCGAATGGGTGGAAGACAAACGCCATGCCGCCTGGGTGGCATTCAGCTTCGACAGCGAAACCAGCCAGAAAAACGTGAACCGTACCGACGAATGGCTGCCAGACCCCTTTGTCCCTACCAGTCCGGAGGAAAGTGACCACAAGAGCGACGGCTTCGACAAGGGACATCTCTGCGCCTCGGACGACCGCTCCTATAACCGCACGGCCAACGAACAGACTTTCTACTACACGAACATCAGTCCGCAGATGACCTCCTTCAACGGTGGTTATTGGGTAACCTTCGAGAAGCTGGTGCAGACCTGGGCACGCTCCGGAGACTATGACAAGCTGTATGTCACTAAAGGAGGCACCACGGATGACCTGCTCATCGACTTTACCGGCACGCAAAATGCCGCCGACGGACGCAAGCCCCAGACAGACGCCAACGGACTGACCCGCCACGGACTGGCCTGCCCGCACTACTATTTCATGGCCATCCTGGCACAGAAAGGTGAAGACTACCAGGCCATCGGCTTCCTCGTGGAGCACCGCGACGACTATGGCTTCGACAATGACCACCAAGCTCCCGCCAGCGTTATCCCCACTCATGCCCTCAGCATTGACAAACTGGAGGAAAAGACTGGGCTGGACTTCTTCTGCAATGTGCCGGACGAGGTGGAAGATGCGGCGGAAGTTGCCTACGAAGAACAGGTGTGGGACTGGAATATCCCCGAAGCAAATTCCATTTCGCAAAAAAATAAGTAATTTTGCAGGGAAATTGACAAAGAAAGGAATATTTATGACACATACCAGACAAGAACAGATGGAAGCCTTCGGACGCTTCCTCGACATTCTCGACGAACTGCGCGAGAAATGCCCGTGGGACCGCAAACAAACCAACGAGAGCTTGCGTCCCAACACGATTGAAGAGACCTACGAACTATGTGATGCCCTGATGCGCGATGACCAGTCGGACATCTGCAAGGAGCTGGGAGACGTATTGCTGCACGTGGCCTTCTATGCAAAAATCGGAAGCGAAAAAGGACATTTCGACATCAAGGACGTGTGCGACCGGCTTTGTGAGAAACTCATCTTCCGCCATCCCCATGTCTTCGGCGAAGTACAGGCTAACACCGCAGAACAGGTCACAGAAAACTGGGAACAACTGAAACTGAAGGAGAAAGGCGGCAACAAGACCGTGCTGAGCGGCGTCCCCTCCGCCCTACCCTCCCTCATCAAAGCCTACCGCATCCAGGACAAGGCACGCAACGTGGGCTTCGACTGGGAAGAGCGCGAACAGGTGTGGGACAAGGTGAAGGAGGAAATCCAGGAATTCCAAGCCGAAGTGGCCCATCTGGACAAGGAGAAGGCCGAAGCCGAGTTCGGCGACGTCCTCTTCAGCCTGGTCAACGCCGCCCGCCTCTACAAGATTAATCCGGACAATGCCTTGGAGCGCACCAACCAGAAGTTCATCCGCCGATTCAACTACCTGGAGGCGCACACCATCCGCGAAGGCAAAAACTTACATGACATGACTTTGGCCGAGATGGACCAGATTTGGGAAGAAGCCAAGGCATTGGAAAGAGCGGAAGAAAAGTCGAAAACCCCAACTCCCTCTTCAGCGCGCTAAAGTCCCTCTTGAGGACGCCAAAGTGCCTCTTTGGGACGCACAAAGTGCCTCCTTGAGGCGCACAAAGTGCCTTGTTGAGATGGCAAAAAGCCGTGGCCGGGAATGCAAAAAACTAAAAATGCTTTCCCGGTCGCGGCTTTGCTGTAATTTATGGACGAAATATTTCGGTATCTTGGAAGAAATTCCTTTCTTTGTGGAACAATCCGGCCTTAGCAACAAGGCCAAACAAACATTAATTTTACCGTTATGAAGATTTCACACATTGAACACCTGGGCATCGCCGTGACAAGCATCGAAGAAGCCCTGCCCTATTACGAAAATGTATTGGGGCTGAAATGTTACAACATTGAGACCGTTGAAGACCAAAAAGTAAAAACCGCTTTCCTAAAAGTTGGCGAAGTAAAAATTGAATTGCTGGAGCCGACATCGCCCGACAGCACCATCGCCAAGTTCATCGAGAAGAACGGCGGCAAGGGGGGCATGCACCACTTGGCTTTCGCCATCGAGGACGGCGTGGCCAACGCGCTGGCATACGCCGAGGAGAAGGGTGTCCGCCTTATTGACAAGGCTCCCCGCAAAGGTGCCGAGGGACTGAACATCGCCTTCCTGCACCCGAAGTCCACGCTAGGTGTGCTGACGGAACTCTGCGAGAAGCCCGAATGAGATTTTCAAGGAAACGTAAACTGACTTCAATCCTAAAAAAGAAAAGAAAATGAGTAACCAACTGGAAAAAATCAAAGAACTCATTGACCGCCGCGCAGCAGCCCGCTTGGGTGGTGGCGAGAAAGCAATAGCCAAACAACATGACAAAGGCAAATATACCGCACGCGAACGCATCGCCATGCTGCTCGACGAAGGCAGCTTCGAAGAAATGGACATGTTCGTAGAGCACCGTTGCACTAACTTTGGCATGGACAAAAAGCACTATCCGGGCGATGGCGTGGTGACGGGTTGCGGCACCATCGACGGCCGCTTGGTCTATATCTTCGCACAAGACTTCACGGTATCGGCCGGCTCACTGTCCGAAACCATGTCGCTGAAAATTTGCCACATCATGGACAAAGCCATGAAGATGGGCGCCCCGGTTATTGGCCTGAACGACTCGGGCGGCGCGCGTATCCAGGAAGGCATCAATGCCCTGGCCGGCTATGCGGAAATCTTCCAGCGCAACATCTTGGCATCGGGTGTCATCCCGCAGATCTCCGGCATCTTCGGCCCCTGTGCCGGCGGTGCCGTATATTCTCCTGCACTGACAGACTTCACACTCATGATGGAAGGCACCTCCTACATGTTCTTGACCGGCCCGAAGGTGGTGAAGACCGTAACAGGCGAAGACGTGACGCAGGAGAATCTGGGCGGTGCCAGCGTACACTCCAGCAAATCCGGCGTAACCCACTTCACCTCGCCCACCGAGGAAGACGCCCTCAAACTCATCCGCAAACTCCTGAGCTACATCCCTCAGAACAACCTGGAGGAGCCTCCCTACATCGACTGCACAGACCCCATCGACCGTCTGGAAGATTCACTGAACGAAATCATCCCCGACAATCCCAATAAGCCGTATGACATGTACGAAGTCATCGGCGCTATCATCGACAACGGCGAATTCCTGGAAATCCAGAAAGACTACGCCAAGAACATCATCATCGGCTTTGCCCGTTTCAACGGCCAGTCAGTGGGCATCGTGGCCAACCAACCCAAGTATCTGGCCGGCGTGCTGGACAGCAACGCCTCGCGCAAGGGTGCACGCTTTGTCCGCTTCTGCGATGCCTTCAACATCCCCATCGTTTCGCTGGTAGACGTGCCGGGCTTCCTCCCCGGAACCGGACAGGAGTACAACGGTGTCATCCTGCACGGCGCCAAGTTGCTCTATGCCTACGGCGAAGCCACCGTGCCCAAGGTAACGATAACCCTCCGCAAGTCTTACGGCGGCTCGCACATCGTGATGAGCTGTAAGCAACTCCGCGGCGACATGAACTATGCATGGCCAACGGCCGAGATTGCCGTGATGGGCGGTGCCGGTGCCGTTGAAGTGCTCTACGCCCGCGAAGCCAAGGAACACGAAAATCCTGCCCAGTTCCTGGCCGAAAAGGAAGCCGAATACACCAAGCTGTTCGCCAACCCGTACAATGCCGCCAAGTATGGCTACATTGACGACGTCATCGAGCCGCGCAACACGCGCTTCCGCATCATCCGCGCCTTGCAACAGTTGCAGACCAAGAAGCTGACGAACCCGGCCAAGAAGCACGGAAACATTCCTCTTTAACCTCTAAAAATCGACAAGACAATGAAGAAAGTGAATATAGGAATATTCTGTTCATTGCTGCTGGCGTTGGGCTTCACCTCGTGTACCAGCGAGGGCGAAAGCAAGTTGATGCTGAACGAGGTGCTGGTGGACAACCAAACCAACTTTCAGGATGACTACGGCGTACATAGCGCATGGATTGAGATATTCAACAAATCCTACGGCAGTGCCGACCTGGCAGGTTGCTACCTGAAACACAGCAGCCAACCGGGCGATACAGCCGTGTACTTCATCCCCAAAGGCGACGTGCTGACTAAAATCAAACCCCGCCAGCACGCCTTATTCTGGGCGGACGACAAGCCCAACCGCGGCACGTTCCATACCAACTTCCTGCTGGAAAGGGACAAGGACAACTGGATCGGCCTGTACGATTCGGGCAAGAAGAAACTGGACGAAATCGTCATTCCCGCCGGACTGCTGCAAGCAGACCAGTCGTATGCACGTGTGGACGATGCAGCGGCTGAATGGGAAGTGAAAGACGAGTCGGCCGAGAAATACGTGACGCCCAGCACCAACAACAAGACACTGGACAAAAACGTCAAGATGGAGAAATTTGAACTGCATGACAGCATTGGCATCGGCATGGCCATTACCGCCATGGCCGTGGTGTTTACCGGTCTCATCCTGCTGTATATTTTCTTCAAATTCATCGGCAAAGCCTCCGTCCGTCTGCGCACCGACCGCGCCATGAAGGCCAAGGGTATCACCGACCGCGAGGAAGCCAAGGAAAAGATGCTGGGCCACGCTCCGGGCGAAGTCTATGCAGCCATCGCCATGGCCATGCACGAGATGCAAAGCGACGTACACGATGTGGAAGAAACAGTGCTCACCATCACGCGCGTCAAGCGCAGCTATTCACCGTGGAGCTCGAAGATCTACACCTTGCGCGAAACGCCACAACATACGCCGCATAAGAGATAACAGTCAATCCAACACACCTTTTTAACAACAGAATCAAACAATGAAAGAATATAAATACAAAATCAACGGAAACCTCTACAAGGTAACCATCGGAAACGTGGAAGACAACATTGCCGATGTGGAAGTGAACGGCACTCATTATAAAGTAGAAATGGAGAAAGCGCCGCAACCCAAACCGGTCGTAGTAAAACCGGTCGTACGCCAGCCGGCCACTACCCCCGCCGCACAGACCACACAAGTGTCCAAACCAGCCGCCGCTCCCAGCAAGTCGGGCGTCAAATCTCCGCTGCCGGGCGTCATCCTGGAAATCAAGGTGAACGTGGGCGACACAGTGAAGAAGGGACAGACGATTGTCATCCTGGAAGCCATGAAGATGGAAAACAGCATCAACGCCGACAAGGACGGCAAAGTGACCGCCATCAATGTCAAGCAAGGCGACTCCGTGCTTGAAGGTACTGACCTCGTAATCATTGAATAGTATGGGAGAATTCATTGACTTCTTAAGCAACAACCTGGCCGACTTCTGGACTTATACAGGGTTTGCCAACGCCACGGCGGGACATCTCATCATGCTTGTGGTAGGTTTGTTCTTCATCTACCTGGCCATTGCCAAGGAATTCGAGCCAATGCTGCTCATCCCCATCGGCTTCGGCATCCTGGTCGGTAATATTCCTTTCAACATGGACGCCGGGCTACAGGTCGGCATCTACGAAGAAGGATCTGTGCTCAACATCTTGTATCAGGGCGTCACGTCCGGATGGTATCCGCCGCTCATCTTCCTGGGTATCGGTGCCATGACGGATTTCTCAGCACTGATATCCAACCCCAAGTTGCTGCTCATCGGTGCGGCTGCCCAGTTTGGCATCTTCGGTGCCTATATGATTGCCCTGCAATGGGGCTTCGACCCGATGCAGGCTGCCGCCATCGGTATCATCGGCGGTGCCGACGGTCCTACGGCCATCTTCCTTTCCTCGAAGCTGGCTCCGAACCTGATGGGTGCCATCGCCGTGTCGGCCTATTCGTACATGGCATTGGTACCGGTTATCCA
>JAHLFO010000061.1 GCA_018883785.1 Candidatus Bacteroides intestinipullorum
AGGCAATGCCTCGGTTTGGTACTGAAAATAAAACCTTTCAAGATCTTCACTGCTATACATAATTCTATAAATTTGGTTGGCAGCGAAGTTACCCATTTCAATTAATAGCCATTTTTTGACTGCTTACATAAAGAATGATTGATGAGAGTGTGTGTCAAAATATAAAATGGCACGCAGATGACCACTGATTATACTTCGTTGATTTACAGTTATACAAATCTGCGAAAATCTGTTTAATCAGTGTCATTTGCGTGCCATTTTATATTTTGACCACCCGCATCATTCTTTAGCCCTTCCAAGAGGGAATTTATACACAAAATTCCTCTTCTGATTCAATTTTTTAAGAAACTTCTTTGACTTCCGAGACACTTTCAGACTCTGAAACCAACTTGCGCTTCTGCCGGAATACCACTGCGTCTGCCAAAAAGTAATTGAACAGACCGGAGATGACCAAGGCCGCAAAATTACAATAGATCACGTCCCATCCGAAAATCTTCTCAAACAACAACAGGAACAACATCTTGATCAGGAAACCAACTCCTGAGGAAAGGTTGAAGATCACGAAACGGTAGCAGAAATCACGTGTACTACGTTGCCCTATACGGCTCTTCCATATCCAGCAATACGACCAGAGGAAATTGCTCAACACAGCAAATTCAAACGAGATAATGGGCGAAAGCACATAAATCGTCCAATACGTACTGAATATGAAATCGGAACATATCCACAGGATCAGGGTATCTACCCCCGTCCCAAACAAGCGCGTTGCCAAAAACTCTAGATAAGTCTTAAACAGTGTAGCAGCTTTCATTCTTTTCCGGCAGGTTGATAGGTTTTTAATGGATCGCGCATGGACAACACTTTGCGGTCCTTCACAAACTGACAAAAGTGAATCACAAAAAGGAAAAGAGCAATAGCCAAACCGATAAAGTCGAACACTCCAAAGTCGCAACCCAACACGAGGTATCGTGTATCTACATTCGGCGTATAGATATAAATCGTATTGAGAATGATGACCACAAGGCGAAACTCAGTAGGCCCGAAACTGCTATACGTCAAGCGAAATTCGTCCTTCAAAATCGTACAAATATAGGTATATATGGAAAGAACCAGATAGCCCGCCAGAACCAGCAGCGTGACATCCAAGCGGAAAGCCGGTGAAAGTCCAAAACCGACACACATGATACAAATGGTTATGGCATCCAAGGTGTGGTCAATAAAGAAACCATAAATAGGGCGCTGAATGTGACGTACACGGGCCAAAGTACCATCCAGACTGTCACCGTACCAATTAATCACCAAACCCAAGGAGGATATCCACAAATAATTCACGTTAATGTTGGACAATACACATCCCAATGCGCAAACCACGGCGCCTAACACGCCCACATAAGTCAGGAAATCCGATGTAACCCATCGCGGTTGCCTCTCGGCAAGCCATACAAGAACTTTCTTTTCTGCCGCATTGAGAATGGATGTCTGAATCCTGGACGACATTTCTTTTCCCATCACTCTACTTTTTTTTCTTAATTATTCTGCAAAATTACATCATCTTTCTTTTACTGTAAACCTATCAAACTTTTTTTTGCAACTGTTTAACATATGAGGCCCTCATGCTGTGGCTATGGCCAAATCTCCGCCTGGACAGGCCAAACTCATTCCCCCATTTTTGCAGCAGAAAGCCCCGGTCCTTGTTGCGGAGGACTCCAGTCCTCCTACTGCAAGGACTCCAGTCCTCCGCTGCAAGGACTCCAGTCCTCCACTGCAAGGACTGGGGGCATCAAATAGATTGGGCGGATGGCGCAGGAACATTCGTCCCGCATCATCCGCCCAATCGATATGTCAAATCAACAAGTCTCTGGGATTATCCGCCGAAGTTATCGAACATCAGGTTCGACATCGGTACACCCAGGTCATCCAGCATCTTCTCGACAGCTTTCGACATGGGGCCGGGACCGCACATGTAGTATTCGATGTCTTCGGGGGCTTCGTGATCCTTCAGATAGGTGTTGTAAATCACCTGGTGCACGAACCCCGGCGTATACTTCACGCCCGCAGCATCGGCCGCCGGGTCGGGACGGTCCAAGGCCAAGTGGAAGGAGAAGTTGGGAAACTCCTTCTCCAGGTCGAGGAAGTCCTGCAAGTAGAAGACCTCGTTGAGGGCGCGGGCACCGTAGAAATAAGACATCTTGCGGTCGGTAGTATGCAACGTCTTGGTCATGTGCATGATCTGCGCACGCAACGGAGCCATACCGGCACCACCACCTATCCACATCATCTCTTTCTTCGAGTCGAAGATCGGATGGAAGTCTCCATAAGGTCCGCTCATCGTCACCTTATCACCGGGCTTCAGCGTAAAGATGTACGAAGAAGCGATACCCGGCATCACATCCTGAAAGCCCACCTGAGGTTTCGGCTTGAAGGGAGGCGTGGCAATACGGACGGTCAGCATGATGCGGTCGCCCTCGGCCGGATAGTTAGCCATGGAGTAGGCACGGATGGTTTCCTCATCGTTGCGACACTTCAAGCCGAACAGTCCAAACTTCTCCCACGCCGGCAGATATTCCTTGCCGATGAGGTCTTTGTCGATGTCCTTGTCATAATCCATCGTGTACTTGGGTATCTTGATCTGCGCGTACGAACCGGGGATGAAATCCATGTGTTCGCCGGGAGGCAATGCCACGATAAACTCCTTGATGAACGTGGCCACGTTCTTGTTGGAGATGACTTCGCACTCCCATTCCTTCACGCCAAGCACGCTTTCAGAAACCTTGATTTCCATGTCGTTCTTCACCTTCACCTGGCAACCCAGACGCCAATGGTCCTGGATCTGCTTACGGCTGAAGTGCGGAGTCTCCGAAGGCAGAATTTCACCGCCACCTGCCAATACCTGGCATTTGCACTGGCCACAGGAACCTTTACCGCCGCAAGCAGAGGAAAGGTAAACGCCATTGACCGCCAACGTATTGAGCAGTGTCGAACCGGATGCTACTTCCAGCACCTTGTCGCCATTGATAGTTATCTTCACATTTCCCGAAGGTACCAGGAATTTCTTGGCTACCAACAGGATAATAACAAGCAGGAGTACTACCACGAGGAATACGCCCACACTTGCCAATATCAAATTCATATCCATAGTCTTATTCCTTTCTTCGTTAAATGTTCAAACCAGAGAAACACATGAAAGCCATGGCCATCAGACCTACGGTGATAAACGTGATGCCCAACCCGCGCAGGGGAGCCGGCACATTGCTGTAGGCCATCTTCTCGCGCACGGCAGCCAGGCCGACAATGGCCAGCATCCAACCCAAGCCGGAGCCCAAAGCGTAGGATATGGCATCAGATATGCCGCCGATATACTTCGGATCGCTGATGCCCAGGTTGATGCGCTGCTGCATGAACAGCGAAGCGCCCATAATGGCACAGTTCACGGCAATCAGCGGCAGGAAGATACCCAGCGAGGCATAGAGCGAGGGGCTGAAGCGCTCGACAGCCATTTCTACCAACTGCGTGATGCCGGCAATGATAGCGATGAAAAGGATGAAACTCAGGAAGCTGAGATCCACGCCCTCGATGATGGCATCGGGACCCAGCACCTGCGTCTGGAGCAGGTAGTTGACGGGGAGTGTCACCACGAGCACGAATGTCACGGCGATGCCCAGTCCTACGGCAGTCTTCACATTCTTCGACACGGCCAGGTAAGAACACATGCCGAGGAAGAAGGCGAATATCATGTTGTCCACGAATATGGAGCGGACGAATAAGCTAAAAAATTCTCCCATATTATTCTAAGTCAATTAAGGTCTTACTTCTCTTGCAACTCTTTGTGGCGGGCACGCTGGTACCAGATGAGGCATGCCACGATGATCAGTGCCATCGGAGGCATCAGCATCAAGCCATTATTGACGTAACCGGCTTCCTGGATAGGCGCATAGTTGAGGATGTTGAATCCTAGCAAGGTGCCCGAACCCAGCAACTCGCGGATGAAAGCCACGATCACCAATATCTTGGCATATCCCAAACCGTTGCCGATACCGTCAAGGAAAGATTCCCACGGACCGTTCTGCATGGCGAACGCCTCCAAGCGTCCCATCAGGATACAGTTGGTGATGATCAATCCCACATAGACCGAGAGTTGCACGCTCACGTCGTAGGCAAAAGCTTTCAGGATTTCACTCACAATCGTCACCAAGGCGGCCACTACCACCAACTGCACAATGATACGGATGCGGTTAGGGATGGTCTTGCGCAGCAACGAAATCACCACATTGGAGAAGGCTGTGATGATGGTCACAGAAAGTCCCATCACAATGGCCGGCTCCAACTTGGCCGTCACTGCAAGGGCGGAGCAAATGCCCAACACCTGCACCGTCACAGGATTGTTCATCCCGATCGGCGTGGTGAACACTTCTCTATTCTTCTTTGAAAATAATTGTCCCATAATCGTTTAGTCCTCCTCTACCTCTTTATTGGTTAGAAATTTCGTGTAATTGCCCAAGCATTCCTTCAACATGGTACCCACGGCCACGGAAGTAATTGTACCTCCGGAAATGCCGTCCACCTGATGCTCGGCATCGGCCACTTTGCCATTCTTCACCACGTCCAGAGCTACCTGGCCATCGGCCATGGCTTTCAAGCCGGGAAACTCGCTTTGGAAATGCTCGCCGGCTATCTCGGCACCCAGGCCGGGCGTCTCACTAGCATGTGAGAAGTAAACGCCATAGACCGTGTCTTTGTCATCGTTCAAGGCCACATAACCCCAGATGGCGCCCCACAAGCCCACGCCGTAAACCGGGAAGACATACTTGGTCTGTCCGTCCACCTCGCATACAAATACATGGAGACGTCCGTGCTCCTTCACTTCTTTCTCGTAGGAAGTGGAAAACTTGCCGTCGTTCTCCTTCAGCGTGCCGTCTTCCTGCATCAGCATGTCGGCTTTCACATATTTATTATATTCTGCCTCAGGGTCGACCACATTGCGCACATTCAGCGCAGCCAGAATCTGCTTCTTTGTGTCCATCTCCACATTCTTGTTCTGAGTCTCCTTCAGCGACGAACTGACGAAAGCCAGCAAGAATGCCACGATGACCACCATTACCGAAGCATAAATGATGGTATAACTATTACTGTTCGTATTCATTTCTCATCCGGTATTTTAATTGTTGGACTTAAGAGCCGTGCGCTTCTCGCGGCGGCTGATGTTGTTCTGCACCACACAATAGTCGATGAGCGGAGCGAAGATATTCATCAACAGGATGGCAAGCATCATGCCTTCGGGATAACCGGGGTTGAGAACACGGATAATGATGGCCATGACACCTATCAGGAAGCCGTAGATGTACTTGCCCGTCTCCGTGCGTGCCGAAGTCACCGGATCGGTAGCCATGAACACGGCACCGAAACAGAAACCGCCCAACACGAGGTGCTCATACCAAGGCATGTGGGCCACGGCCGTATCAGGACCTGCCACATTAAATACCCAAGCCATCAGGGCACCACCCACGAAGACAGAGAGCATCGTCTTCCAGCTGGCAATGCCTGTCCACAACAAGATGATGGCGCCAATGGCGATGGCAATGACGCTGGTCTCGCCAATGGAACCGGGAATGAAACCTGTCACCATATCCCACGAGAAATCCGGAGCCGCGGCCGAAGTCTTGGCAATGCCCAGCGGCGTAGCCACCGTAAGCCCGTCCACCGTCTGTCCCAGCCCGAAAATGCTGTCCGAAGATACCCATACAGTGTCGCCAGACATCTTGGTGGGATAAGCAAAGAACAAGAAAGCACGGGTGATCAGGGCTACGTTGAACACGTTCATGCCCGTACCGCCAAACACTTCCTTGGCAAAGATGACAGAGAATGCCGTGGCGATGGCCAGCATCCACAACGGACAATCTACCGGCACAATCATCGGGATCAATATGCCCGATACGAGGAAGCCCTCCTGGATTTCCTCCTTCTTCCACTGGGCAACGACAAACTCAATGCCGAGACCTACCACATAGGATACGATGATTTTGGGAAGCACGGCCAGGAAACCGTAACCGAACATCTCCCAAAAACCGCCGGGCGTGCCCGTGGCATGGAAGTGCTGGTATCCCACATTGTACATACCGAACAGCAAGGCCGGTATCAAAGCAATGACCACCATCGACATGATGCGCTTGCTATCGATGGCGTCATGAATGTGCGTCCCCGATTTCGACGTGGTGTTGGGCACGAAGAGGAATGTCTCGAAGCCCTCGAACACCGAGCGAAATGCGTGGTATTTGCCGCCCTCTTCAAAGTTCGGCTTTATCTTGTCGAGATAATTTCTTAATGCTTTCATTTAATTTTAAGTTTTATCAATTAACACATCTCCTTGCGAAGCATATCCAACCCCTCGCGAACGATACGCTGAAGTTCCATCTTCGAAGAGCAAACAAATTCGCAAAGCGCAAAGTCTTCGGGAGCTACTTCATAGATACCCAATTCTTCCATCCGGTCAATGTCTCCGGCAATAATCGCTTTAATCAGGTATTCAGGCAAAATATCCATTGGAAGCACCTTGTCGTACTCATTCGACATAATCATGTGACGTTCGCCTCCTTTTATACGGGCATCCAATACATATTCTTTCTTCTTGCCCATTAGCCAGCTGAAGTAAGAATGGCTGACACTGAAATCATTCGTGCGAGGCATAATCCAACCTAACATCTCGTGCACATCGTTTCCTTCGGGAATCACCGTAACCTGAGAATGGAAAGCGCCTAAGAAGCCATTGGCAGGAATCTGCTTTCCGGTCAATACGTTTCCGCTAATGCAGCGCACCTCTCTCTCCTTATTTATATTATTAGCTAAGACATCGGTCAGCATCGCGCCTATCTTCAGTTTGCAATAAGCAGGTTTCTTCACTTCCGAACCGGTGATAGCCACCGTACGGGTCAAATCCACCCGTCCTGTATTCATCAAGCGTCCGATGAAGATAACCGCTTGCGGGTCGAGGGTCCATACGGTTTCGCCTTTATTTACCGGAGCGATGTGATTGATTTGCACGCCTACATTGCCGGCAGGATGCGGGCCGTCGAATACATTCAAGGTTACGCCTTGTGCCTGAACTAATGCCTTTGCCTCTTGATTGGCACTGATACTCAGATAGACTTTAGCAATCTTAGCCAAAGCGTCCAGTCCGGTTTGGAAATTCGCTTCTTCACCTTTTAACACGAACTCAAAATCGGGTGCCAATGGATTCGTATCAAATGCAGATACAAAAATAGCCCGTGGCGCAATTGTCGGGTCGGCAATTACATCATACGGGCGTTGGCGGATGAATGCAAACAAACCTGCATTCAACAACAATTCCTTTACAGCACTGCCATCCAGCTTGGCAACATCTTGTTTGCCAAACTCTTCATAGTCTTGTTCTGCAGCGGCTTCCACCGTGATGCTCATTACCTTCCGGCGGGCACCACGTTCCACACTCGTCACTACGCCACTTACGGGCGATACAAATTTTAATTCAGGATGATTCTTGTCGATAAACAAGGGTCCTCCAGCCATGACATATTCCTGTTCTTTTACAACCACTTTTGGGGTGACTCCGGTAAAGTCATCGGGGCATATTGCATAGAATCCCGGCTCTTTCACTTTAATCAACTCCGTAGTGGCTTTCCCTTTCAGATTAATGTCTAAGCCTTTACGTAATTTTATTAGATTAGCCATATTAGGTTATAAAAAATGGTTTCATTATTCTGCCTGCAAAATTAAATAAAAAATAAGTGAAAGAAGAAATAATAATAGGCTATTGAAGAAAAATTTCTTTAATATAACCCTCAAGTTTCTTCTTTATGTCAGATTTGTTTCAATTTGCAATGTGTAGAATGCAAAAAGCCAAATTGTGGCTTTAATTGCTATTGGAAAGATAAAAAGAGAAAGCGGATAAAAGCTATTTGAAACTTTTATCCGCTTCTTATTATAAGAACGTTATTGCTTATTTCGGATTTTCAATAGCTGCCTGAGCCGCTGCCAAACGTGCGATAGGCACACGGAACGGAGAACAGCTAACATAATTTAACCCTACTTTATCACAGAACTTCACAGATGAAGGTTCACCTCCATGTTCGCCGCAGATACCACATTTCAAGTCAGG
>JAHLFO010000062.1 GCA_018883785.1 Candidatus Bacteroides intestinipullorum
CGCTATGGAAACAGCAGTGCCGGCACGTTGCCCCTCTGCATCTGGGACTTTGAGGAAAAACTGAAGAAAGGCGACAACCTCATCTTCACAGCCTTCGGCGCAGGATTCACCTGGGGTGCAGTGTATGTGAAGTGGGGATATGACGGAAAGAAACAGTAACATCTGATATTCTCCTATTTTGAAAAAACGCATCCTATTGTCAAGATTCGATGCGTTTTTTCGTCTTAATCCAATTATATACAGACTTGGTATCTATATGCACAAAGCAGGTTTTGTTAATATCGTGGGAAATCCAAACGTGGGCAAGTCCACGCTGATGAATGCCTTGGTGGGCGAACGCATTTCCATCGCGACCTTCAAGGCGCAGACGACGCGCCACCGCATTATGGGCATCTATAATACGGACGACATGCAGATTGTCTTCTCGGACACGCCGGGCGTGCTGAAGCCCGTCTACAAACTGCAGGAGTCGATGCTGAACTTCTCGACGTCTGCTTTGGCGGATGCGGATGTGTTGCTCTATGTGACGGATGTGGTGGAGACGCCGGACAAGCATAGCGACTTCATCGACAAGGTGTCGAAGATGGAAGTGCCTGTCCTGTTGCTCATCAACAAGATAGACCTGACGGACCAGGAGAAGCTGGTGAAGACCGTCGAGGAGTGGTCGGCGCTCTTGCCCCGGGCAGAAGTGATTCCTATTTCGGCCAAGTCGAAGTTCAACGTGGATTATGTGATGAAGCGGGTGAAGGAACTGTTGCCGGATTCGCCTCCCTACTTCGGCAAAGACCAGTGGACGGACAAGCCGGCACGCTTCTTCGTCACGGAGATTATCCGCGAGAAGATTCTGCTTTATTACGACAAGGAGATACCCTATTCGGTAGAAGTGGTGGTGGAGCAGTTCAAGGAGGATGCCCATAAGATACATATCAACGCTGTCATCTACGTCGAACGTGAGTCGCAGAAGGGCATCATCATCGGCCATCAGGGCAAGGCGCTGAAGAAGGTGGCCACCGAGGCCCGCCGTGATCTGGAGCGCTTCTTCGGCAAGAGCATTTATCTGGAAACTTTCGTGAAAGTAGATAAGGATTGGCGCAGTTCGGACAAGGAATTGCGCAACTTTGGTTATCAACAGGATTAATAGCGCGCATTATATATGGGAAACTTGGTTGCTATCGTGGGACGACCCAACGTGGGGAAGTCCACGCTGTTTAACCGTCTGACGCGGACCCGTCAGGCGATTGTGAATGAAGAAGCCGGTACCACCCGCGACCGCCAGTACGGCAAGAGCGAGTGGCTGGGCCGGGAGTTTTCGGTAGTGGACACCGGCGGATGGGTGGTCAATTCGGACGACATCTTCGAGGAGGAAATCCGCAAACAGGTGATGCTGGCCGTGGACGAGGCGGATGCCATACTGTTTGTGGTAGACGTGGTGAACGGGCTGACCGACCTGGACGCGGAGGTGGCCGACATCCTGCGCCGCACGCGCAAGCCGGTGATGCTCGTGGCCAACAAGACGGATAACTTCAACCAGCAATACCAGGCTGCCGAATTCTATGCCTTGGGCTTGGGCGACCCGTATTGCATCTCGGCCATATCCGGCAGCGGCACGGGCGAATTGCTGGATGCGCTCGTGGCCACCTTCCGCAAAGAGGCGGAGGAGCTGGTGGATGATGACATACCGCGCATTGCCGTCGTGGGGCGTCCCAATGCGGGCAAGTCGTCCCTCATCAACGCCTTCATTGGCGAGGACCGCCACATCGTCACCGAGATTGCCGGCACCACGCGCGACTCCATCTATACGCGCTACAACAAGTTCGGCTTCGACTTCTACCTGGTCGACACGGCCGGCATCCGCAAGAAGAACAAGGTCAGCGAGGACCTGGAGTACTATTCCGTCATCCGCTCCATACGGGCCATCGAGAGCGCCGACGTCTGCATCCTCATGCTGGACGCCACGCGCGGCATCGAGAGCCAGGACCTGAACATATTCTCCCTCATCCAGAAGAACCAGAAAGGCCTGGTGGTGGTGGTGAACAAGTGGGACCTGGTGGAAGAGAAGACCTCCAAGGTGATGAACACCTTCGAGGCGGCCATCCGCGAACGCCTGGCGCCGTTCACGGACTTCCCCATCATCTTTGCCTCGGCCCTGACCAAGCAGCGCATCCTCAAGGTGCTGGAGGCCGCGCGCCAGGTGTACAAGAACCGCCACCTGCGCATCCCCACCGCCAAGCTGAACGAGGAGATGCTGCCTCTCATCGAGGCCTATCCGCCCCCTTCCATCAAGGGCAAGTATATCAAGATAAAGTATGTCACGCAGCTGCCCAACACGCGCGTGCCCTCCTTTGTCTTCTTCGCCAACCTGCCGCAGTACGTCAAGGAACCCTACCGCCGCTTCCTGGAGAACAAGATGCGCGAGAAGTGGGACCTGAGCGGCACGCCGGTGAACATTTTCATCCGACAAAAATAATCTCCCCGCAGGGTGTGCCCTAATGTGACATTTCGGCGCACCCTCGTTTTTTTATCCCCCCGACCATGAACGAGAACTTCGACTACAGCCACGCCCCCAAGTCCTTTATCCACTGCTATCATCCCCAATGCTGCCAGGCCGGCCATTGCCTGCGCCGCCTGGCCGCCCTCCATGCCCCTGCGGACATCGTCTGCGTGAGGGCCCTCAGTCCCAATGCCCTGCCCGCCGACGGCACCGGCTGTCCCCACTTCCTCTCCGCCGAGAAGGTGCGCATCGCCTGGGGCATCTACGGCATGTTCGACAACCTCCCGCTGAAGGCGGCCCGGGCCATCCGCAAGACGCTCATCCTGCACTTCAGCAAGACGCGCTTCTATCGCCTGCAACGCAAGGAAAGCTACCTGACGCCGGCCGAGCAGGACTACGTCCGCCGCGTCTTCCGCCGTTACGGGGTACAGGAAGAGCCGGTATATGAATTTTACACGGAAGAGTATCAATGGGATTGATTCCCAGCGGAATATAAGGTTTCAAAGGAGGTTTCAATGGATTTCGTCGTTTGAAACCTTTAGTTTCATAGTGGGAAACCGATAGTTTCATAGTGAGAAACCGACGGTTTCAAAGCTCGAAACCGACGGTTCCAACGTATGAAACCATCGGTTCCAAAACAAGAAGAGTGTATCAAAATATAAAATGGCACGCAGATGACGCAGATGCGACAGATGACCACTGATTATACTTCGTTGATTTACAGTTAGACAAATCTGCGAAAATCTGTTTAATCAGTGTCATCTGCGTGCCCTTGTGATTTAGCC
>JAHLFO010000063.1 GCA_018883785.1 Candidatus Bacteroides intestinipullorum
ATTCACGTTTTTTTCCATAATCGTCTTGGTTTGTGCTCCCGCGTTTCGGGAGCGGTTAAACATCTTGTTATCCTGTACTTTTTTCTTTTGACGTTGCAAAGATAAGCATTATTTGCGAGAAACATGTTGTATAACATAAAAAATCCACGTTTTTTGGCTTTTTTTAGCCGGAAAGGCCGCTTTTGGCAGGTGGAAATTACAATTATGTGAAGATATTGCGTATATTTGTACCACTTAATACCAATACCATATTTATATTATGAAACGAATCATTTTCTCTTGCCTGGGGCTATGCCTCTTTCTCCTGGCCACTTCTTGCGGCGGGGATTCTCATTTCATCACCGATGATTCCTACCGCGCCCGCGTGGAGCAGGATTTTGCACTGAAAAAGTCGCTGTTACCTCAAGGCGACCTCTTTGCCGTGTTCGACACGGAGCTGACCACTTACGAACGCGAGGCGCTGGAGTTTCTCTACGCCTACATGCCTCTGCCGGACATTGCCGACTTCTCTGGCCAATTCTATCTGGACAATATCCATGCCTCGCAGCGTGCGGCCCAGGAAATGCCTTGGGGTAAAGTGATTCCCGAAGACGTTTTCCGCCATTTTGTCATGCCTGTGCGTATCAATAATGAGCAGTTGGACGGCGCGCGCATGGTGTTTTACGAGGAGTTGAAAGACCGCGTGAAGCATCTTTCGATGACTGATGCCATCCTGGAGGTGAACCATTGGTGCCACGAGAAGGCCGTCTACCAGCCCAGCGACGCCCGCACCAGTTCGCCGCTCGCCACGGTGCGTACCGCCTTCGGGCGTTGTGGCGAAGAATCCACCCTGCTGGTGACCGCCCTGCGTTCGGTGGGCATACCCGCCCGCCAGGTCTATACGCCCCGTTGGGCACATACCGACGATAATCATGCCTGGGTGGAAGCGTGGGCCGATGGCGAATGGCATTTTCTGGGCGCCTGCGAACCCGAGCCGGTGCTCGACCTGGGATGGTTCAACGCCCCGGCCAGCCGCGGCATGCTGATGCACACCCGTGTATTCGGCTATTATCAAGGCAAGGAAGACGTGATGGACATCACGCCCAATCATACGGAAATCAATATCACCGAGAACTATGCGCCGACGGCCGACCTGACCGTCCGCGTGGTGGACGAAGCGGGCAATCCTGTGGCTGGGGCCAGCGTGGAGTTCAAGCTCTACAATTATGCCGAGTTCTACACCGTGGTCACCAAGCAGACGGGTGCTGATGGCACCTGCGGGCTGAATGCCGGCAAGGGTGATATGCTGGTGTGGGCATCGAAAGATGGCCGCTTCGGCTTCTCCAAGGTGACCTTCGGCCAGCAGCCGGAGCTGACGGTGAAGTTGGACAAGGAAGACGGCATGTCCTTTGCCTTGGACATTGACGTGGTGCCTCCTGCCGAGAATGCCATTCTGCCCGAGGTGACGCCCGAGCAGCGTGCCGAGAACGACCGCCGCATGCTGGTGGAGGATTCTATCCGCAATGCCTACACCTCTACCTTCTTGGACGAAGCGAAAGCCCAAGCCTTCGTGGCCAACCTGTCCGGCCTGAAGCCTGCCGAGGCTGAGCAAGCCGTCCGATACCTCGTGGCCTCCTACGGCAATCACAAGACCTTGTGTGACTTCCTCACCAAAGCCTCGGCAGAAGGCAAAACCGCCTTGGCAATCCGTCTCTTAAGCGTGATCTCCGCGAAGGATTGGCGCGATGTATCTCTCGACGTGCTGGCGGACAACCTGCTGAACACGCCCGAAGCCACGACCGGCCGCTATGACCAGGCTTTGCTGAATCCGCGCGTGGGTACCGAGGGACTGACTCCCTACAAGGTCTTCTTCCAACGCACCATTGACGGCGACCGGGCAGAAGCCTATCGCAAGCAACCCCAGCAACTGGTGGCGTGGTGTCGCGATTCTATCACTATCAACGATTCGCTGAATGTGCGCCGCGTGCCCATGTCGCCGGAAGGGGTTTGGAAAGCCCGGGTGGCCGACCGTTGTTCGCGCGACATTTTCTTCGTATCCGTGGCACGCAGTTTGGGCATTCCTGCTTGGATTGACGGCGTGACGGGTAAGGTTTGCTACCAGGATTTGAACCAACCGGGCGATGCTGTCTACGATGTGGACTTTGCCGCCGGCATGGCCGAACAGGTTCCTCCCACGGGAAAGGTGACGGCTACCTATACCGCCTCGCCAGTATTGGACGACCCGAAATACTACACGCACTTCTCCATCTCCAAATGCGAGAACGGCCGTCTGCAACTGCAGAGCTATGACGAGGCTTTGTGGTCTGCCCTGCTGAAGCAACCACGGGATATGGCCGAAGGCTATTACGTCATGGTGTCTGGTACGCGCCTGGCCAATGGAGGCGTGCTGACGCATATCCGTTCGTTCAATGTGGAGAGCGGGAAGCCGACGCGCCTGCCTCTGGTAATGCGCGAGAGCAAGGACGAGATACAGGTGATAGGCAGCTTCAATGCAGAGACGCCTTTTACGCCTCTGACAGACGGGAAGCCTGCTGTGGAGCCGACTAACTTCTTGACAGCCTGCGGGCGTGGCTACTACGTGGTAGGCATTCTCGGTCCGGGGCAGGAACCCACGAACCACGCCTTGAAGGACATTGCCAAGTTGGGCAAGGATTTGGAGAAATGGGGACGCAAGATGGTGCTGCTCTTCCCCAGCGAGGACGCTTACAAGCGGTATCATGTGGAGGACTTTCCCGGCTTGCCGAACACCATCGTTTATGGCTTTGACACGCATGGGGCTGTCGAACAGATTGCCGGTGAAGTGAAGTTGCGCAACAAAAGCTCGTTGCCCATCTTCATCATCACCGACACCTTCAATCGTGTAGTGTTTGTTTCCCAAGGCTACACTATCGGCCTTGGCGAACAACTGATGCGCACCATCAAAGCGCTGTAAGCGCGGCGATGGTATCGGCCACGCGACGGGCCGTAGTCACCGGACGGGCGTACTCGGAAATGTGTACGGTCCCGCCCATGGAAACGGCCTCGTTGCGATACTGCATGCCACTGACCACTTCCTCACGGGCGGAGAAGTGGAATTCATGAATGCCCGTTTCCCGCGCGATGCGGGCGATGTTTTTCTCATTCACCCCACAGCCGGCGAGCAAGATGATGCGCTCGCCGGCTTTTTCTTGCAGTTCGCGCAGAAGGGGGATGCCCTGCTCGGCGGTAGGTTGCTGGCCGGAGGTCAGAATGCGGTTGCACCCCAAGGCGATGATTTCTTCCAAAGCCTGTAAGGGGTGGCGACATACGTCGAATGCCCGGTGGAAGGTGACGGACATGCCCTCTGAAGCTTCCATTAGCCGCTCCATCAGCGGGAGATCCACGTCGCCCTCGGGCGTCAGGCATCCGAACACCACGCCGTCGGCTCCCAACTGGCGGGCATTTTCCACATCCTGTAACATGATGCGCTGCTCCAAGGGCGAATAGAGAAAGTCACCGCCCCGGGGACGGATGATGACGTGCAGGCGTGTTTCTTTCAGGACTTCACGGGCAGTGGTAATATCGCCGAACGACGGGGTAGTTCCACCTTCGGGGATGCCCGCGCAAAGCTCCACGCGGTTGGCGCCTCCAGCTTGGGCAGCCAGACAACTCTCCACGGAGTTGGCACACACTTCAAACAAATACGGTTCCATACACAGTAGTTTTTTAGTATAAATGAATAAAAAATGGTGCGGATTACACGGATTTGCGCGGATGTCCTTGTGGTTGTATCCGTGAAATCCGCGTAATCCGCGCCCGAAAGAAATGTGATGTATTATTAGGTTGTAGACTTTACTTCGCGTAGCTCACCGCCCGAGTCTCGCGGATGACGGTGATTTTCACCTGTCCGGGATAGGTCATCTCGTCCTGGATCTTCTTGGCGATCTCTGTGGACAGGTTCTCGGTCTGCTTGTCGTCAATCTTGTCGGCACCGACAATGACGCGCAACTCGCGGCCGGCCTGGATGGCATACGTCTTGGTGACACCTGGATAAGACATGGCCAGCTGCTCCAAGTCGTTGAGGCGCTTGATATAAGCTTCCACAATTTCGCGGCGGGCACCGGGACGTGCGCCGGAGATGGCATCACACACCTGTACGATGGGAGCCAGCAGGCTGGTCATCTCAACCTCGTCGTGGTGGGCGCCGATGGCGTTGCAGATGTCCGGCTTCTCCTTGAACTTCTCAGCCAGCTTCATGCCATAGAGGGCGTGTGGCAGTTCGGGCTCCTCGTCGGGCACCTTGCCGATGTCATGCAGCAGGCCGGCACGCTTGGCCTTCTTGGGATTCAGCCCCAGTTCTGAGGCCATCACGGCGCAGAGGTTGGCTGTTTCGCGGGCATGCTGCAAGAGGTTTTGGCCGTAGGAAGAGCGGTATTTCATTTTACCGATGATGCGGATCAGTTCGGGATGCAGGCCGTGGATGCCTAGGTCGATGGTGGTGCGCTTGCCGGTCTCGATGATTTCTTCTTCCACCTGTTTGCGTACTTTGGCCACTACTTCTTCGATGCGGGCGGGGTGGATGCGTCCGTCCGTTACCAGTTGGTGCAGAGCCAGGCGGGCAATCTCGCGGCGCACGGGGTCGAAGGCGGAGAGCACAATGGCTTCCGGCGTGTCGTCCACAACGATTTCAACGCCTGTGGCGGCTTCGAGGGCGCGGATGTTGCGGCCTTCGCGGCCGATGATGCGGCCCTTGATTTCGTCCGACTCGATGTGGAACACGGTAACGGAGTTTTCGATGGCCGTCTCCGTGGCAACCCGTTGTATGGTTTGGATTACGATGCGCTTGGCCTCTTTGTTGGCGGTCATCTTGGCATCGTCCATGATGTCGTTGATGTAGGACTGGGCTTCGGTCTTGGCTTCTTCCTTCAAGGATTCCACCATGCGCTCTTTGGCTTCCTCGGCCGACAGGCCCGAGATGGCCTCCAGCTTTTCGATCTCCTGGCGTTGCAGGTGGTCCAATTCTTCTTTCTTCTTGTCGATTACTTCCAGTTGCGCTTCCAGGTTGGCCTTGATGGCTTCAGCTTCTTGCTTCTTGCGTTGCAACTCTTCTTGACGTTGGGCCAGCACCATTTCGCGTTGCTTCAGTTTGTTTTCGGCCTGCTGGATTTTCTGGTTGCGGGCGGCTACTTCCTTTTCCAAATCCGCCTTCTTGTTCAGGAACTTTTCCTTCACTTCCAGCAGCTTGTTTTTCTTGATCACTTCGGCTTCATTCTCAGCTTCTTTCAGTATGTTCTCGTACTTGGACTTCAGTCCGTAGCGGAAGAACACGTATGCCCCCACACCGCCGATGATGAGGCAGGCCACTGATACCAATATTGAAACTACGTCCATTTTTTAGAAAGTTTAATATATAAATAAAAAAACACTGTCCGGCAACCTCCTTGCGGAGACGTCCCAAACAGTGCGTGATGGTTTCTTTTCTATGCTTACGTCCGTCTTGTCCGGCGGTTCGCGGGAAGGGGCTGTCATGTCGTTTCCCGGAAATGCTCGTCCAATACTTCTGTCAGTTCTTTGATTTTCTCTTTATAAGGCTCTGTGTCATTGCGTTCCTGCTCGTCGAGCGCTTGCAGGGCAAACTCGAAAGCCGTCATGGCAATGATTTTTTCCGGCGAAACGTCCGGATTCTCCTGTTGGTTCAGGTTGAACCTCATGTTTACCTGCTTGGCGGCTTCCCGCACCCGTTGTTCGTCCTCGCGAGCAATGGTGACTGGGTAGCTTGTGCCTGCCATCAGCAGGTTGATTTTTATTTTGTCGTCCATACATCCTCTTTCTTCTACGTTGTCATTCGTTCAGCAAGGCGATGCATTTATCCACTTCACGCACTAATCTCGACAGTCGTGCCTTTGTTTCTCGCACATCGTTGCCGTTCAAGCTGATGGCCGTGGCCGTTTTCAGGTCCTTGTAACGCTGTGCCAGTTCTTCATAATCGGCTTGCACCTGTTTCCGTGCCTCTTCCGTCTCCTCCAGTTGCCGTTTCAGTTCAGCGTTCTCTTGCTTTTGCACCTCATGGAGGTAAAGCAAGTGTCTCAACCGGGTTTCGAAGGTACTTAATAGCTGCTTTCCATCGTCTGTCATGGTTATTTCACCAAAAATCACACAAATATACAATTTACTTGCATATTACAAAAACTTTTCAGGGAAAAATGTCGTTTTTGGGGGCATTTTTCCCGATTTCATCGGTTTTGGGCGGGAAAAATGCAGTTTGATGGGGCTAATCGTCCTATTTTCGTGCGTACTCCGGCTGGCCGTTTTCCCACATCGTTTTGTCCAAACATAACGGCTTGCTGCGCGAAACAAAGCTGTGTGCTTGTCCAACTTTTGCCACGTCCCTATACCTTAATATATTATATGTATGTCCGCCATTTGCCCTAAGCTATCCGCTCTTTGGGTTCAGGGTAGCGAGGACAATGACCGACGGTTTGGTGATAAAACCTGCCGATGGACGAAGAATGTGAGGGCAAATGCTTATCTTTGCCCCGTAATCCCTTAAAGAGAAAAGATATGGGTTGTTTTATGAATGTATTATGGCTGGTGTTGGGCGGGATAGTCACGGCACTGGAGTATGTGGTGGCCAGCTTGTTGCTGATGGTGACCATCGTTGGAATCCCCTTCGGGATGCAGACCTTGAAGCTGGCCGGGCTGGCCTTGTGGCCGTTTGGTAAGACGGTGTGTACCGGCGAACGGGCGGGCGGGTGTCTCCATATTCTGATGAACGTGCTGTGGATTCTGCTGGGCGGCATCTGGATCGCCTTGTCCCACTTGGTGTTTGGAGCCATCCTGTGCATCACCATCATCGGTATCCCCTTCGGCCTGCAGCACTTCAAACTGGCTGCCTTGGCACTGACCCCTTTCGGGAAGGACATTGTGGAGAACGAACATTAATTCTAAATTATAAGAAATCCAGATATGGAAGAACACGAAAGACAACAGATTATTGCCTTGGTGAAGCGCGAGGTGGTGCCTGCCATCGGCTGTACGGAGCCCATGGCTGTGGCCCTTTGTGTGGCTCGTGCTACCGAAACCCTTGGCAAGCGTCCTGAGAAAATCACCGCCCAGTTGAGTGCCAACATCCTGAAGAACGCCATGGGCGTAGGCATTCCCGGCACGGGTATGATCGGCCTGCCCATTGCCATTGCCTTGGGCGCACTCATTGGCAAGTCGGCCTATCAGCTGGAGGTACTGAAGGACTGTACCCCCCAGGCTGTGGAGGAAGGCAAGGCGTTCATCGACGAGAAGCGCATCCGCATCGCCTTAAAGGAGGGCATTGAGGAGAAACTCTACATAGAAGTGACCTGCGAGGCAGGGAAAGATACGGCCACGGCGGTTATTGCCGGCGGGCATACCGACTTCCGCCGCATCGTCCGCAACGACGAGGTCCTCATGGACAAGAATGCCGCTGCCTCGGCCGAGGAAGAAGAGCAACCTCTCCAACTGACCCTGCGCAAGGTCTACGATTTTGCCCTGACCGCCCCCTTGGACGAAATCCGTTTCATTCTGGAGACTGCCCGCCTGAACAAGGCCGCTGCCGAGCGTTCCTTTACGGGGGATTATGGCCATGGATTGGGCAAGATGCTGCGTGGCAATTACGAGCATAAGATTATGGGCGACAGTGTCTTCTCGCACATCCTGTCTTATACGTCAGGTGCCTGCGACGCCCGCATGGCCGGTGCCATGATTCCGGTGATGAGCAATTCGGGCAGCGGCAATCAAGGTATCTCGGCCACCCTGCCCGTGGTGGTGTTTGCCGAGGAGAACGGAAAGACGGAAGAAGAGTTGATTCGTGCCCTGATGCTGAGTCACCTGACGGTTATTTATATCAAGCAGAGCCTGGGGCGTCTGTCTGCCCTGTGTGGTTGTGTGGTGGCCGCCACGGGTTCCAGCTGTGGCATCACGTGGTTGATGGGAGGCGGTTACAAGGAAGTGACCTATGCCGTGCAGAACATGATAGCCAACCTGACTGGCATGATTTGCGACGGCGCCAAGCCCAGTTGTGCGCTGAAAGTCACCACCGGTGTGTCTACTGCCGTGCTTTCTGCCATCATGGCCATGGAAGGACGTACCGTGACATCCGTGGAGGGCATCATCGACGAGGACGTGGACCAGAGCATCCGCAACCTGACCAAAATTGGTTCCAAAGGCATGAATGAGACAGACCGCCTGGTGCTGGAAATCATGACCGGCAAATAAACCACAACGGCCTCCGGGGGTTAATTCTTATTCTTCTTTCTTTCTTCGATGGCTTCCATCTCGTCGTTGATGGCTTCCTCCAGCGGCACGATGACGGATTTCTGTACCTGGCCACCGAGATGACGATGGACAGCACCTGGCGTTCAATGAATGTCTTGAGTTTCATACGTCTTGTGATAAGTAAGAATAAGTTTAGAACCATTCCGCCGTCTTCCCCCGACCTTGCCCCGATTCTTGTCCCATCTTCCCTGCATGAAGGAGCGGAAGAGGATAGCATCATCGTGCATGATGGCTATCATCATCCTGCATGATGACTACCATCATCGTGCATGATGATATGCATCATCAAGGATGATACGATGCTTTCTTGTCGTTTGAAGTCTGGTCAAGTACGGGACAAGGTAGGGTTTCCCGGCGGATAAGGGGAAAATACCTGAGGATTATCGGGTGGTAATGGATGAGCGCGAGCATCTTCCGTCAACAGTGAGGCGGGGGTATAGAACGCAAATTACGCAAACTACACAAAAGTCATCTCCCTTGTTACCGGCGTATGACACCAGCCAGTAACTGCGAGGCTTTTGTGTAGTTTGCGTAATTTGCGTTCCCTGTAGAAGCGTGAGCTTAGCAGCAACAGCCATCGCCGCAGTCGTGGTGCCCGCCACCGCAGCCGCCGCCACAACCTTCGCAGCCGCCACTGCAGCCGCCGGACATCATCCGGGTCATCTCGGCAATCTCTTCATTGGTAGCCAATCGGCTGGTCACTACCTGTCCCACGAAGTTCAGGTCGCAGCCGGCCAGCGGATGATTCATGTCCATCACCACGATGTCTTCTTTCACTTCCACCACTGTGCCGTTGAGGCGTTGACCTTCGGCGGTCATCATCGGAATAACGGCATCGGGCACCACGTGCTCGTCATCGAACTTGCCGTCTATCAGGAAGACGCTCTTGGGCAGTTCTATCACATGCTCCTCGTTATATTCGCCATAGGCCTCGTCGCAAGGGATGGTGAAGTCGAAGGTATCACCTTCGGCCAGGTCTTTCACTTGCTTCTCGAAGGCGTCCAAGGTCAAGCCCATACCGGAGATGAACTGGAAAGGGTGCTCCACGGGAGCTTCTTCGCCGAATTCCTTCTCGCCGTCTTCCACCATATACATCTTATACGCTACGGTGATGTACTTGTTTTCTGCTGTTTCCATGCAATGTCTTTGTTTAAAATGAATACTCGCTTTATTGTTTGTGGCGGCAAAGGTACGAATTAATTTCCTTACCGCCACCTGCTCAGCGAGTTGTTCTTAGTCCAAAGGAACCAGCTCATACTTCTGACTGCCCATGCCCAGCTGCTCGGCATACTCCAGGGTGTGCATGCCCTTGCGTGAGTCGATGCGCTCTATCAGGTGAATCTTGCCATGGTCTTCGGACGAGCGCACCAAGTCGGTGCAGGCGCGGTCCAGTGCCACGGGATCCAAGGAAGCCAGGATGCCTATGTCACCCATCTTCGGGTCCTCGGGCGAATTGTCGCAGTCGCAATCCACGGACAGGTTGTTGGCCACACTAATATATAAGATGTGGTCGCCGCAATGGTCCATGACGGCCTTGGCGGCTTCGGTCATGGCTTCCAGCCAGGTCTCTTGCTCGGGCAGGTTGTTCCAAAGTTCAGCAGGTACCTTGGTCTTGCCGGCGGTGTGGATCCACGCCTTTCCGCTGGCGGAAGCGATGCCGATGGAGATGTTCTTCAGCGCACCGCCAAATCCTGCCATGGCATGACCCTTGAAGTGGGAGAGCACCACGGTGAAGTCATAGTTCAGGTAGTGCGAGCCCACGTAGTCCTCTTTCAAGTGTTTGCCGCCCACGACCGGCAGGGGCGTGTCGCCGTCTGCATCCATGATGTCCACGGGAGCGATAGCTGTAAATCCGTGATCCTCGGCGGCCTTGCGGCTGTCTGCCGTCGTGCTGCGCTTGCCGGCGTAGGCCGTGTTACATTCCACGATGGTGCCGTTCACCTCCTTTACCAGGTCTTTGATAAGAGCCGGTTGCAGGAAGTTGTGTCCGCCCGGTTCGCCCGTGGAGAGTTTGACGGCCACCTTGCCCGTGGCTTCACGGCCCAGGGCCTTGTAAATTTTCACCAGATTCTCGGAGTTGATTTCCTTGAACATGTACACTTTGGGCAGGGCCTTTTCGGTGGAGATTGTGGCATCTGCCGTCTTGTTTTTCGGCGCGTTAGTGCAAGCCGCGCCATTCATGGCTGCCAGTGCGAACAAGGTGCACGCACAGGCGCGGAGATAACGATTCAGTTGCATGATCTACTTTGTTTTATGGGTTTCTTTTTTGTGGCGTAAAGGTACGGCATAGCGGTGGTTATGGGCTTATCCATATTACGGATAATGCTACCCATTTTACGGCATCTCCTGCTTTATAGTGTTATGCCTTTGTGCCTATTGGGTTTTGCATCTATGTGGCTTGGAGGTGACAAATTAACATGAAAATGGACAAAATGTCGAGTATTCCCCTTAAAGGGTTTAAAATAGTTTGCGTATATTTAATAAGTAGGGTGTTTTGCTGACATTTTGTAAGCAAACGACCGTTGGCACGGCTTTTGCAATTAATAGGGCGAAGCGCGAAGCCGAAAGGCGGAGGGCTTCAGGAAAAACGATTAAAAACAACTTAAAGATAGGAGATTAAGATTATGACACCTTCAAGAAGAAATTACAATCAGAATTGGTTACCGAGTATCTTCAATGACTTCTTCGATAACGATTGGATGATTCGGACAAACGCTACGGCACCGGCCATCAATGTGACTGAGAGTGACAAAGACTATAAGGTGGAAGTAGCCGCTCCGGGTATGACGAAAGAGGACTTCAACATCCAGCTGGGTGACGACAATGAGTTGATCATCACGATGGAGAAGAAGAACGAAACCAAGGAAGAGGACAAGGAGAACCGCAAGTATTTGCGTCGCGAGTTCTCTTACTCGAAGTTCCAACAGAGCTTGGTTCTGCCGGACGATGTGGAGAAAGAACGCATCAGCGCCAATGTTGTGGACGGTGTGTTGACCATCGATCTGCCGAAGTGCACGCCCGAAGAAAAAGCAAAGAACAATCGTGTCATTGAAATTCATTGATTGACGATTGACGGATAAATAAGGAATCTCCCTCCTGCCGCAAGGCGAGAGGGAGATTTTTTTGCCTGTACATTTCCTTACCAATACCACGCGATGCCGAATGACAGCGGCTCCACATCGGGACCTTTCCCTTTCTGGAAGAAGCTGTACGTGTTGTAGCGCAGGTAGAAGCCCAAGTTGCCGAATCCCGCTTGGGCTAGCAGGCTGACTCCTACGGGATTGACGTACATCCCTCGCCCCACGCGCGTCTTTTTGCCGCCATTGATGTGGGTGAAGGACTTCATGCCGTGGCGTATCTCGATTTCAGGGCCGAAGTTGAAAAACATCCGTGTGCGCGTGGATATCCGTTGTTGCCATTCCACGGTGATGGGAATGCGGAAGAAGAAGTGACGCATGCGGCTCCGGCTGTAGTGGGTGTCCGAGTCTCCGGCGGAGAATACGCTTTGGCCGTTTTCCTTCACCAAGGCCACATCCCCGTCGATGTTGAACGAGCGGTAACCCCAGCTGGCCCCGATGTTCAGCCCCCAGTGAGGATTCCGCTTGAAGTTGTGGTAGGCGGAGAGGAAGTTGAAGCCGAACTCCCACGAGCGGGACAGGTCTTGGGGGAAACGCTTGCTGTCCCCGAAACCCATGAAGTTGTCCGTCATCCGGGCGAAGCCGATGTAGATGCCCGAATTGTGCGGGTCGTAGGCGTTGTATTTCTTCTTCTTGGGGATGAAAGGCAAGGCGTCGAGGAAGGTGTTGGTCGTTTCGTCTTCTCTTTCCAGGTAGATGCCCTCGTAGATTTCCACTTCCTGGGGTTCTTCTCCTTCTTCGGCCTGTTCTTCGTAGACACGGATGCGCAGGTCGCCCGCTCCTTTGCGGATGACGACGGAGTCGCCCCGGGCTTCGATGGTGGCGCGGCGGATGGAGTCATTGGTTTGTTGGGCAAAGGCGGGAAGGCTCAGGGTGGCCAGCAGCATTCCCGCGAGGATGTTTTTTGTGTTCATTGTCAGATAGTTTATTTATGGTTTCTTATAGAGCATGTCCATCAGTTCTTTCTCGCTGAGGCTTCCCTCGATGTAGATCAAGGTGGCCGTGGTGTTTTTGCCCCGCTTGAAGAGGACGTAGCGTTGCAGCTTCTTGCCTTTGCGACGCACGTTGGTCAGTTGGAGGTAGACGCTTTGCAGGGTGCCGCTTTGGTTCACCAGCTGCCGTTTGCGGACCTGTAGCGACTGCACGGCATCTTCCAGGCAAGCTTCTATCTCCGGGGCGTATGGCGTGACGTCCTCGAACACCAGACTCAGGTAAGTGTCCATGTGGTAGGAGGCGAGTATTTCTCCGTTCAGCTCCACCAGCGTCACGCCTTTTGCGTTGCCGTACTTTGTGAAGAGCTGCTCTATTTTCAGCCCTTCTTGTGCCCGTAGAGAGAGCGAGAGGCACGCCAGGAGAATGAGGCTGATTAGTTTCAAATGGTTCTGTTTCATTGTGTTAGGTGATTTTAGGGCTCGAGGGTGAAAAGCAGGCTATTCAATTCCTCGTCGGTGTAACTTACGTTCTCCAGGGCTTCACGTGCCTTGGCTTGTACCAATGCTGGGTCGGTGTACCGCTTCCCGTCGATGATGACGTAGCTTTCCGCCGTGTCGCCGGGCAAGAGTTTGGTGAGGACCAGGCAGAGGGTGAGACCTGCGGCGATGCCTCCTGCCCAGTAGCGGAGGCGCGGAGAGCGTAGGCCAATCCTTCGGTGTGACGGCTTCATGTCCTCGGCGTGTGCGTGGCTTTCCGAGAGCTTGTCCAGTCCGATGAAGAGCGGGCGATACATTTCCAGGTGGGCGGGCACGGGACCTTTGGCGAAAGCTTGGCGGATGAGGCGTTCTTCGGCACAGGTGGTCTGTCCGTCAAAGTACTTCTTGATGAGTTCATCCAGTCTATCCATGTTTTTTCCTCCTTTCTTCTATGGTTTTCAGGTAAATGTCCCTCATGCGCTTCCGGGCGCGGGAGAGGTTGCTTCGTATGGCCTCGGCGTTACAGCCTGTCACTTGGGCAATCTCTTCGGTCTCATAGCCTTCCACGTCTTTCATCCGCAAGATGGCCTGTTGCAGGGGCGGTAGCGAACGGATGATGCGCTCCACCAGTTGCATTTCGTCCTTAGCCTCCAGCAGGCTTTCCGGTGTCTGGCCGTCTGACTGGAGAGTGCCTTCGGACAGGTCGGAGTCGGAAGTATGGCGGGTGCGCATCCAGTCGATGCAGGCGTTGCGTGTCACGGTGGTGGCAAAGGCTTCGATGCTGGCACAGCGGTCCAGTTCCATCCGCTTGCTCCATAGTCGGAGCAAGACCTCTTGGACGATGTCCTCGGCGTCTTCCTCGCTTCCGGTCAGCCGGCGTGCCTGGGCCAGCAACTTTTCCCGGAGGGGGCATACGGATATTTTGAATGCGTTGAGTTCCATTTACACTAAGATGACGAACAAACCGGCAAAAACGTGACGTGGCAAAGGTATGTTTTTTGTGTAAATGTGGAGGCTGGGGGAGTATAAAAAGAATAGGATGCGTATGGGGCGCATCCTATTCTATCCTGTCTGTTACTTCTTCCGGGGTGACTGTAGGGGGGTGTCCTTTGCGCAATTTCCGGCAGACCAATTCCCCGATTGCCCGTGCTTCCCGCACCGTTCGGAAAGGTTGCCTGCCACTTATGGCCGGCATATAAGGTTGCTTGATCAAGGTGTCCTTTTGGTATAGTATCGCATAGCCATAGCCTCCCGGCACCGGGAAAGTGCAGCAGCGCGGTTCTTCGTGAAATGAGCAGCAAGACAGGCACGTCGCCAGTCCGAGCAACGCGCCTGTCCCAACCAAAACCAATAGAGAGGTCTTCATATACAATTAATCATCTTCCAGTTCGTAAGGCAGCAGTTCGTACACATCGTCAAAATAACTGTTGCCCGACTGTCCCGTCAGTACAAATCCCCGCGTGCCGGTAGAGAAATTGACGGCCAGGCTGCGGGACGAACCGCCTGTGCCGTAGTGCACTGAAGTCAGCGGTGTATAGTCATCGTCCGCGTCGCCGGTCCACAAATCCTCCTCGGGGTCGTATACCCAATAGTCGCTGGTGACGCCGTTGCGGTCGCCGGTGGCCACATAGCCTTTGCCGTCAATCACGAAGGCCACGGCACTACTGCGGGCAATAGTGTAGTCATCATCATAATCCTCGTCGTCGTTGGTGTCAGCAATGTCGCGCAGGCGGGTCCATGTCGTGCCGTCGAAGCTGTAGAAGTCATACACATACGTGTTGTTGTTTTCGCCGAAGCCCACATAGGCCACGTCATCAATGACGAACGCCAGGCCGTACATCCGTTTCCCGCCTTCAAACCCGTTCACGATTTGCCACTGGCTTCCGGCAGCCGCATTCGGGTCGAAGCGGTAGAAATCCTTCAGGTAGTTGTCGTCAAATCCTGTGCCCACATAGCCATATCCTCCTACCGCGAAGCCGATGGCTCCGTGGCGCATCCCGCCGGCAAAGTCGTCTTTCTGTGTCCAGGTGTCCGATGAAGGGTCATACTCCCAGGTGTCGGCCAGGTAATCCGGCTCGTTCCTTGATGGAGCCGGTGGTCACGTAGCCTTTGCCGTTCAGGGCGAAAGCCGCCGCCTCGTGCCGTCCCGATGCTTCGTCGGGCATGTCGGCGCACTGTGTCCAGTAGTTGCTTTCGATGTCGTAGGCCCAGCAGTCTTTCAGCAGGTCGCGGTTGGAGCCACGGTAGCCGCAGCACAGGTAGCCTTTTCCGTCTATGGTGAAGCTGCTGGCTCCGCAACGTGCCACGCCGTCAAAGTCGGATCGTCGTATCCATTGCCCTTGCGTGTACTCTTCGTCTTCTATGCAGCCGGTCAGGAAGGTCAGAACCGTCAGCACGATTCCCATTGTTGTCTTTCTCATTTTTTTCAGTTCTTGTTTGGAGTTTTTTATTTGTTGTGCGAAGATAGCCTGCCCACTATATCGGCACAAGAAAAAACGACGAACCGACCGGAAAATCCGATAAACGCCCTTTGACGGGCAAACGGGCCAGACGGTCGATTTCTGTAGGAAAAAACGATATTAAAATAGGAATATATTAAAAATAAGCTACTTATAAGCATTTCTCAAAAAACGAGGTAATGACTTGGAAACAGTCACAAATTCTGCAATATGCGGTAAATTTCTGTCAAACAACTCTTGTCTTAGCGCAAAGATAGTGAAAAGCAACCAAATTCTATTACCGTTTCCCATATTTCTTTTCAAATAATTCTGTATTCTTCTCTCCCCATGCAATCATAGCATCGATGATGGGAATAAGCGTCATCCCCAACGGAGTGATAGCATACTCCGAACGAGGAGGCAGTTCAGGGTAGATGGTCTTCGATACGAGCCCGTCCTCTACCAGTTCCTTCAGTTGCAAGTCGAGCACACGAGGCGTGGCTTCGGGAAATATCTTGTGCAATTCACTGGGACGCAGGGCACGGTGGCGCAGTTCGTCCAAGATGCATGACTTCCACTTGGAATCAATCAGGCTCATGGTCAGCCGCAAGGGACAGTCCAAATCTACGGGTATCTTTCTTTCGTACATGGTTTTATCTTTATTGAATGTTACGCCTGCAAAGGTAAGGATAATATATCGTAACGGGTATATACCGAATAATTTTTCAGTATATGAATAATTTTTCGGTACTTGTGCAAACTGGAGGAATCACCTACCTTTGCAGTATCAAAACAAGATAATCAATTAAACATTAGCATCATGAGAGCAAATATCGAAGAGTACAAGGCAGTGGAAGAAGCTGCCATGAAGTTTGTGAAAAGTGTGGCAGAAGGCAACAGCAAGTATGCCCGCGAATTGTTTATTGACGAAGCCGTCTTATTCGGCTACTTGGACGGGAAGCTGGAGCACGGCAGCATCGAGCAGTTCTACCACAATGTGGACACCGTAGGCGCAGGCGATGACTTCAAGGCACGCATCGACGTGGTGGACGTAGAAGAGACCCTCGCCGTGGTGCGCGTGCTGGAAGAGAAATGGGGAGGCCGTATCGACTTCACCGACTACCTGCTGCTGATGAAGATGGACGGCGAGTGGCGGTGCGTGGCGAAGGCGTACAATCAGAATTCGAATACCATTCAAAAGTAAGGAGGAAGCGTCATGAAGATAACAGTTATTACGGGAAGTCCACGCAAGCATGGCAACAGCTTTGCCATGACGGACGCATTTATCAGGGAAGCGGAGACACTCGGCCACACGGTGCGACGATTTGATGCCGCACTGATGAAGATAGGCGGTTGCCGTGCCTGCCAGACCTGCTTCAAGACGGGCAAGGCTTGTTCGTTCGACGACGATTTCAACCTTATCGCACCTGCCATTATGGAAGCCGATGCTGTTGTATTCACCATGCCAACCTACTGGTATTCCATCCCGGCACAGATAAAGGGTGTGATTGACCGCCTGTTTTCATTCGTGGTGGGCGGAAAGGATATCGCCGGAAAGAAATGCGGACTGATAGCCTGCTGCGAAGAAAACGACGTGACGGTAATGGACGGCATCCGTATGCCGCTGGAACGTTCTGCCGCTCTGCTGAAATGGGAGATGGCTGGCGAAGTGCTTATTACCGGAGTATTGAACGAAGGTGACATCAACAAGACGGACGGCTGCAAGCAAGCGGCTGAACTGGCGCATAAATTCTGAACGTATGAAGGTATTGTTGATTAATGGCAGCCCGAATCAAACGGGCTGCACCTATACCGCCCTGCACGAAGTGGAAACCACCTTGCAGGCAAACGGCATTGAGACGGAATTGCTGTATTTAGGCAAGAAGCCCATAGCGGG
>JAHLFO010000064.1 GCA_018883785.1 Candidatus Bacteroides intestinipullorum
TCGGCCACGTGCACCGCACACTGGCTGGTGAGCAACCCGCTCTATTACGGTAACACCCGCTTCGACGACAAGAAGATTGCCGCCGACTCCCTGTTCTTCCGTACGATGGGCATTGAGGTGCTGAGCGGCAATCCCGTGCAAGACCTCCAGCAGCCCAATGTCGTTTACCTGAGCGAGACGCTGGCACGGAAGATGTTTGGCACGGAAGACCCCATAGGCAAGGTCATCAGCTATAACCATGAGCGTGACCTGACGGTGCGCGGCACCTACGCCGACCTGCCGGACAACACTACGCTGAAGGCCGAGGGCATTGTCTCCCTGCCTCCGTCGTGGGCGGCTGAGGTGAGCAATTATTCGTGGAGTGGGGGAGATTCTTATTTCCAATACATCCGTCTGAAGCCGGGTGCGGATGCCGAGGCGCTGAACAGTCGCTTGGGGGCGATGGTGGATAAATACCGTCCGTCGGAAGACAAGAAGGTGTATGGCTATACCGCGAAGATTGCCCCGCTGCGCGACACGTACCGGGGATATGAGGACATGAAACGTTCTGCGGTCATCCTCACGGTGATGGGCTTTGCCATCCTCTTCATCGCCGCGTTGAACTATGCGCTCATCTCCATCTCCTCCCTGTCGCGGCGGGCCAAGGCCGTGGGCGTGCAGAAGTGCAGCGGGGCCAGCAGCGCAGGTATCTTCGGGATGTTTCTGGCAGAGACGGCTCTCATCATCGGTCTGGCCTTGGTGGTTATGGTATTCCTGCTCTTTGCCTTCCAGGACTTTGTGGAGGACACGGCTGCCACACGGCTGGCCAATCTCTTTACGGGCAACCGCCTGTGGGTGCCTGTCGGGACGGTGCTGCTGCTCTTCCTGATAGGCGGCGTGTTGCCGGGGCAACTGTTTGCAAGGATACCCGTCACGCAGGTGTTCCGTCGCTACACTGAAGGCAAGAAGGGTTGGAAGCGCCCGCTGCTGTTCGTGCAGTTTGCCGGGGTGGCTTTCATCTGCGGGGTGATGTGGATGGTGACGGTGCAGTATGATTATGTGACCAGTAAGGACATGGGATTCAGCACGGAGCGTGTGGCTACGGGCTATATTCCTTTCGCAACAGCCGAGGAGAGCGAGGGTGCCGAACACTTCTTCCGCTCCCTGCCCTATGTGGAGGATGTGACGGCCGGCGGCGACCCCTTGATGGGTTACAGCGGCACGATGATAAATGACGAGGGCGGCAATTCGCTCTTCTCCGCCCGCTTCGACCAAATCCGTCCGAACTACGCCGACTTCATGGGCATGACCCTTTTGAAAGGCCGTATGCCCCGCTTGGAAGGGCTGGAGCATTGGTATGACGAGGTGGTTGTGAACGAGACGCTGGCCCGCATGATGCACTGGGGCGGCGACGTTGTGGGGTGCATGGTGAACACCATGGGAGTGAACGTCAAGGTGGTCGGCTTGTTGAAGGACTTCCAGATGGGCGGCTTCTACGAGCAGCCCGCACCCTACATCGGCTTCGCCAAAACGAGTTTCGGCGGCAACCTGTTCTTCAAGCTGAAGGAACCCTTTGGCGACAACCTGCTGAAACTACAGCAGGCCACCGTCAATGCCTATCCAGATAAGACCATTGACATTTACTCCATGCAGAGCGAAGCCGACCGTCTTTACAATCCCGTCCGCGTCCTGCGCAACGCCATGATGGTGGCCGCCCTCGTCATGTTCCTGGTGATGCTGATGGGCCTCTTGGGTTACACGGCCGACGAGGTGCAGCGCCGCTCCAAGGAGATAGCCATCCGCAAGGTCAACGGTGCCGAGGCGTCGGGCATCCTCGAGCTGCTGGGCCGCGACATCCTCTGGGTGGCCGTGCCGGCGGTAGCGGTCGGCGTCTGCGCGGCGGCCTACGTCAACGGGTTGTGGATGGAGATGTTCTCCGCCCGCGTCTCGGCCGGTTGGGCGGTGTATGTGCTCGTGGCCATCGTCAATCTGCTGGTCATCCTGGGCTGCGTCTTGTGGCGCACGTGGCACATTGCCAACGAGAATCCCGTCGTCAGCCTGAAGAGCGAATGATGCCTTGTGGAAGAACTGTGTTTCATTGGCGGTGAAACAATGTTTTATCGGTGGTGAAACAATGTTTCATAGGTGGTGAAACACCGTTTCATAGGCAGTGGAACTTTATCAATCAATAACATTATTAATAACCAATACATACTTATCATGATTCAGATTAACGACATCAGCAAAGTATTCCGCACGTCGGAAGTAGAGACCGTAGCCTTGAACCACGTCAACCTGGAAGTGAAGGAAGGCGAATTCGTAGCCATCATGGGCCCGTCGGGCTGTGGCAAGTCCACCTTATTAAATATATTGGGCCTGCTGGACAATCCCACCGAGGGCAGTTACCGCCTCCTGGGCCAAGAGGTGGCCGGGCTGAAGGAGAAGGAGCGCACCCGCGTCCGCAAGGGGCGGCTAGGCTTCGTCTTCCAGAGCTTCAACCTGATAGACGAGCTCAACGTCTTCGAGAACGTCGAGCTGCCGCTGACCTACCTCGGCATCAAGGCGGCCGAACGCAAGGAGAGGGTGAACGCCATCCTGCGCCGCATGAACATCGGCCACCGCGCCAAGCACTTCCCCCAGCAACTCTCGGGCGGTCAGCAGCAGCGCGTGGCCATCGCCCGCGCCGTCGTCACCAACCCCAAGCTCATCCTGGCCGACGAGCCTACGGGCAACCTCGACTCGAAGAACGGCGCCGAGGTGATGAACCTCCTGACCGAACTGAACAAGGAGGGCACGACCATCGTCATGGTGACGCACTCGCAGCACGACGCCTCCTTCGCTTACCGCACGGTGCACCTGTTCGACGGGAGCGTGGTGGCGAGCACGAAGAACGTAATTTAGTGATTAGCGTTTAGTGCTAAGTGATTAGTACATTGCTATCGAACGCCTTATTAATCACTTAGCGCTAATCACTAATCGCTAATCGCTAAACACCATCTTATGAGATACCTATACTATACGATACAGACCCTGCGCCGGGGCCGCACGTCCAGCTTCATCAAGCTGCTGTCGCTGACCCTCGGCTTGCTGGTGGGCGTGCTGCTCTTCGCGCAGATAGCCTACGAGCTGAATTATGAGAGATGTTACCCCGAGCCTGACCGGCTGGTGCTGGCACGCTGCGCCATCTATAACGAAGAGACCGGTGCCCGCAACGATGCAGATGCGGGAGGAAGCGGTTACGACCACACCGTCTATGATGTCATGGCGCCCACCTTGGCCGAGGAAATGTCGCAGTGGGTGGAATCCGCCACCACCGTCTCCGACTTCGGCGGGAAGGCTGTTTACCTTGATGACAAGTTGCTGGACAACACGCGCTACATCATGGCCGATACCGCCTTCTTCCGCACGATGGGCATCGAGGTGCTGGAGGGCGACCGGCGCGATATGGGGCGGGAGAATGCCGTCTTCCTCTCGCAGAGCTTCGCGAAAGAGGTCTTCGGCGACGAATCGCCCATCGGCCGCGAACTGACCTTGAACAAGCAGGACCGCCTGACCGTGCGTGGTATTTATCGCGACATGCCGGACAATACTTTCCTGGGCCACTATGACTTTGTGCGTTCAATCCATGCTGGAGGCGGCTATGTATTTGGCAACGGATGGAAAGGCAACGACATTTTCTATGCCGTTCTCCGCTTGCGGCATGCCGAAGATGTGGATGCGGTGAACGCCGGCATCGACCGTGTCATCGGCCGCCACACGCCCCTCAGCTACGATGGGTGGCGCACCGAATTCAGTGTCATCTCCTTGCCCGACCTACACACCGACAGCCCCGACACCCGCCAACGATTGGCCATCCTGGGTTTCCTGGGCTTTGCCATTTTCTTCGTGTCGGCCATGAACTATATCCTTATTTCCATCGCTACCTTGAGCCATCGCGCCAAGGCTGTGGGTGTGCACAAGTGCAGCGGGGCAGGCGAGGGACAGGTGTTCACCATGTTCATGCTGGAGACGGTGGCGATGGTGCTGGCCGCTGCTGTGCTGTCCGTCCTGTTGCTGTGGCTGTTCGGCGGGGTGGTGGAAGAATTGCTGGGCACCCCGCTGGCTTCACTCTTCACGTGGCAGACGCTGTGGGTGCCGCTGCTGACGGTGGCGGTGCTGGTCGTGGTGGCAGGTGTGTTGCCGGGACGGATGTTTGCCCGTATCCCCGTCACGCAGGTGTTCCGCCGCTACACCGACGGCAAGAAGGGCTGGAAGCGCGGGCTGCTGGCCGTGCAGTTTGCGGGAGTAAGCTGTGTGCTGGGCTTGTTGATGGTGACGGCTTTGCAATACAATATGTTAATGCACCGCGACATGGGCTTCCGTGTGGAGGGTTTGGTACAGGCTGAGTGCTGGATGGATGTGGAGCGCGCACAAGGCGTCAGCGACTACCTCCGCCGCCAGCCCTATGTGGAGGGCGTAGGCCAGGCGGCCAACAGCGTCTTGGGACAGTACTGGACGCAGCCCCTTTATGGCAACGACGGAAAGCGCATTGCCACGCTTAACTTCAACATCGTGGATCGGCATTATACACGAACGATGGGCATTGAAATCATCGAGGGCGACTCGTTGCAGAAACTGGGCGACGTGCTGGTCAATGAAGAGGTCGTGCGCCTGATGAAGTGGACGGACGGCGCGGTGGGCAAGCAACTGAACGATTTCCATCCGGGTGGCAA
>JAHLFO010000065.1 GCA_018883785.1 Candidatus Bacteroides intestinipullorum
TAAATTGTGTAATTTGGGGGTTATATTTCTTTATTCCTAATCTCTCCATCAATGCGCGTCCGCATTGCCTCCGTCCGCCTGCTGCCAACCGTCTATGCTGCCGGCAAAGCCTCCCTCCACGGGAGTGCGCAGGTTGCCCGTCAGAGTAAATGGTTCGGTACTGCCGTTGAATCCAGCAAGGACTTCCGTCAGGTCGCTCTCAACGGACTGCGTGTCACCGTTGCTGAAAGTCAGCAGGATGCTTAGCGTTTGCGCATCACCCATGATGCCCAGCAGACGCAAGTCTGCCGACACCTTGTCGCCATCACGGGTGAAGGTTGGTCGTGTGCTGACCGCTTCACCGTAGAGCGTTTCGTTCCGCAGGTCGTAGGCTTCCGCCACACCGCTGAGCGTACCCGTTATGGCAGCGATGCGTTCCGGGTCGCCCTCGGTCACGGTCAGTTCGATGTGCAGGTCGCGCACCCGTTGCACCACGTCAAGGTTCATGCGCAGGGTGTCGTCCGCCACGACGGTTATCCGCTCCGTGCCCGAATAGAGATAGTCCGGCAGGGGATTGATGAAGTCGGTGAGGGCGCGCGCCGTGCCATCTGTCCGCTCCACACGGGCGATGCCGTCCGTCACGGTGAACCCCTGCGGCGTGTTGTAGGCCAGCACGGTGTACTCGCCGGGAGGCAGCGGGTCGGAAACGGTGTAGCGGCCTTCCTTGCCGTCGGCGGTCGTGCCGTCAATCTCTACCGTATAGGCATCTTCTTCCTCATCATCTCCTTGCGGCAAGTCCACCGATATGGCCACTACGCCTTTGTCGGGGTGTGGCGTATTGTGCCGGTCGTCCTTCTCGCAAGAGGCGAAGAGAAACGACACACAAACGACACAGATTAAGCGGATGGTCGCAGATTGCTTTAGTATGCTATTCATTTCATCCATGTGCTTGAAAGTTTATTGGTTCGTAAGGGGGCATAGAAAGGGCACGGGCAGCATACGGGCACAAAAAGTGCTTCGTATGCCGCCCGGCAAAACGATATGGCGCTTTCGTATAATCTATTGATATATAGCGATTTTTACAGAATATGGGGAGGGGGGGGGTAACAAACCTATGCGAATATGCAAATTATTCACCATAAAAATATTTAAAGCCATTGAAGAAAGGCACGAAAACAGCCCCACCCCAAAGTCTCCTGACTTCACCGGGCAGGGAAACGTCCGCTTCGTATGTAGTTCTGTTTTCATTTTCCGACACATCCGCATTTCGCCCCAAAAGTACGAAATTTCTCAGATAAGCAAAGAATATCAGAGGGTCTTTTTCTATAAAAAAGATAATTCTGATGAAAGAGCGACACACGTTGCCCGGACGTACCCAATCAACCGGGCGGACTTGACCTACTTTATGTTCAGGGAAAGTTTAATGAACGAATAGAGGCCATAATTCAGCAAGAATGATTAACTTCGCGGAATCAACCGGGAGGCTTACTCCGGCACTGCGTACAGGTATGCCCGCGAGCACGGGCGCAAGAGCCTGCGAGCACGGACGGAGGAGCTTGTAAGCACGGGCGGAAGAGCAGCTAAATAACCGCCTCATCATCAGCACTTATAGTTATACAGAAATATGATAGAATACCTTAAAGGCGAACTTGCCGAACTGACCCCTGCCACCGCCGTCATTGATTGCAATGGCGTGGGATATGCTACCAGCATCTCCCTCAACACCTATTCCGCCATCCAAGGCAAGAAGGACTGCAAACTGTATATTTACGAAGCCATACGCGAAGATGCCTACACCCTCTTCGGATTTGCCGACCGGCAGGAACGGGAACTGTTCCTGCTGCTCATCTCGGTGTCGGGCATCGGGGGCAACACGGCACGCATGATTCTCTCGGCACTATCGCCCAACGAGCTGATCAACGTCATCAGCAACGAGAATGCCAACCTGCTGAAAAGCGTGAAGGGCATCGGCCTGAAAACGGCACAGCGCATCATCGTGGATCTGAAGGACAAAATCAAGACAGGAGCCGTAGCCGCGGCAAGCACAACCGGAACCGTCACTTTGCCAGCCAACAGCGAGGTGATGGACGAAGCTGTGGCAGCGCTCACCATGCTGGGCTTCGCGCAAGGCCCCTCGCAAAAAGTGGTCATCGGCATCCTGAAAGAGGAGCCATCGGCTCCGGTGGAACAAGTCATCAAACTGGCCCTGAAAAGACTATGAACATCCCTCTGCACAAATGGCTGCAAGCCAACGGACGACGCCAGGCCGTACCCGGCGACAAGTGGTATCTGGACTTTGCCGCAAACCTGTTGCCGGCGGTACGCCGGTGTCCCCTCTTCAAAAACAGTGGAAACGAAGCGCAAGAACAAGCGACTTTGGCCTTGACCCTGTACTTCCAAGACGCCATCAGCCAAAATGGAGGATGGAACACCTTCGTCCGGCTCTACCGGGAGCGGTACGGGAATCTCCTCCCTTTCTACCACACAGGAGAAAACTACACGGAAGACGAAATCAACCTGGAAGATGTGGCCCTGGTGCTTTGGACCCAATTGGCCCGCCCTGCCCTGAGGCATCCGGGAGACTACACCCTGTGCAACCCGGAGGACGAACAACTGGCAGCCCTGTGTGGCGTGGCCTACGACCTGATGGACGTGGCTTTTGAAGAGGCACCCGTCAGCGAAACGCCTTCCGCCCCGTGGATGAAAGGCACGAAAGAGCTGCACACCCTCCCGACTCCGCCGCCCGACATCCTCCCCACGCCCGGCATGAACGAAAATGCCCGCCGATGTCTGGAACATTCGGGCGGGCATCCGTTGATTTACTTCGCCGATTATGATGAACTCACGCACTTCTTTGCCCAAACATTGGGCTGGGAGGGCCGGAACATTTTGCCCGACTTGGCGAAGGAAAGAGAGTTTGTCCTCTTTGCCAACACCAAAGGGATCTTGCTGGCCCACAATGTTGCCGCCTGCTTCCGCGACAGCCACAACCCGATGTTCGACGAGGAACGCGCCACGACAGAAGGCTACCGCCTCTTCTGCCAGCCCGGCCTTTGTCCGTTCGACCTGCTGAGGTTCGGCATGCAGGCCGGATTCCTGGCCGACGCACGCTTCCCCTTCCATCACGGGAAAACAATCCTGCAGGACAATTGGGACTTCGTAGCACGCTACTACCTGGGCGAATACTACGAAGGCGATTAAAGTTCGATGATTTCCTCCGGGGCTTGCGTCAGCTTCTCCAAGCCATCGCCGGTCACCGCCCATGAGTTCTCGATGCCCACAGGCCCGACTTCCGGCAACACGATTTTCGGTTCGAGGGCAAAGACCATGCCCGGCTCCAGCTCTTGCTTCATGCGCGGGGCAAGCACGGGAGCTTCATTGATTTCCAGCCCGATGCCATGGCCGATGAATTTAGCTTTCTGGCCGATGCCCATGAAGTGATCTGCCCATCCGGCACGATTCACCACTCCTATGGCGGCATTGTACAAGTCCTCACACGTCACCCCCGGCTTGGCCATCGAAGCCACCGTTTCCTGCACCTCCAGACAAACCTGATGGGCATCATACGCCTGCCGGGGCAGACGGCCCACGGAATACACCCGGCTCATGTCGCACATGTAACCGAAGAAATTCCCGCCAAGGTCCACCATGACGCTCTGCCCGGGCTTCAGCAACGTGCCGTTGGCACCACCGGGCAAGGAGGGGTCAAGCCCTTCGCCTCCCAAAGCGAAATCGTAAGGACTGGGCGCGGCGGCATTGTCTCCGGCCAGCACACTGCCCATGAAGATCTCCATGCTCCGGCCAAAGACCCGGAAGATGCCCAGACAGCCTTCCAAGCGCATCAGCCGTTCAATTTCGACAGACAGGGCACGATCGGTCATCCCCTCCTTGTAAACCGCAGGAATCTGTGCGTATGCGCGGGCATGCGCCAGGGCAGAACGCCGGAAGAAGCCAAGCTCCATCTCCGTCTTCACGCTCCGTGCCCGGCGGATAAGCGACGTACCCACCGGGAGGACTTCTGTGTCCGGGAAGCAGGCCGCCAGGCGGGTATATTCCGTGAAAGGCAATTCATCCCCCTCCAGCATCAGCCGGGCAGGGAGCGGCAACCCAAATTCTTTCAGCAGATCGGGCAGTTGCTCCGGCTTGCGGATGGGGTGGACATATTCACCAGACATGTTGTTGGGACGTTTGATAAATACATGCGCAGGCCCGTCGAGAGGCAAGTAAAGATAACCACTAATAACACTTCCGTACGTATAGATCAGATTCACGTTGCAAGTGATAATGGCGGCATCAATCTTTTGTCCCGCCATCAGGGCGCGAATCTTGTCGCGCCGGAGTTTGAGTTCGGATTGTAACATAAATGATAATTTATGTGCGCGAAGCGCACAATGGTTAATGGTTAATGATAAATGGTTAATAGGCTTGTGCATGGTTCCTTTTGCTACGTATTAACCATTAACCATTTATCATTAATCATTGCGGCCTT
>JAHLFO010000066.1 GCA_018883785.1 Candidatus Bacteroides intestinipullorum
GCCGTTTACCGCATCACTTACGATTGCGATGCCCTGCGTGACAACAAAGCACGGAAAACCTATCGTTGGAATCTGGACATAGGGGAGGCCACTGCCGTCTTCTATAATCCTGCTGCCCGCCAATATCTTCAGGAGTCCGATGAACTCCAGCACTCCACCGAAGATATCATGGCGGGCATAGCCGGCTTGCAACAGCTTTGGGCGAAGTATCCCAATACGAGCTATCTGCAAGTCTTGACGGGCAAACCCAAGCCGGGGCAATATACCTATATGAATATGATAGGTGCTGACGACCTGAAGTACGAAGAACCCTTGCCGCAGTGGGACTGGACATTGACCGATAGCGTGAAGACGGTCTGTGGCTACACGTGTCATCAGGCGAAGGCCGGGTTGTATGGCCGCACGTGGACAGTGTGGTATTGTCCGGAACTGCCCTTGTCCTACGGCCCGTATGTGTTGGGCGGACTGCCGGGGCTTATCCTGGAGGCGGTGGATGCGGACGGCTTCTTTCACTTCACGGCGGTAGGCATCGAGCAGGCCCCGGAGAATGTAAAGGTGGAACTTGGGCCAAGCCAAAATGAGCCCGTGAAGTGTACACGAAAGAAATACCTGGCCCTGCGCAGGCTTCGTGCCGAACAGACTTATTCCGAGCAGGTGAAAGACCTCATGGCCGGTTCGGGAGCCAAGGTGGTCAAGATAACGGATGCCAGCGGCAATGAGATTACCGACCAGAAGGCACCCCGTAAGAACTATCTTGACCTGGAATGAACCTATGCGTACACTCATTTTTATCTTAGTATGCGTTTGGGGGATGGCGAGGGGGATGGCTCAGTCCTCCTCGCCTTTCGAGGGAACTGTGCACGATGCGTCCGGCCAGCCGCTTTATGGGGCCAATGTCGTGCTCTATGCTGACGGAGGTAAACTCTTGGCCTTTGCAGTCGTGGGGCGGGACGGGCATTTCTCCCTGAAACGCCTGCCTGGAGCCGACCACCTGACCGTCAGCTTCATGGGCTACAAGTCCGTCACCCTGCCGGTGGCCGGATTCCGGGACGGGCAGGACATCGTACTGGCGGAAGCGGCCTTCCAACTTCGGGAAGTGGTGGCAAAGCCCGAACGCATTTCCCAGCGGGGAGATACGTTGACTTATTCCGTAGCCAACTTCAAGCAAGCCCAGGACCGCTCCATTGCCGACGTCATTGCCAAGATGCCGGGACTGGAGGTGAAGCCTAACGGCAGCATCGAGTATCAGGGCAAAGCCATCAACACTTTCTACATCGAGGGTCTCGACCTGATGGGCGGGCAGTATGCCGTGGCCAGCAACAACATCCCGGCGGACAAAGTGCAGGATGTGCAGGTACTGGAGCATCATCAGAAGGTGAAGTCCCTGCGCGGGGTCAGCTTCAGCGAGCAGGCGGCGCTCAACATAGTCCTGAAGGAAGATGCCCGTTCGGTGTGGACGGGATTGGCCGACCTGGGCGCGGGTGTGGCAGGGCGGGGCGAAGGTGTGACGTATGATAACCGTCTGATGGGGATGCAATTCAACAAGCATTTCCAGACCGTGATGATGTATAAGAACAACAACACGGGCACCGACATCGGCCACGAGGTACAGGACATTGCCGACCTGGGCGGCTACCAGGCCGAGGCGGGACTTATCAGCCTGATGGAGTTGGGCGGCCCGGACTTCAGCGCGCAGCGCTACACGTTCAACAGCAGCCATCTTCTGGCCGGCAACTGGCTGTGGAAGACCGGACGCGATGCCGACCTGCGCGTCCAGGCCAGCGGCTTCCTCGACCGGGAAGAACAGCGCAGCGGGAGTTCCCTCACCTACCTGACCATCGACGGGATGCCCGTGATTACGGAAGATTATAGCCTGACCAACCGGCGGAAGGAGCTGAAAGGCGAGGTATGCTACACCCTGAATGCCGACCGCACCTATCTTCGAAGCAGCACCCGGGTGTATGCCGACTGGGATGCAGGAGCGGGAACAATGCATTGCAACGACCGCGATGTCCCGCTGAGTGTCAAGCCCTATAAGCGCATGGTTTCCGAGGACTTGAGCCTGTCGCACACCACGGCACGGGGAGACGTGTGGCAGTTGTATTCCTCCACCGGCTGTACCTTCCTGCCCGGCCAACTCCTGACCATCGACGGGCAGACCCAACTGCTGGACTTGAATCTGTTTTCCACCCGGAACGAGGCAGCTTTCAGCAAGAAGCTGGGCCGGCATTTCCTGAAAAATACGGCGGGATTCGACTACAGGCGGCAATCCGTCAATGGAATCGTCTGGCAGCTGGCGCAGCCGTATTGGGAGCCTTCCACCCAGTTAAGGTTCGGCAAGCACCGGCTGGAGGGCGGCGTCAAGGTCAGCTATGTCCGGCAGGCTTATGAAGGTTCAACTGCCGGGCGTGTCTGGGCGGAACCGTCCTTGCGCTGGGAGTGGCAGTTGTCTCCGCAGTCCGAGTGGTCTTTCAACTACCGGTTGTCGGCCACGCCCCGCGAGGGGACGTCCTTGGTCGCAGGGCCTCTCTTTACGTCCTACCGCAATCAATATGCGGGCAGCGGGCAGATGGGCGAACGGTTCTCCCACATCCTGTTGGGCAGTTATCAGTATCGCCATCCGGTGACGGGACTCTTTTTCAATCTCCGTCCGATGTATGTCCGCTCTTCCGGCAATGTCTTGTATGAGAGCGTGTTGGACAATGACGTTTATGTGCAGCAGGCCACGACCCGGACGTACCGTTCGGACTCGTACAGCATCAGCACCCGCCTGGCGAAGACTTTCTTTTGGGGCAGGGCTACGGTCGGATTGAACGGCTCGTTCCACTCCGCAGGCTATGCGTTCTTGTCTTCCGGACAGGTGATGGAGGGCCGGGTGGATGGTTACGCCGTGTCGTTGGACTATTCGCTCCGCCCGCTCAAGTGGCTTTCCGTGGAGGGGAAATCCGAGGCAACGGTCACCTGCCGCAAGGATTTGAGCGATGTTTCCGTCCCGGTCGGCCGCGTGGTGGATTGGTCCCACTATGGCGGTTTCCATATTCTTCCTGCCGCCGGGTGGATGCTGTCGTGGGACAATGAACTGTATCACAGCAGCGAGAAGAGTTTCGGGTTGAATTATTTCTGCCATGTCTCCCTGAGCTACCGGACGAAGCGTTGGGAACTGTCCTTGCTGGCCAACAACGTGGCGGGCACTTCGGAATACCGGCGCAGGGTGGTGTCTTCCACGCTCCAGTCCTATACGCTGACCTACCTCCGGCCACGGGAATTCCTGCTGAAGTTCAGCATCGACCTGTAGGAAGTCCGCTTGTCGCTGCCGCCTCCATCCGATCTCTCCCACAAAGAGGTGGCACCTTTTTCATAAAGAGGTGGCACCTTTTCTATAAAGAGGTGGCACCTTTTCTATGCCTGCTTCCGCAGTAGGTCTGTCCTTTGCCGGATGTCGGGGTCAGTCAATAGAGTAGCCGGTAGCCCTCTCCCCGCTGGTTAATCAGCTTCACGTCGGGGTCTTTGGAGAGGCGGCGTCTCAGTCGGGAGATGAGTGTCTGGAAGCTGCGGGTGCAGAAAAAGTCGTCGTCGCCCCAGAGGTCCAGCAGGATGTCCTTGGCGGGGACGATGGCATGCGGATGGCGACAGAGGCGTTCCAATATCTCGCTCTCCCGGTTGGGCAGTTCGTGGCTTTCGCCGGTGGGCAGGTAGGTCAGTGTCCGTTTGCCGGGGTCGAACTGGTAGTGGCCGATTTGTGTCTTCTCTTTCTGCGGGGCGGAGGTGGGGGTAATTCTGCCCAGCAGGGCTTGTATGCGCACCATCAGTTCTTTCATTCCGAAGGGCTTCTTCAGGTAATCGTTGCCCCCGGCGTGGAAACCTTCCACCACGTCGTCCACCGTGCTCTTGGCTGTCAGGAAGAGGATAGGCGTGCGACTGTCCGTCTGCCGAATCCTCCGCACCATGTCCAGGCCGGACAGTTGGGGCATCATGATGTCTGCCACCAGAATGTCCGGGGAGAGCCGGGCGAATGCTTCGAGTCCGGCTTCGCCGTCGGCGGCCAGGGAGACCCGGAAGTGGTTGGCCTCCAAGGCGTCTTTGATAATTCTGGCCAATGTGGGTTCGTCTTCTACTATCAGTACGTGTATCTTGTCCATGCTATAATTCGATGTAAAATGTGCTGCCCTTGCCCGGCGTGCTTTCCACCGTCAGGCGGCCGCCGTGCTTCTCCACGATGTTCTTTGCGAAAAACAGTCCGATGCCGTAGCCTTTGACATTGTGCACATCGCCGGTGGGCACCCGGTAGAATTTCTCGAAGATGTGGATTTGGTCGCGCGGGGCGATGCCGATGCCGTTGTCCGCGATGGATATGCAGGTCTTGTCTCCGTCCTGCCTGGCTTCGAGGGCAATGGTTACTTGCTTGCCCGAATACTTCACGGCATTGTCCAAGAGGGTGGAGAGCACGCTGGACATCAGCTTGCGGTCCATCCGGACGGCGAGGTCGTCGGGGCAGACAGAGACCGTTGTCGTGCAGGGCTTCTTGGCGCTCAGCCGGGTTTGGGCGGCGGCTTCTTCCAGCAGCGGCTTGATGGCGGTATCGGTCAGGTCGAGTTGCAGGCTGTCCCTGTTCTTCAGCGTGGTGGAGAGAATCATTTCCACCAGCCCCGTCAGCTTGTCCAGTTGCTCTTTGATGATGTTCAGGTATTCTTCGCGCAGGGAGGGATTGTTGCCCAGGTCGCCGCACTCCAGCAGGGTGTCGCTGGCGGCATAGGCCACGGCGATGGGCGTCTTCAGTTCGTGGGTGATGTTGCCGGTGAAGTCGTTTTTCATCCGCTCCAGGTCCCGCTGTTTCCGCAAGGCCCTGTCGATGAAGACAAAGGCGGCGATGACCGTCAGCAGGATGCCCGCCGACACGGCCAATACGCCTGCCATTCCCCGGAGGATGTGTGCGGAGAAGGACGGGGAGCGGAATTCGTAGGTACCGGCGTTGAGGTTGGAGACTATCGGGATGACCGGGTCGTCCGTCGCAGGCCGGTACCCTGCTGTACAGACAGAATCAACCGCTTGTTCGTCGCGTAAGAAACGTAGCTGGTGGGTCAAAGGCAGTCCGATGGAGTCCAGGGAGAGGGTAAAGAGTTCGTCCACCCGGCGGATATCGAAATTACCGGCGATGAATATCTTTCCGGCTTCCGTGTCGGGGTCAATGCGGTATACAGTGATTTCCTTCGGCTTTCCTTTGAGCGTGTCCATGCCGATGGATATGACCTGGCCCGTGGGATTGGGTGAGGGAGTATAGAGGACGGTGGTGTCCGACTCCAGGCTCTTGCGCAGTTTCTCGGCATATTCATAGCCTTCCGCCTCGGTCAGCAGGGAACTGATTTGGGTCGTGAGTGCCTGCTTTTGGCTGGTGTATAGTCCGTGCAGCCAATAGGCCTCGTAGGCGGCTACGGCCAGCAGGGTCAAGATGGCGGTGAGGAAGATGGGGTGTCTCTTGAGGAAGGACATCGTGTGAGCGGGCTTTACGATAAGAAGAGGGGCATGCCTATTGCGGCACCCCCTCTTCTAATTCTTACTATAAAACAATTCTTACAACGGGATATATTCCACAAACGCCTCCATAGCTTCGTAGGATGCCAATCCCAGCTGGTCGTAGAGGTTGGCCGTGGCGCGGTTGCGGTCTTCGCTGCGTTGCCAGAAGAGTCGTTCGTCGTTGCCCAGGAAGGGTGCGCTCTCCATCTGGCTCTGGTGCTTCAGGATGGCGTTGCGCTTGGCTCGGAGTTCTTCGGGGCTGATGGGAACGGCCATCTCGATGTTCTCGATTTCCCATTCGGCCCAGGCGCCGCGGTACATCCAGATGCGGCAATCCTTCAGCCACTCGGCGCCGGCTTCCTTCTCCAAGTCGATGGCGGCAAAGACGCCGTCCGTGCAGACACGGTGCGTGCCGTGCGGGTCGGCCAGGTCGCCGGCCACGAAGATCTGGTGGGGCTGGATTTCGCGGAGCAGGTTGCGGATGATTTCCACGTCGGCCTCGCTGATGGGGTTCTTCTGGATGCGGCCCGTCTCATAGAAGGGCAGGTCGAGGAAGTGGCAGTGGTCCAGCGGGATATTGTTGTACGTGCAGGCCGTGCGTGCCTCGCCACGGCGGATGAGGCCCTTGATGGTGAGCACGTCGCGTGTGTCGATGTCGCCGTCTTTCTTCTCGCGGAGGAATTGGCGGATTTCCTTATACTTCTCGTTGATGACCTGGTCGCCGCTGTTGTTGAACAACTGGTTGAAGCCATTGATGAAGTGGAGGAAGCGTACCACCTCTTCGTCGCCCACGGCAATGTTGCCCGAGGTCTCGTAGGCTACGTGCACATCGTGCTTCTGCTCTACCAGTCGGCGGATGGTGCCGCCCATGGAGATGACATCATCATCCGGGTGCGGGGAGAAGACGATGACGCGCTTCGGATAGGGGTTGGCGCGCTCGGGACGGTAGGTGTCATCGGCATTGGGTTTGCCGCCCGGCCATCCGGTGATGGTGTGTTGCAGGTCGTTGAATATCTTGATGTTCACATTGTAGGCCGAACCGTAGAGGGCCAGCAGTTCGCTCAGGCCGTGGTCGTTATAGTCCTTGTTCGTCAGTTTCAGGATGGGTTTGCCGGTCAGCTGGCAGAGCCATACGATGGCGCTGCGGATGAGCTTGTCGGTCCATTCGCACGAAGTCACCAGCCAGGGGTGCTGGATGCGGGTCAGATTGGAAGCAGAAGAGAGGTCGAGGACGACGTGCGTGTTGTTATGCGTCTGGAGGAAGGAGGCGGGGATGGCGTCGGTGACGGGGCCTTCGACGCAGTCCTTGATGCGGGCGGCTTTTTCCTCGCCCCAGGCAATCAGGTACACCTTCTTGGCGGCCAGGATGGTGGAGACGCCCATGGTGATGGCGCTGATGGGCGTGTTGTCCAGCGTGCCGAACATCTTGACGGCTTCGTTGCGCGAGGTGCCGTCCATCAGGATGAGGCGGGTGGTGGAGTTGAGGCGCGAGCCGGGTTCGTTGAAGCCGATGTTGCCCACGCGGCCGATGCCCAGCAGTGCGAAGTCTATCCCGCCGAAGCTCTCGATGCGCTGCTCGTAGAGGCGGCAATACTCGAAGATGGTGTCCTTCGGGATGGTGCCGCTGGGGCTGAAGATGTTTTGCGGGTCGATGTCCACGTGGTTCAGCAGCATCTCCTTCAGCGAGTTGAGGTTGCTGGTCACGGCATCGGGCGACAAGGGATAGTATTCGTAGAGGTTGAAGATGATGACGTTGCGGAAGCTCAGTCCCTCCTCCTGGTGCATGCGGACGAGGGCGGCGTAGACATTGCGGGGAGAGTTGCCACCGGCCAAGGCCAGCACGCAGAAGCGTCCGGCTTTTTGCTTCTCGCGGATGAGCTGGGCGATTTCCAAGGCGATATGGCTCGCGCCCTCTTCGGCGGTTTCATAGATGTCCGTAGGAATCTTCTCCAGGCGGGTGAGCACGGAACGCTCGAAAGCATTCTCCGGCCGGTAGTACCGGGTCGATACGCGGTTGAGCGTAATCTGGGAGCTTAAGTTGGTTTTCATAATAATGTGGTAGTTAAATGGTAAATTATGGATGACTTTTTCAATGTCACAAATATACGGATTTCGCGCCAAAGTGCGCCTTCTTTGCGGGGCCGTTTCCGTTAAAAACACTAAAAAGGAGGGTAAACACCGGGGCTTGTGCGGGTTGGCATACGGACTTGTGCGGGTTGGGAGCCGGACTTGTGCCGGTTGGGATTGGGAGTCATCCGGGAACCAATGCCATTGATTGGGAGGAATCAATGCCATTGATTGGGGGGAATCAATGCCATTGATTGGGGGTAATCAATGCCATTGATTGTAGGGACCAATGCCATTGGTTCCTGGTTGGCTCCGGCTTCCAGCCCGGTTGAGGTGGGGTATGGACGGGGTTAAGTCCTACTCGGCGATGCTGAAGGCTACGGAGGCCGTGCGGCCTTCCCCGTCTACGACCGTGAGTGTGTGGGGGCCGGGGGAGGGTTGCAGGGGGATTTCGTGGAAGTCGCGGGTCGTGCCCAGATAGTCCTGGTCGAGGTGCCAGTAGAGGGTGACGTCGGTTTGTCCGTGGGCCACGCGGGCGACGAGGCGTCCCGGCGTGCCGTCCAGTTGGCGGGGCAGGGTGATGCGTGCCCCGGGGGTGGGGTAGATGAACTGCATGGGTTGGAACGCATCTTCGCCGCATCCGGCTTTGAAGGGGGGCAGGGGGCGGTATTCGGGATGATGCTGCCTGTAGTACCATTCCCAGACGGGCGGCAGGACAAACCAACTGGATTGCCGCGTAGGCTCGCTGTCGGCGCATTCCTGATGGACGCGGCGGGTGCCGTCGGCGGTGAGGACGACGGGATGGTGGTACGGGCAGGGGGCGGTGCGCTGCCCGGCAGGCAAGATGAGCAAGGTATCTGTCTCCGTGCAGAAGCGGCTTTTCAGGTGTCCGGAGAGGTGGCAAACCTCTGCATCGACGAATACGCCGTCGGGGCGAACGAACCATGCTGGTGCAGCAGGCAGGAGACTCAGCACATCGAACAGGACGGGACCGGCCGTGCGTGCGCCTACCAAGCCGGGCTTGCCCTCGCCCGAAGCGTTGCCCACCCATACGCCGACGGCGTAGCGGGGCGTGACGCCCACCGCCCAGGCATCGCGGAAGCCGTAGCTGGTGCCGGTCTTCCAGGCCACGGGGTGCATGGAGGGGATGGACCGCCAGTCGATTTCCTCTGGGCGGTTGACTTCGGTGAGGGCTTCGAACACCTGCCAGGTGCCTCCGGGGCGGAAGAAGTCTGCCTTGGGGGCGGATGCAGCTTCCCCGGATGCGACGAGGGTGCACGGAGCTTGGGGCAGGTTCAGCAAGCTGCGCCCCATGCGGGCGTAGGCCGAAGTGACGTCCCACAAGGTAGCTTCCGCTCCGCCCAGGATGAGCGAGAGCCCGTAGTGCGAGGGAGGGCGGTTGAGGGTGGTTAGTCCGGCTTGCCGCAAGAGTTCGTGGAACTTGGGCACGCCGTATTGTTGCAGGAGGTGTACGGCGGGGATGTTCAGCGAGCGGGCCAGTGCTTCCGAGGCGGGGACGGCTCCTTCGAACTGCCGGCTGAAATTCTGCGGGGCAAATCCATTGATGTTGACAGGTATGTCCGGCAGCAGGGTGTGGGGCAAGATCAGTCCTTCTTCCAGGGCTGCATAGTAGAGGAAGGGCTTCAGGATGCTGCCTGTGCTGCGCGGTGCGCGGATGATGTCTACCTGGCTGCCATCTGCCGATGCGTCGGAGCCGGTGTTTCCACAATAAGCTACGACCCGGTTGGCGGGCAGGTCGATGACCAGGAGGGCCAGGTGGCGTATGTCGCTTCGGGCAAATTCCCGGCTATGTCGTTCGGCCAGGGCCTCCAACTGTAGTTGCAGTTCCTTGTCGAGGGTGGAGGTGATGGTCTGGCCGGGATGCTCGGAGGCCAGGCGGTCCACCAGGTGGGGCGCGATGCGGGGAAGGGGAAGCGGGGCATCCGGCAAAGGTTCGTCCAGGGCCAGGGCGTAGTCCGATGGGCTGAGGTCGCCTTGCTCCCGGAGGAGTTGCAACACCCGGTTCCGCTTGCGCAACAAGGCTTCGCGTCCCTTGCCGGGATGTATGGCTGAAGGCGCGTTGGGGAGTACGGCCAAGGTGGCGGCTTCTGCCCAGGAAAGTTCGGAGGAGGGATGGGCAAAGTACCGCCAAGCCGCCGCGTCCAATCCCACGACATTGCCTCCAAAGGGGGCATGCGAGGCATAGAGGGCCAGGATTTCGTCCTTGGAGCAGCGCAGCTCCAGGCGGGTGGCCAGTATCATTTCCACCAGTTTCTCGGTGAAGGTCCGCGGACGGTTCCGTGAGATGCGGATGGTCTGCATGGTCAGTGTGCTTCCTCCGCTGACAATCCTTCCTTGTCGGATGTTTTGCCAGGCCGCGCGGGCTATGGAGAGGGGGTTGACGCCGGGATGGTGATAGAAATGCCGGTCCTCGAACGCCAGCAGGCAACGGACGAATTTCCAGGGCACGGTGTCGCACGGCGGGAAGCGCCATTGGCCATCACGGGCGATGCGTGCCCCCAGCAATTCGCCGTGGCGGTCCGTCACCACCGTGGCGTATGGAACGCGGAACAAGTCGCGGGGCAGGCAACAGGCATACGCCAACAGCAAGCCTGCGACACAGAGTAACCCGGCCTTCCGCCAGGGGGAAAGCCGGGTTAAACCTATTATTATTGTATGTCCCCACTTCGTCATGGATTCACCTCTATTCGTCCGGCACGGGTGCGTGCTTGTATGCGGGTGTCATACATGGCTTCGCATTGCACGGCGGGCAAGATGAATACCCCTGCATAGGTGGCTTGCAGGCGGAGGGCAAATTGCTTGCGTTCGCCCCGTTTCAAGTCGAAATAGGTCAGTACCCGGTCATCGCGGATATCCTGGTAGGTGCAGGCTGGCTGGGAGGCGGTTCCGTTCAGCCGTTCATTGAAGATTTCCCAACCGGTAGGCAGGATGTGCGTCAGGGCCAAGTGGGTCAAATCCTTCGTACCGGTATTTTCCACGCTGATGTGGGCCGTGAAATCGGTGCCTTGGCGGAGGTGGTCTATGGAGACGGGTTTTCCGTTCAGGTCTGTATAAGTGACCTGCAGGCGGAGCCCTTGTGCTTGTTCGGGCAAGGTATCCTCCAGAGGTTGCAGGCGGGTGATGAGTGCGGCTTCCAGACTGCCTTCGCCCCGGTTCTTTATGAGGACGGAGCCTTGTCCGGTGGCGGGCAGGAGATGCGTGCAGGCCACCTTTCCCGAAGCTACTTCGGCCGGTGCCTTCCCGTTCAAAGCCCATTCGTAGTGCAGCGTGCCGGATACTTGATTGGCCAGGCGAGCCATGGCCATGAGGGCAAAAGCGGTGGATTGGGTGCTGAAGCCGGATTCCTCGCACAAAGATTTGGAGACCTCTTGGGCTTTCCGCAGGGCTTCATCGGTGCGGCCCATCAACACAAGCGTTTCCAGGACCATCGACGCGTCGCATAGAGGAGAGCCATAGAGGGCACTGCCCGTAGCATCCGTAGCGGGGGCATTGAAGACCAGTTCGCCGGCTGCTTCCGACTTGCCGGCCAGGGCATAGGCGGAGGCCAAGCGCCAGCGGGCGGAGGCGGGCAAAGTCTCTTGCTCCTTCATGCGGTTCATGGCGCCGAGTTCGGGGACACCGGCCAAGGCCAATGTGTAGAGCCGGAAAGATTGTTGCAGGCAGGCTGTTTCCTGTTGGTTCGGGTCAGTATAGTCCGCCAGGCGCCAATTTTGGGCGGCAGCCCGCTGGAAGCGTTTCCATTTCTCCAAGGTGTTGCGATGGACGTCATAGCCCTTCTCTGCGGCCAGTGTGAGGAACATGCCGGCATAGGAAGTTACCCACTCATCGGCCACGGCCTGGGTAGGCCAGTAGACAAAGCCTCCGTTGGGCAACTGGCGGGCATAGAGTTGCCGGATGCCTTCCCTGACGTTGGAACTTTGCCGGGCGGACACATTGGCATCTGTTTCCTGGAAGGCGTCGAGGAAGAGGTATGGCAACGCTTTCGACGTAAGTTGCTCCGTGCAGGCGTGGGTATAATCCTGAAGGAAAGCCAGTCGCCGGCTCAAGTCGGGCGAAGGTATGCGCGATGTTTCCAGACGGACGGAAGCATCCGCTCCGCCGGTATCGTAGGACAAGGTTGCTTCGTCTCCCGGCTTTATCCATCGGCGTTCTTGGAGGGTGACGGGCGGATTGGGGTTGCGCACGTCTATATCCACGCTCTCCTTGGCCTGTTGTCCGTCTCCCGAAGCTGTGAAGCGGATGGTGGCCTTGCCCGTCTGTCCGGATGTCTTGAGGCGGAAGTTGACCAGTTGGTCTCCCGGCTGCTCGAAGCGGAGGGATTGGCTGGACGGGCCGATGATGGAGAGTCCCGTTCCTTCCGTCCGGATGGAGACGTTTATATCTTTGGCACCTTTCTCCATGGCAAAGACATTGACAGGCACCTGGAGTTCTTCACCGGTAGAGAGGATCCTCGGCAGGGTGGGAAGCAACATCAGCGGAGTGCGTACGGGTACTGTTTTTTCGGCGTTGCCATAGCTCCCGTTCTGTCCGGCGATGAGCATGACGCGCACCGAACCGACATATTGGGGCAGGCGCATGGTATGGGTGTTGTGTTTTCCTTTGTCCAACCGGAACGGCCCGATGAACTTCACCACCGGCTTGAAGCGGTTGGCCTTGGCATCGGCGGGCTTCAGCATCTCGTCTCCACCCGTGCTGAAGATGGGGGCATAGCGTCCCGCGTAGGCACCCAATACTTGGTCGAACATATCCCACGTGGAGATGCCCAACGCTTCGCGGGCGTAGAATTCATTCCATGGGTCGGGCGTGCGGAAGTTGGTGAGGTCCAGCAATCCTTCGTCCACGATGGCCAAGGTATAGGTCATGGGCTTGCCTGCCTGTTCGCTTACACGGATGGTGAAGTCGGTCTCCGGGCGGAGCACGTCGGGCATCTCTATCCGCGGATGGAGGACAGTGGCAGGGTCGGTCACCATCACCGGTACCACGCCATACATTCGGATAGGCAAGTCGTTGACCGTCTGTGCGTGAGGTTGGAGCTGGGTGACGTGCAGGTAGACGTTGGGTGCCATCTCCGGCGTAATGTCGAAGGTGTAGCGCGTGTCTTCTTCGTCCTTCACCTCTATCCATTCGCGGCGGAGCACGGTGGAGCCGTTTTCGATGGCTATCAGTGCATGTCCTCCGGCAGAGGCGGGGATGAAGGCTGTGGCTTTATCTCCGGGCTTGTACGTCTCTTTGTCCAGCGAGAAGGTCAACATCTTCAGGTTGTCCGGGTCGGTCTTGGTAGAGCGTCCGCGCCATTCGGGCCAGTCGATGTAGACGGTGCCTCCCGTGGCGTGCCCGCTCTTCTTGTCCTTGACATAGACCAGGTAGCGTCCCCAGTCGGGATAGTTGACGCGGAAGGTGAAGCTGGCTTTACCCGCTTGGGTTTGCAGCTGTCCGCTGGCTACGGGCGTGACCGAACTGTTGTTGACATAGGTGCCGAAGGATTCTTCGCGGTTCTCCCACCACCAGCTCCAGTCAATTTTGTAAATCTTGTATTCCACGTCGGTGCGGTCAGAGGGTTTCCCGTCGGGCGTCAGGGTGACGATGTCGAAGCGATGCTCCGTGTCCGTCTCGATGCTCTTGCCTTCCGGTTGGTTCAGGGCGATGCCCACGTAGGAGTCAAAAGGCGAGTAGGGGACATGCTGCACGTAGATGCTGGCGTCTCCTCCCGGTTCGAAGACGCGGGTGGTGAGGGTAGCGTTCAGCATGCCCGGTGCCGTGGAGGCGTCAGGAAGCTTCAGGGAGAAGATTGCCTTGCCGTCGGCATCCAACTGGCCGTCGTACACCTCTGCCTTCTGCGTGGTGAAGTCCGTGGCGGGATTGTTGAAGATGTATTGCTTGTATAGGGGGAATTGTGTATTCACCTTCGTCAGCGACATTTCCATCTTCGCCTTCAAGCGGGAGGCGGTGGCACCCGTCAGCCAGGCGGAGGAAATCGTTGCCTGCACTTCCTTTTGCGAGGCATGGAGCATCTTTTCCGGAAGTTTTGTGTTTATCTTGAGCCGATTGGGTTTGACGGACTCGATGCGCAGGCTTTTGTGGAAGGTGCTGCCACCCACCTTGACGTAGGCGTTCCATTGTCCGGTAGGGTCGTCGGCTCGGGTGGGCACTTGGAAGGTGTATAGGCCGTTCATGCCCTGTGTGGAGATGAGCTTCGCGTGGAATTGTCCGCGCGGGTTGTACATCTCCAGCGTGACGGGATGCGTGTCGGGGATGCGCCGCTCCCGGTCTTCCAGCATGAAGGAGACGTGTAGCGTGTCGCCCGGGCGCCATACGCCCCGCTCGCCGTAGACGAATCCTTTCAATCCCTTCTCAATGCGTTTGCCTCCGGTATCGAAACGGCTGGCGGACTGGTTTTCGCCGGCCACCACACGCAGGTAGGCTTTTTGGTTGCCGTCAGAGGCGCAGACGATGAAAGGGGTTCCCTCCGGGATGATTTCGGCAAATCCTTGGGCATCGGTGCGTGCCGTGCCGATGGGCTGAAGCTGGAAGTTGTAGACCGTGATGTCTGCCCCCTGCACGGGCCGGGTAGTGAGGAGGTCGGTCACAGCCACCCAAAGGCGGTTCAGCGTGTTGCCCTTGACAATCAGTCCCAGGTTGGAGGCATAGACATTGCAGGCGGCCACGCGGCTACTGTTCATGTAGTAGGAGGGGTGGCACGGGTTGTCCTGCTCGCGCCAGTCGTAGAGACTCCAGTCGTACTCCACGCCTCCGTTATAATAGAAATAGCTTTGCGGCACATCCCACTCCGCGGCTTCCGCTTCGGTCAATCCGTCCTCGACCAGCGGCGTCGACCGCTCCTTGGTGAAGGAAGGATGCGGTGTCTGGCCATCGCACGGATAGGCGGAGTATTCCTGTCGGAAAGAGAGGTAGATGCGGTAGATGGCACCCGGTTCTTGCCGGATGAGCCCGCCCAGGTCGATGGAGTAGTCGTTCCATTGGTGGATGTCCTTGGTCTGGTCTTCGTCCAGGTAGAGTGTTTTCTTGTAGACGAGGCGGCCGGCACGACGCAGTTCGTTGGCAGATTCGGGCGTGTTGGTTTGCAGGAAAGTCAGGATGTTTTGTTCGAAGATGCGTACCACGCTCAGGTCCACCGCATAGAGGTTAGCAGCGCGGAAGGGGACAAGCAGTTTTTTGGAGTCGGGCAGGATGGTAGCATCGGCGTACAGTTGCACTTGCGGCTTGAGGTGCAACTCGCTGAAGGCGATGGAGTGCGAGGCGCCCAGTTTCTGTCCGGCTGCATCCCGGATGCCCTCGTGCAGGAGGAGCGTCAGCGGGCCGTCTGCTTTCTGCGTTTCGTCCAGGTAGACAAGGATTTTGTTGGCTTTCATCTGGAGGAGAGCGTTGGGCGCTTCTTTGATTTCTACCAGTCCTTTTAAGTCCTGCGCGGCGTCCAGCGGGGCGGAGAATGTGATTTCCAGTCCGTCCTCCGGCGTGTCTGTGCGCCGGGCGGAGAGGAAGCGGAAGGTGCCGCGTGCAGGGACGGTGATGTCTAAGCGTTGTTCGCAGTCGATGTCTGCCTGCGTGCCGTCCGCGGTGAGCGTCAGCGTGTAGTCCTGTTTCTCTCGGGGGATACTGTCCAAGGTGAAGGCGTGGCACAGGGCGTTGTCGGTGGGGGTGAGGCGGATGACTGTGCCTTTGTGGTCGGTGGAGAGCATCCGTTCTACATCGGCGGTGGGAAGGATATCGCTCAGGCGGATTTCGCCCGCCACGGACAGGTATTCCGGCGAGGTGATGACGGGTGTCTCCAGGTGCATCGTGAAGGTGCGCGGTTGTACGCGGAAGGAGAAGCGGAACTTCTCCAAGCCGTCCGGCACGGTCAGGTAGTCGCCCAGGCGGAAGGTGCCGTGGTAGAGTTCGCCGGGGCGGAGACTGCCTTCATCGGGCTCGAACTCGAGGGTACGATTGTCCAGCCAACGGGCTTTTCCGCCGAGTGCGGGCGAGAAGCTGAAGGGGTTGTCGGCCAAATCGTTGAGGTCCACCATCGGCAGGTCTTGCGCCAGCTCAATGCGGATGGTGGCGCGCGAGGAGATGACGCCGCCCGTATAGGCACTGATATAGGGCGCGAATTCGGCAGACGGGGTGATGTCCCGCCGTGTGCCTGTGCAGGCGGAGAATAGCGCGCTTGCCAATAGGAAAAGGAGCGTGCTTAGGAGGGTGCTGTGCTGTTTCATGACATGTTGTTTTTATGACGTTCCCACTAAATTATCGTAAACTCGTCCGCGTCTTTCCACGCGGGAAACCTTTCGCGGAAGCGTTGCAGGGCATCCCCATCCAGCGTGAGGGTCACTGTGCCCGTCGCATGGTCGGGTATGGAGGCCATCCGCTCGCCTCGGGGCGACCAGGCGGCGGTGCCGCCATCGTGCAGGACGCCATGCAGGTCGTCTCCTACACGGTTAACACCGCAGACGTAGGAAATGTTCTCTACGGCGCGTGCTTGCAGCAGGATATCCCATGCTTTTCGTCGCGAAGCGGGCCAGTTGGCCACGTAGATTAGCAGGTCGTATTCGTTTCGCCGGTTGCGGCTCCATACGGGGAAGCGCAGGTCGTAGCACACCAGCAGGCAGATGGCCCATCCCCGGTAGTGGACGATGAGCCGCTCGTGTCCGGGCGCGTAGTATTCCGTCTCGCGCCCCATGCGGAAGAGGTGGCGTTTGTCATAGTAGTAAGCATCGCCTTCGGGCGTGAGGAAGAAGGCGCGGTTGCGATAGTGCCCGTCGTGAGGCGTGTTGCAGGCGATGTAGCTCCCGGCTATGGCCACCCCATACGTTGCCGCCCATTGTCTGAGGGAGGTGAGGGTAGGCCCGTCCACGGATTCAGCCAGGGCGGCGGGGTGCATGCTGAACCCTGTGGAGAAGGTTTCCGGCAGAACCACCAGCTCCGTCTGCCCGCGTAGCTCCTCCAGCAACAGGCGCAGGCGGTCAAGGTTCGCTGACTTGTCTTCCCAGACGATGTCCGTCTGCCAGAGGGTGACGCGTAGCGGGTTCATGTCGCGAAATTTTGGGGTTTCTTCCCGCGAAAGTGGGTGAAGTATTCTTTGATGGTGCGTATGTCTCGTTCATAGTCGCCGCTGGGCATCAGGCTCTGCGTGCAGGCGATGGTGCGCGTGGGGTAGTCGATGCCTATCAGCAGGATGGGCACTTGCGCCTTCAGGGCGATGTAGTAAAACCCCTTTTTCCACTCTGGGTTGGCGCGGCGGGTGCCTTCGGGCGTGACAGCCAGGCGCAACGTGCGGCACTGCGCGAAGCGGGCGGCCATCTGGTCGGTGAGCGAGGCGTTGCGCCCGCGGTCCACGGGGATGCCTCCCAACGCCTTAAACAAGGGACCCAGCGGGAAGAAGAACCATTCCTTCTTCATCAGGAAGTGCACCTTGCCGTGCAACATCCCGCAGAACAGCTTGCCGTAGAACAGGTCCCAGTTGGATGTGTGAGGTGCCGCGCAGATGACGCACTTATCATGCGCGGGCACCTCAATCCGTGTTTTCCAACCCAGCAGGCGGAAGTAGATGAATCTGTACAAGCGGTTCACCATGAGCGGTTGTTAATGGTCAATGGTTAATGGTTAAGGTTAATGGTTAATGGCTGGTGGTTAGTGATAAGGCTTGCTGGTCGCTTGCCGCTGATTATTAACCATTAATCATTAACCATTAATAATCAGTTTTTCAGTTGGCCCATGGCTTCCAGGATGCTGCTTACCCGCGCGTTAAAGTCCTCGCGCAGTTTCTTGTAGAATCCTTTGACGTTGCCCGGTTCGGTGTGGCTGATGCGGCTGACAAAGTCGTCCTGCATGTCCAGGATGTCAGTCATCACCTTGTCTGCCTTTGCCTTGTCTGCTTCGGGCAGGGTCAGGCTGATATACACGCATTCGGTGAACAGCTCGCCGACGATATAGTTGATTCCCTTTTTCAATGCTTTTCTGCTTGCCATAATTACTTGTTTTTTTAGTGGATAAATCATTTTCTTGTCCGGACAAGACGCGCTTCATCTTTTGGTGGAGGGAAGTGCGGGTGGGGAGGTTCTGCCAAACTATGCTTTGCGGTGTCTCGGCCTTGACGTGACAAAGGTAAGCACAATGTTTGAGATGACCAAATTCTGAGGGGCGATAAGCGGGCATTTTTTGCAGCTTTTTCGAGCTTTTTTTTGCAGGTGCCCGGGGTTGCGCCGACAAACGACAATTGATTTTTCTGGAAATCGATGCAGGACGGGCTGGAAAGAGAGGGTATTAAATTATAAGTTAAAAATAATAATAAGCCTATTCTAAAGTCTTTGGGATATGAAACCCAAAAAATAATTGTCGTTTGTCGTTTGTCGGGGCGGGATGTCATGCCACTCTGGCGGGAGGGAGGAGGGGTGTGGATTAATTCCCCAAAATGTGTATCCGTTTTCCACACTTTTCCGGCACACGGGCCGCCGGATTGCTGTATCCCCGCCATTTGGACGCGAAAATAGGGGGTGGGATTTTCATAATTGGGAAAATGGCATTATCTTTGCAAGAGGAAAGGAGATGTGCGGAAAGGATAACGCTAAACTATAAAACCAAGCATTGAATAAGAGCAAAGTATGAAACTGTTTTTTACGAAGAAAGAATTGCACTTGCGCAAGAAGAGGCTCATCCTTATGGCGGCCTGCCTCGTAGTGGTCATCGGCCTGTATGTCGTCCTGACGTGGCCCAAGAAGGTGGAACCCGAAGCCCCGCTGGTTATCGTTGAGCCGGTGGGCGTAGAAAACGTGGAGATTTATGGCGAATACGTGGGCCGCATCCGGGCGCAGCAATTCGTGGAGGTGCGTGCCCGTGTGGAAGGCTTCCTGGAGAGTATGGAGTTTGAGGAAGGCTCGTACGTGGCCAAGAACCAGGCGCTCTTCGTCATCGACCAGCGCCAGTACCGCGCCAAGGCGGACAAGGCTCGCGCCCAGCTGCGCAAGGACTCTGCCAACGTGCTGAAGACCCGGCGCGACCTCGACCGCATACGTCCCCTCTACGAGCAGAATGCTGCCAGCCAACTGGACCTGGACAACGCTATAGCCGCCTACGAGACCGCCGTGGCCAGCATGGGCATGAGCCAGGCCGACTTGGATCAGGCGGAGCAGGAACTGGGATACACTGTGGTGCGCTCGCCGCTGTCCGGTTACATCAGCGAACGCTATGTGGATCTCGGTGCCCTGGTGGGGCCTGGCGGGGAGTCGTTGCTCGCTACAGTGGTGAAGAGCGATACCGTGGAGGTGGACTACAGCATGACTGCCTTGGAGTACCTGAAGAGCCGCCAGCGCAACGTGGTCATCGGACAGAAGGACTCTACTCGCTCCTGGCAGCCCTACGTCACCATTACGTTGGCCGATAACAGCGAGTATCCTTATAAGGGCATGGTGGACTTTGCCGACCCGCAGGTGGATCCCAAGACGGGCACCTTCTCCGTGCGCGCTGAGATGCCTAACCCGGATCGTGTCCTTCTGCCCGGCCAGTTCACCAAGGTGAAAGCATTGCTCGACGTGCGCGAGAATGCCACCGTTGTCCCCCAGAAGGCCCTGATCATCGAAAAGGGCGGTGCCTACGTCTTCGTGATGCGCCGTGATTCCATTGCCGAGCGCCGCTTCATCGAGCTTGGACCTGAGTTTGGCAATAATGTGGTGGTGGAACGCGGACTCATTCCCGGCGAGATGATTGTCACCGAGGGCTACCACAAGCTGACTCCGGGCATCCGCATCCGCGTGGCCGCGAAGAAAGAAGACGTTGAATCCCAATCCTCAACTACCCCGAACGAATGAAAGTCAGCTTTTTCATCGACCGCCCGGTGTTTTCGGCGGTCATCTCTATCCTGATAGTCATCGTAGGTCTCATTGGCCTGACGATGCTCCCCATCGACCAATATCCGCAAATCACGCCCCCGGTGGTCAAGATCAGCGCGTCCTACCCCGGTGCCAGCGCCCTGACCGTGTCGCAGGCCGTGGCTACCCCCATCGAACAGGAGCTGAACGGTACGCCCGGCATGCTCTACATGGAGTCCAACAGCTCCAACTCGGGTGGATTCTCGGCCACCATCACCTTTGACATCTCGTCCGATCCCGACCTCTCTGCCGTGGAGATCCAGAACCGCGTGAAGCTGGCCGAGTCGCGCCTGCCCGCCGAGGTGGTGCAGAACGGCATCGAGATCGAGAAACAGGCATCCAGCCAGTTGATGACTATCTGCCTGACCTCCGACGATCCCAAGTTTGACGAAATCTACCTGAGCAATTTCGCCACGCTGAACGTGCTCGACCTCTTGCGCCGCATCCCCGGCGTGGGGCGTGTGTCCAACATCGGTAGCCGTTATTACGCCATGCAGATCTGGGTGGATCCCGCCCGCCTGGCCAACTATGGCTTGACCGTGCAGGATGTGCAGAACGCGCTGAAAGATCAGAACCGCGAGTCTGCGGCCGGCGTGTTGGGCCAGCAGCCGGTGACGGGATTGGACTTCACCATTCCCATTACGGCGCAAGGCCGCTTGTCCAGTGCCGCTGAGTTCGAGGAAATCGTGCTACGCGCCAATCCGGACGGTTCGATGATCCGCATGCGCGATATTGCCCGCGTCTCCCTCGAAGCGCAATCCTACAACACGGAGAGTGGTATAAATGGGGGCAATGCCGCCATCATGGGCGTCTACCTCTTGCCGGGCGCCAACGCCATGGAGGTGGCCGAGAGCGTCAAGCAGGCGATGGAAGAGATTAGCCGTACCTTCCCCGAGGGGATGACGTATGAGATTCCTTTCGATATCACCACCTATATCTCTGAATCCATCCACGAGGTGTACAAGACGCTGTTCGAGGCTCTATTTTTGGTGATTGTCGTGGTGTTTCTTTTCCTGCAGAGTTGGCGCGCCACGGTCATTCCGTTGGTGGCAGTACCCATCTCGTTGATAGGCACGTTCGGCTTCATGCTGATTTTCGGCTTCTCGCTGAACATCCTGACGCTACTGGGATTGGTATTGGCCATCGGCTTGGTAGTTGACGATGCTATCGTGGTGGTGGAGAACGTGGAACGCATCATGGAGGAAGAGCACCTCAGTCCTTACGAAGCCACGAAGAAGGCGATGAACGGCCTGACCAGCGCGTTGATTGCCACGTCTATGGTGCTGGCCGCCGTGTTCGTGCCGGTCAGCTTCTTGTCGGGCATCACCGGCCAGCTCTACCGCCAGTTCAGCGTGACCATCGCCATATCGGTGCTGCTCTCCACGGTGGTGGCCTTGACACTCAGCCCCGTGATGTGCTCGCTCATCCTGAAGCCTGTGGATCCCGACAAACCGAAAAATCGCGTCTTCCGCGCCATCAACCGCTGGGTGGACTTTGGCAACGGCAAGTACCTGGGCGGCATCAAGCGCATCATCAAGCATCCGCGACGGGTGGGCATCGGCTTCTGCATGGTGCTGATAGCCATATTTGTACTCTACCGGCTGATTCCCACCAGCTTCCTCCCGACAGAGGATCAAGGCTACTTCACCGTGGAGCTGGAGATGCCCGAGGGTACCACGCTGGAGCGCACCCGTGCCGTGACCAACCGTGCCATTGCTTTCTTGATGGAAGACCCGGCAGTGGAATACGTGCAAAACGTCACCGGTACCAGCCCCCGCGTGGGCACCAGCCAAGCGCGCGCGCAACTGACGGTCATCCTTAAAGAGTGGAAGGAGCGTGACGACACGGATATCGACGCGATCATGGCCAATGTCAGTCGTGAGCTGACGGAGTATCCCGAGTGCAAGTTCTACATTTCCACACCTCCCGTCATTCCCGGTCTGGGAACATCCGGCGGCTTCGAAATGCAGCTGGAGGCACGTGGCGACGCCACCTATGACAATCTGGTGCAAGCGGCGGACACGCTGATGTACTACGCCTCGCAATGCAAGGAGCTGAGCAACCTCTCCTCGTCGCTCCAGGCGGAGATACCGCAACTCTATTTCGATGTGGACCGTGACAAGGTGAAGATGCTGGGCGTGCCCATGGCCGACGTGTTCAACACAATGAAGGCGTACACCGGCTCAGTCTATGTCAACGACTTCAACATGTTCAACCGCATCTACCGTGTTTACCTCCAGGCTGATGCACCCTATCGCGAACACCGCGACAACATCAGCCTCTTCTTCGTGCGTGGTTCAGACGGCAACATGATCCCGCTCACCGCCTTGGGTAACACGGAGTATACCACAGGGCCGGGCAGCATCAAGCGGTTCAACATGTTCAACACTGCCGTCATTCGCGGACAGGCTGCGCAGGGTTACAGTTCGGGTCAGGCAATGGAAGTTATCGAGCAGGTGGCGCGTACGCGCCTGCCGGACAACATCGGCGTGGAATGGAGCGGATTGTCCTATCAGGAGAAGCAGGCAGGCGGCCAGACGGGCGTCATCCTGGCACTGGTGTTCCTCTTCGTGTTCCTCTTCCTTGCCGCGCTCTACGAGAGCTGGAGCATCCCCATCGCGGTGTTGCTCTCGCTTCCGGTAGCTGCATTGGGTGCCTATATCGGCATCTCTATCTGTGGCATGGAGAACGACACCTATTTCCAGATTGGCCTCGTGATGCTGATGGGGCTTGCTGCCAAGAACGCCATTCTCATCGTGGAATTTGCCAAGGATGAGGCCGATGCCGGTGTGAATGTGTTCAAAGCCGCTCTGCACGCTGCACAACTCCGTTTCCGCCCCATCCTGATGACGTCGCTCGCCTTCATCCTCGGCATTTTCCCCTTGGTGATAGCCAGTGGTCCTGGTGCGGCCAGTCGCCAGTCGATAGGCACGGGCGTGTTCTTCGGCATGATTGCGGCCGTGACGGTGGGCATCCTGCTTATACCGTTTTTCTTCGTGATGATATACAATGTGCAAAACAAATTGCAAAGGAGGAAAGCAAAATGAATCTACCCAACTATGACTATATGAAGAGCAGCCTCTGGATTGGCGCGGCATGCGTCTTGCTGCTCGGCAGCTGCCAGCTGGGCAAACATTATACGCGCCCGGAGCTGGACATGCCGCACACCTTGGCGTTGGACGGCATGGGCAATGATTCTGCCACCATTGCCGATTATTCCTGGCAGGAGATTTATCCCGATACCTTGCTCCAAGGACTGATCCGCAAGATGCTGGACTATAACAAGGATCTGCTGATGGCCGAGTCTACCATCAAGGAGCAGGCCGCCCTGAAGCGCATCGACTGGGCCAACCTCTTTCCGCAGGTCGGTCTCCGTGTCTATGGCGAGAAGGAGGGAGACAACTACGGTGGCAATAGCTATGACCCCGATAATCAGGTGGACTTGAAGGCCACCATCTCCTGGGAACTGGACCTCTGGGGCAAACTCCGTTGGGCGCGTGATGCCAGCTTGGCCGATTTCCTCGGCTCGATAGAGAACCGCCGTGCCTTGCAAATGAGTCTGATAGCCCGTGTGGCGCAGTCCTATTTCGAGCTGGTAGCGTTGGACAATGAGCTGAACATCGTGCGGCAGACCGTTGATGCCCGCCGTGAGAGCCTCCATTTGGCTCGCATTCGTTATGAGGGTGGTCTGACTTCGGAGGTGGCCTTTCGCCAGGCACAGGTGGAATTGGCGCGCACCTCGACGCTGGTGCCTGATTTGGAGCGTCAGATTACGCTGAAGGAGAACGAGTTGGCTTTCCTCACCGGTGACTATCCGCATGAGATCCGCCGTGCCCCCCTTCCGCAAGAAGTGAATTTCCCCGATGCCCTTCCCGTCGGCTTGCCCAGCACCTTGTTGGAGCGTCGTCCCGACGTGCGTGAGGCCGAACAGGCACTCATAGCCGCCTACGCCGAGGTGGGCGTGGCCTATACCAGCATGTTCCCTAGCCTCTCCCTGACCAGCCAGCTGGGCGCGGAGAACGATGAGGTGAAACATCTGCTGGAGTCACCCTACCACTTGATAGCCGGTACCGTGCTGCAACCCATTTTCGGCTTCGGCAAGAATCGCGCCCGCCTCAAGGCGCGCAAGGCCGCCCGTGAACGTGCCACCTACGCCTACGAGAAGGCTGTGCTCACCGCCCTGCGCGATGCCTATGATGCTATAGCCACTTTCAATAAGATGAAGGAGATTTACCAGACCCGTCTACAGTTGGAACAATCGTCAAAGTCTTCTCTGGAGCTGGCCCAGTTGCAGTACGTAAACGGCGCCATCGCCTACATGGACCTGCTGGATGCCCAACGTACTTACTTGGATGCCCAGATAGGTTTGAGTAACGCCCTCCGCGACCGCCAACTGGCCATGGTCAACGTCTACAAGGCATTGGGCGGCGGATGGAGTGTGGATGAGGTGCAATGATGTTGAAAAAAATCGCCTCATGCTTGCTTTTTTTCAGGAAAAAGACGAAATTTGCAACGCATTTTACAAGCAGATTTATCTACACCTTTAATATAATAAAGAAATGACTAAAAGCGCATTGCAAATCGCACGGGCTGCCTATCAGCCCAAACTTCCGAAAGCTCTCCGCGGACACGTGAAAGTGCAGGAAGGCGCAGCCACGCAATCCGTGGCCGACCAGGAAGAAATCAAACGATTGTTCCCCAACACCTACGGTATGCCCCTCATTAAGTTCGAGGAAGCTGCTGAACCCGCACAATGCCCCGCTATGAACGTGGGCGTAATTCTCTCTGGCGGACAGGCTCCCGGTGGACACAACGTCATCTCCGGTCTCTTCGACGGTGTCAAGCGCATTCATCCCGAAAGCAAACTCTACGGATTCCTGATGGGACCCGGCGGGTTGGTAGATCACAAGTACATCGAACTGACGGCAGACATCATTGACGAGTACCGCAACACCGGCGGCTTTGATATTATCGGATCTGGCCGCACCAAGCTGGAGAAGGAAGACCAGTTTGAGAAAGGATACGAAATCCTGAAGGAGCTGGGCATCAAGGCATTGGTCATCATCGGAGGCGACGACTCCAACACCAACGCATGTGTACTGGCCGAGTACTACGCTGCCAAGAATTACGGCGTGCAGGTCATCGGTTGCCCCAAGACGATTGACGGTGACTTGAAGAATGAGATGATCGAGACGTCATTTGGCTTTGACACTGCCGTGAAGACTTACTCCGAAGTCATCGGTAACATCGAACGCGACTGCAACTCCGCCCGCAAGTATTGGCACTTCATCAAGCTGATGGGTCGCTCTGCTTCGCACATCGCCTTGGAATGTGCCCTTCAGACGCAACCAAACGTCTGCATTGTTTCCGAGGAAGTGGAAGCCAAGGACCAGTCGCTGGACGACATCGTTACCTACATTGCGCAAGTGGTGGCCGACCGCGCCGCAGCAGGCAACAACTTTGGCACCGTGCTCATCCCTGAAGGTTTGATTGAGTTTATCCCTGCGATGAAGCGTCTCATTGCCGAGTTGAATGACTTCCTCGCCGCTAACGCCGAGGAGTTTGCTCAGGTGGACAAAGCCGAACAGCGCAACTATATCATCAGCAAGCTTTCGCCTGAGAATGCCGCTATCTATGCCAGCCTGCCCGAAGGTGTGGCTCGTCAGCTCTCCCTCGACCGCGACCCTCATGGCAACGTACAGGTGTCCCTCATCGAAACTGAGAAGTTGCTCTCCGAGATGGTAGGCAACAAACTGGCTCAGTGGAAGAAGGAAGGTAAGTACGTGGGCAAGTTCGCCGCACAACACCACTTCTTCGGCTACGAAGGCCGTTGCGCTGCCCCGTCCAACTTCGACGCAGACTACTGTTACTCCTTGGGCTTTGCCGCCGCTGCTTTGATTGCTAATGGCAAAACGGGTTATATGTCCTCCATCCGCAACCTCACAGCTCCCGCCGAAGAGTGGATTGCCGGCGGTGTGCCCATCACGATGATGATGAACATGGAGCGTCGCCACGGCGAGATGAAACCCGTCATTCAGAAGGCATTGGTTCGTCTGGACGGTGCACCTTTCCAGGCATTTGCTGCACAACGCGAGCAGTGGGCTGAGGAGACGTGTTACACGTATCCCGGTCCTATCCAGTACTTCGGCCCGACGGAAGTCTGCGACCAGCCGACGAAGACGTTGCAGTTAGAGCATCAGAAGTAAGCTACTTGCACAATAGTGTTTATGTGATAATCAGGAAAGGGCGGGAAAATCCGCCCTTTCTTTTGGCCTTTTTTCTCAGTAAATGACGATACCCACACGTACCGATAAACCTGTTCCTCGCGCCCAGAAGTCGGTTTCTCGCACTCCGAAGGCGGCTACTACGTCCCGGAAGGTGACTGTCCGCAAGCCTGCGCCCCGTCGTGTTCCTTCTTCTGGCCGACGTCCGACGAAGGGAAAGCAATCCGTTGCCCGCCCGATGCCGGGATGGGTGCGTTGGTCGGTAGCCGCTTGTCTGGCCGTGGTGCTTTCGGCTGGCTTCTACTGGTTTTTCATCCGGCCATACGCTTATCGTTGGAAACCCTGCTACGGGCAGAAGGGCTATGGCGTGTGCTTGCCTTGCTCCTACGAAGTACACGGTATCGACATCTCACATTACCAGGGGGACATAGATTGGTCACTCTTGGCCCAGCAACGCGCTGGAGAGTTCCCCTTGCGTTTTATCTTTCTTAAGGCTACCGAGGGAGGCGATCATGGCGATGAGGCTTTCTGTGCCAATTTCGACTCGGCTCGCGCTCATGGTTTCATTCGCGGTGCTTACCATTACTTTATTCCCCGTACTGATGCGCATCGGCAAGCCGATTTCTTCATCCGTACCGTCCGACTGCAAAAGGGTGACCTTCCCCCGGTGCTTGATGTGGAGACCACCCAAGGGTGGAGCAAGGCTGACTTGCAGCGTGCTGTGAAGACGTGGCTGGACCATGTCGAGGACCATTATGGCGTGACGCCTATCCTCTATGCTTCCTACAAATTCAAGCTGCGCTACCTCAATGACAGCATTTTCCAACGCTACCCCTACTGGATAGCCCATTACTACGTGGATTCCGTCCGTTATGACGGGCCGTGGCATTTCTGGCAGCACACCGATGTGGGTGCCGTACCCGGTATCCGGGGCAATGTGGACCTCAATGTGTTTAACGGGCCGCTCGCCGGGTTGGACAGCCTCTGTCTGCGCTGAGTCACTCTATCTGCCACTCCTCATGCTTGTATCTTGCGATATTCGCTAGGTGTGACACCCGTATGCTTTTTGAACGTCCGGTTGAAATGTTGGGAGTATTGGAATCCCAGCGTGTAGGCTATCTCTGTGACTGTCTTGTCTGTGCCGAGTATCAATTCCTTGGCCAGGTCAATGACTTTGTTCTGGATGTATTCCTGTGCCGTTTTTCCCATCTCTTTTTTGATGAGGTCGCCAAAATAGTTGGGTGAGAGGCAGACCTTGTCGGCAAAATATTTCACGGTGGGCAAGCCCTCGTTTTGGGGGTGTTCGCCTTGGAAGTACTCGTCAAGCAGCATCTCAAACTTGGCCAGTACATCGCGGTTGACCACCGTGCGCGTGATGAATTGGCGTTCGTAGAAGCGCATGCAGTAGTCCAGCAGCAGTTCAATGTTGCGGGTAATGAGGCGGCGGCTGTGCTTATCTATGGGGCGTTGTAGCTCCAGGCGTGTCTTGGCCAGGCAATCCATAATGATAGCGCGTTCCTCTTCAGATGTGTGTAGGGCCTCGTTGCTGGCATAGGCGAAGAAGGAATATTGCTTGATGCCTCTCCCCAGCGAGGTGCCTTTGATCAGGTCGGGGTGGAACAGGATACCTTGTCCGGCTGGTTGTGCATCAGGGCGCATTGTCACCTCGGCTACTTGTCCAGGAGCGAAGCTCACGACGGTTCCTTCTTGATAGTCATATTTTTGCTTGCCGTAGCGGATGTCCCCACAGAGGGTTTCTTTCAGGAACAGAGCGTAGATGCCGTAGTTCATCGTGAATTGGGAGGGAAAGCGCGTTGCGTTGCGAAAGTCCACAACGCTGACCAGCGGGTGCAACGTCTCCAAACCGAAGAGGTTGTTGTAGCATTCCACGCTGTCTATTTTGATAATTTTTTCCATGTGATATGTTGTACAAAGTATAAAATCAAATGATAATTTATCGTGGGATTTGCATAATTGGCGTTCCATTATTTATGATAGAAGCTGGGGAAGGAGTAGAAACGGATAGACTTTTCGGCTCTTTTCCTTCCCCAAGGTGGTGTGCTTAAATCAATTTTATGGGTATGCGCTGCAACTTCGAGGGATCCGATGTGCCGCCATAAAGAATTATATAATCCCCTTTGAGCGGACGCATCGTGTTGGATTCGGTGTCGAACCATTCGAAGCTGTTGCCGTCCAGCTGGAAAGTAACTTGCTGCGTCTCTCCCTTCTTTAGCAGGATGCGGCGGAAGGCGCGGAGTGTATGTCCTGGTCCTTCCTTGTCGTCGGGACGGCGCAGGTATACTTGCACTACTTCTTCGCCGTCGCGCTTGCCCGTGTTGGTCACGGGGATGGTCAGCGTGCAGGTCTCACCGCATTTCACCTCGTTGGCGGACAGGCTGGCCTGGCCATAGTCGAAGGTGGTATAGCTCAGTCCGTGACCGAAAGGAAATAGGGGCTTTTCCGTCATGTAGCGGTAGGTGTGGCCTTTCATGTTGTAATCCTGGAAGTCTGGCAGTTGTTCTGTGCTCTTGTAGAAGGTGACGGGCAGGCGTCCGGCCGGATTGTAGTCGCCAAAGAGCACGGATGCAATGGCTGTACCGCCGGCTTGTCCGGGATACCAGGCTTGCACGATGGCATCGCACAGCTTGGATTCCTGAGTCAGCGCCATGGCTGAGCCGGAGAAGTTGACGAAGACAATCTTCTTGCCTGCCTTGCGAAGCTCCTTCAGTAGTTCGGTCTGTACGGTTGGCAATTCGATGCGCTCACGATCACCTCCACGGAAGCCCGGAATGGTTACCGGCATTTCCTCACCTTCTAGTCCCGGAGAGATGCCTCCGGCGAAGATGACTACGTCGGCATCCTTCACACGGTCGACCGAGCGTCTTAGGTCGAGGGGGACTTCGCGGCCGAAGTCAAAGTTCAGGGTAGCGCAGTCACCTTCTGTGGCCGCGAAGGTGACCTTGATGTCGTAAGATTTCCCGGCTTCCGCTTTCAGCACGTGGACGCGATTGCTCTTCATGTTGAGCACAGAGGCCACTTGCTGGCCGTTGATGTATAGCTGGGCACCACCTTGGGTGTGGAAGCTGAACACCACATCTTCGCTCGTTGTCGGCTTGAAGGTTGTCTCATAGACGCCAAGGAAGCCTCCCAGAGGTACACCTGGTGCAAAGACGATGGCACCCGCCGTGGTGAAGCGGAATGGGTTGGAAACATGCGTTACTACATCCGGCTTGCCTTCTGTGTGATTCAGGTCTTTCCAATAGGACGCTTTGAAGCCTTTCTGTCCGTCGGATGCGGTACATTCATTGAAGAGGCTTTGCAGAGCCACGGCAGAGGTGTGGTCGCAACCGTGTTCGTAGATCAGCTGGTCGGTAGGCAGTTGCTCTTGCAGGGCTTGCAGTAGCGTGACGGTGTGCGAGGGAAAGCCATTATAGTTGCCCCACTGCATGATGCTGTCGTTGGCATTGGGACCTACCAAGGCTATCTTTAAGTCTTCCTTCTTCAGGGGGAGGATATTGTTCCGGTTTTGGAGCAGGACGATACTTTCCTGGGCCATTCGTAGGGCTAGTTCGCGGTGTTTTTTGCTGTCCACCACGCTGAGGGGGATCTGATGCCAAGGTATATCCTTGTCAAACTCACCCAGTTCGAAGCGAGCCTTCAGCACACGGTGCAGGGCCGTGTCCAAGCGGCTCTCGCTGATGAGGCCTTCGCCGACGGCTTCCACCAGCGAGCGATAGCTTTCGCCACATTCCAGGTCGGTGCCGCTGACGACAGCCTTGGCTGATGCGTGGGCAGAGTCGGGTTCGGTGTGGTGGCGTCCCGGCGTGTAGAAGTCGGAGATGGCCCAGCAGTCTGATACCACCAGTCCTTGGAAGCCCCACTCGTCACGGAGGATTTGCTGGAGCAGGCGGTTGCTACCGCAGCAAGGTTCGCCCTCGTAGCGGTTGTAGGCGCACATTACTTCCTTTACGTTTGCTTCCTGCACCAATGCTTTGAAGGCGGGCAGGTAGGTCTCCCACAGGTCGCGCGGGGCGATGTTTTCGGCGTTGAAGATGTGGCGGTTCCATTCCGGGCCGGAGTGTACGGCGAAGTGCTTGGCGCAGGCGTGCAGCTTGTCATATTTGGAGCCTTCCGGTCCTTGTAGTCCACGCACGACGTTGACGCCCATGCGTGCAGTCAAGTAGGGGTCTTCGCCGTAAGTCTCCTGTCCGCGTCCCCAACGGGGGTCACGGAAGATGTTGACATTGGGCGTCCAGAATGTCAGACCTTGGTATATTTTTAGTCCGCCCGACTTGGCATATTCGTTGCTCTTGGCGCGCGCTTCGTCGCTGACGGCGGTGAAGACGTCCTGCACCAAGGCATCGTCCCACGATGCAGCCATGCCGACGCACTGAGGGAAGACGGTGGCCAAGCCAGAGCGGCCTACGCCATGCAGGGCCTCGTTCCACCAGTTATACTCCTTGATGTCCAGTCGTGGGATGGCGGGTGATGCAAATTGCATCAATGATACTTTTTCTTCCAGAGTCAACCTTCCTATCAGGTCGGTGGCACGTTCGTCGGGCGAGAGCGAAGGGTCTTGGTAGGGGAGGGTGCCCCCACAAGAAGCCAGCAGCAGGGCTACACATGCCGTGGCCAGCGGTTTTAGAATTTTGTTCATGGTGTGATATGCTATTAGTGTTTGACGGGACGAAGTTACTAAACGATTCGCTTTCAGCAAAGGAATCAAGACAAAGATTTGCCTGACAATGGAAATAGGGATGCCAAAGAAGCGCATCGGCAGTGCCAAAGAGGCGCAAAAGCCCGGGAAAAACTTGGCAAAATGCGCCCGGAAAGATTAAAAAATAGCCGCAGGCAGAGAGTATTTATCGGAAGATTTGCTTACCTTTGCCAAGACGATAATCCATTTACATTAAAATTATATACGATTGTAATTATGGCAACACCCGAATTCAAGTATGCGCCCATGTTTCAATTGGGTAAAGACGACACGGAGTATTACCTCCTCAGCAAGGACGGCGTGTCGGTAAGTGAGTTTGAAGGAAAAACTATCCTGAAAGTTAGTCCCGAGGCATTGACCCGCTTGGCCAATGCAGCCTTTCGCGATGTCAACTTCCTTTTGCGCCGCTCGCACAACGAGCAGGTGGCCAAGATTCTGACTGACCCCGAAGCTAGCGAGAATGACAAGTACGTGGCACTGACCTTCTTGCGCAATGCCGAAGTGGCCTGCAAGGGCAAACTGCCTTTCTGCCAGGACACCGGAACGGCCATCATCCACGGTGAGAAGGGCCAGCAGGTGTGGACTGGATTCTGCGACGAAGAGGCTCTGTCCAAGGGAGTCTACAAGACCTACACTGAAGAAAATCTGCGCTACTCACAGAATGCTCCACTCTCCATGTACGAAGAGGTGAACACGCGCTGCAACCTGCCTGCCCAGATTGACATCGAGGCCACTGAGGGCGACGAATACAAGTTCCTCTGCGTGGTGAAGGGCGGTGGCTCAGCCAACAAGACTTATTTCTACCAAGAGACCAAGGCCCGTATCCAGAATCCGGGCACACTGGTTCCATTCCTCGTGGAGAAGATGAAGACGCTGGGCACGGCGGCTTGTCCTCCGTATCACATCGCTTTCGTCATTGGCGGCACGTCGGCCGAGAAGAATCTGTTGACCGTGAAACTGGCTTCTACCCATTATTACGATAACCTGCCCACGACGGGCGACGAGACGGGCCGCGCTTTCCGCGACATTGAACTGGAGAAGCAACTCTTGACCGAAGCGCACCGCATCGGCCTCGGTGCCCAGTTTGGCGGCAAATATTTTGCCCATGACATCCGCGTCATCCGTCTGCCACGCCACGGTGCATCCTGCCCCATAGGTTTGGGAGTGAGCTGCTCGGCCGACCGCAACATCAAGGCCAAGATCAACAAGGACGGTATTTGGATTGAGAAACTGGATGACAATCCCGGTGAACTTATCCCCGAAGAACTGCGCAATGCAGGCGAGGGCAACGCTGTGCGTATCGACCTGAACCAACCGATGAGCGAAATCTGCAAGATTCTGTCCCAATACCCCGTAGCTACACGCGTCAGCCTGAACGGTACTATCATTGTAGCACGCGATATCGCTCACGCCAAGCTGAAAGCTCGTCTGGATGCCGGCGAGGACTTGCCGCAGTACTTCAAGGATCATCCCGTGCTTTACGCCGGTCCGGCCAAGACACCCGAAGGCATGCCTTGTGGCTCGATGGGTCCGACGACGGCCAACCGTATGGATCCCTATGTAGATGAGTTCCAAGATCACGGCGGCTCCATGGTGATGATTGCCAAAGGCAACCGCACACAGGTGGTGACCGATGCCTGCAAAAAGCATGGCGGATTCTATCTGGGCAGTATTGGCGGTCCGGCGGCCGTGTTGTCGATGAACAGCATCAAGAGCATCGAGTGCGTGGAATATCCCGAACTGGGCATGGAGGCTATCTGGAAAATCAACGTGGTGGACTTCCCTGCTTTCATCCTCGTGGATGACAAGGGCAACGACTTCTTCAAGCAGCTGAAGCCGTGGGATTGCAAATGTTAATTAGCTGAAGCTTTTTGGTTTGTACTTGAGCATAGTAACCTCTTGGGGCGTTCCTTGTGAAAGGCGCGCCCCTTTTTGATTAACTACACAGCAACTGATGAAAAAATACTTACACAAAAGAATTTCGATAAGCGAATTGTGTGGCTGGATGTGGTCCGGCTGGTGGCCATGTTCACGGTGGTGTGCTGCCACTGCACAGATCCTTTTAATTTTTATCCCGGCACTTCGCCGGACATTGGTGAAATCAAGTTTTGGGGGGCTGCCTATGGCGCATTGCTTCGCCCTTGCGTGCCGTTGTTCGTGATGATCACAGGTGCCCTGTTATTACCTGTACGGGGAGATATCTCGGCGTTCTATCGAAAACGCATCCTCCGCGTGTTCGTTCCCTTCCTGATTTGGGGAGTGCTCTATGCGCTCTTCCCATGGATAACGGGCGTGTTGGGCTTGGACTCCAAGGTCATATTGGACTTCTTTCCCTACTCGGGCGAGGAGGTGATGCGGCAATCGCTCGGGGTTAGTCTGGGTTATATCGCACAGATACCGGTCAATTTCTCTGCTTTGGCCGTCCATTTGTGGTATATTTATTTGTTGATAGGGTTATATCTCTACCTTCCTATATTCTCAGCTTGGGTGGCTCAGGCATCCGATCGAGGCAAGCGGAATTTCCTTCTGGCGTGGGGAGTCACCACGTTATTGCCTTACGTCCATGAGTTTGTTGCGCCCTATCTTTGGGGCGAATGCTCGTAGAATGCGTTCGGGATGCTCTATTACTTTGCCGGGTTCAATGGCTATCTGTTGCTGGGCCATTATCTGAGGCACCACGACTGGAGCCGGACACAGCTATGGGGATGGGGTGTGCCGATGTTTCTCGCAGGCTATGCATTTACCTTCTTCGGTTTCCGCTATATTGACATCCAATCCCGAAGCTACACCCGAAGAATATGAATTGTTCTTCACGTACTGCTCCCTCAATGTGGTGCTTATGACGCTTCCCGTGTTCATGTGGTGCAAGCAGGTTCGTGTTCGTTCCCTCCGGTTGCAACGCATGTTGGCCAACCTGACTCTCTGCGGCTTCGGTGTGTACATGGTGCATTATTTCTTGGCGGGTCCCAGTGTGGTGTGGATGCGTGCCTTGCATGTTCCCATTTGCCTCCAGATTCCGTTGGCGGCAGTGGTAGCCTTCGGCTTGTCGTGGATCCTTGTGTCGTTGGTCTATCGTTGGGTAGGGCCAAGGGCCAAGTGGGTGTTCGGCTAAGCAGTTTGTGGGAAGGGCAGGTTCAAATCTGCCTGCCCACCCATTTCCCATACTTGATGTAGAGGTAACAGAATAAGAGGATGAAGACGCCGTAGACGATGTCTGCACTCCAGCACAAGGCTACATCCAGGCGGAGGAAAAGGATGGTCCACGTGATGTAGGCTGTGTAGATGGTCAGGCTGCTCAGTTCCAGCACGAGGGCGGTGCGGGTGTTGCCTGTGCCGGACACGGACTGGAAGTAGACGTTGGCCGGGACGAGTGCGAGGTAGGTGGCGCACATCATCCACAGCGATGGCACAGCTGCCTCCCGAAGGTCGGGCATGTCAGTGTAGATGCCCAGGATGAGGTGGGGGAAGATTGCAAACAACACCGCCAAGGGCAACACGAAGAGGTAGGCCAGGCGGATGTGTTGGCGGATGAGGCCAGGCACCTTGTCCGAGTGGCCCCGGCCGATGAGGTTGCTGGTCAGTGACCCGCAGGTGGAAGCAAACGCCATCATCACCATGAAGAGGATGCCTGAGGCACTGCGAACGATGTTGGTCACGGCCAAGGCCCGTTCGCCCAGGTGTTCGATATAGAGGAAGAACAGGAACCACGTGGCCAGCGAGAAGAAATTCTGGATCATCGTCCAGAAAGACACGTCCAGCATCCGGCGGAGCACATCGGCACGGAAGCGGGGCATGCGATCCAGGCCATATTTGCGGATGTCCACCCTGCGGCGGGTGTAGAGGATGAAGAACAACAGCGATACCCCCTCGGCCAAAGACGAACCAATGGCGGCACCCGCGATGCCCAAAGCCGGGAATCCGAAGTTTCCAAAAATCAGGATATAGTTGAACACCACGTTGCTCAGCACCATCACGATGGAGTTCAGGGTCAACGTCTTGGTCTGCACCGTGCCTAGGAAGAAGGCGCGGAAGATGACCGCGCTGAACGAGAAGAACGCGCCGAACACGCGCCAATGCAGGTAATCCTCGGCGGCGCGGCAGACGTCGGGCGAGGAGATGATACGCTCCAGGATCATCGGCGAGAAGAAGTAGCTGAGCAGGAACATCACTGCGGCAAGGCACACTTGGAAGTAGATGCCGTGGTAGAACAGTTGGCCAATGGCGTGGTAGTTTTCCTCGCCGTTGCGCCGGGCGATGAGGATCTGTGTACCGATGCTGAAACCGAAGGCCACCATGAAGATGACCATGTAGAAGACGCCGGCAATGGCCGAGGCGCCCAGTTCGACTTCGCCCACGCGGCCCAGGAAGGCGGTGTCTGTCATGCCGATCAGCTGCTCCATGATGAGGCTGATGAGGATGGGATAGGCGATGTGCCAGATTTGGCGGTTGGTGTAGGTTGTCTGCTGCATGAGTGGAATGTTGTTGCGTTTATAATGGTTTACAAAGCCTAGGAAATGTTCGGTAAAGGTGATACTTTGACCAGGCAAAGGTGCCACCTTTGGCCACAAAAGGTGCCACCTTTTCTTACCAAAGGTGGCACCTTTTCTATGTCTCTGGGACAAGTATTGATTGTCTGGTGGTTGTCTCCGAGCAGTTAAGCGGTGAAAAAATGTTTACTTGCTTCGTCCGTTTTCACGCTCCATGCGTTGCCGCTGCATCTCTTCGGCCTGCTTCTGCATGGCCTCCAGGCGGGCGGCGAATCCGGTCTTCTTCATCTGTCGCGGGTCCTTCTTATTGGCTTCCAGCTGGGCCAGCA
>JAHLFO010000067.1 GCA_018883785.1 Candidatus Bacteroides intestinipullorum
ACGGGCTATGCCGACTGTGGTTTCGACGTGGACATGGGGCCGTTGTTCCAGACGCCGGCCGAAGCAGCCCGCGAAGCTGTGGAGAACGACGTGCATGCAGTGGGCGTATCCTCGCTTGCGGCAGGCCACAAAACCTTGATCCCGCAGCTGATGGACGAGTTGAAGAAGCTGGGCCGCGAGGACATCGTGGTATTCGCCGGCGGTGTCATTCCTCCGCAGGACTATGACTTCCTCTACAAGGCCGGTGTGGCTGCTATCTTCGGCCCGGGTACTCCGGTGGCCAAGGCTGCCTACCAGATCCTGAACATCCTGATGGACGAGGAATAAGCTGTTTTTTCAGGTAAGAGATTGGGGAGGGAAAGGCTATTTCGAGGCTTTTCCCTCCTCTTTTCGCTAAAAAGTGTTATAAAACATACTTTTCTGCTTGGAAAGTTTGCAGGTTTCGCAAAAGTCCGTACCTTTGCAACGTGTTTTTCATGGTATTAGATTTAAGGTTAACAAAGGTTGGGCTCAGCGGAGCCCTTTTTTTATGCCCGTACGTCAGCAACTTCGGGCGGGTTGGTTGCCGGGCATGCTTACCCAGGCTTCCGAGCATGCTTACCCGCTCGCCTAAGCACGCTTAGCCAAGTAGGTAAGCAAAGGCAGATATATACCTGTCAAGAAGCTGGCTTTGGCGTTGGATTTCAACAAGGGAGATTTTGAGAGAGGGGTTGATCTGCGGTGCAACTTTCCGGGTATGAAATTTGCGTCTCCCCCTAATTTGCATTACCTTTGCATATTAATTTGCATAATATGGGAAAAGAAAGCCAAGTCATATTCGACCGCGATGTCGTTGAATTCGTCACCGTGGCCGCAGAATTCTGCAAATACCTGGAGCAAGCCGAAGGCAAGCACCGGACAACCTTCGTGGACACCACCCTGAAGATCCTGCCCCTGCTCTACCTGAAGGCCACCCTGCTGCCCCCGTGTGAAACCTTGGGCGACGACCTGCCCGAACACTATGTCACCGAAGAGACCTACGAGGTGCTGCGCATGACCCTGACGGGCATATTGGCCGAGAAGGACGCTTATCTGGACGTCTTCATGGAGGACATGAAATACAGCGACCAACCCATTACCCGCTACATCTCCGAGGACCTGGCCGACATTTACCAGGACATCAAGGACTTCATTTTTGTCTTCCAACTGGGACTGAACGAGACGATGCACGACGCACTGGCCATCTGCCAGGAGAACTTCCGCCTCTACTGGGGACAAAAGCTGGTGAACACCCTGCGCGCCCTCCACGAAGCCCGTTATCTCCAGAGTGATGAGGAAGAAGAGGAGGAGGAGATAGAAGACACTGGCGATGACGAAGATGACGCACGGCAATTCCCCCAATAAACCCCTACTCCATGTTAGTGATCAAAAGAAGCATAGATAAAGAATCATTGAACGACCTGCCGAAAGTGACTTTCCCGGGAGAGATACACGTGGTGCAGACACCTTGGGAGGCGGAAAGAGCCGTCACCTACCTGAAGCAATGCCCACTGGTGGGCATTGACAGCGAGACGCGCCCATCATTTGCCAAAGGACGGGTGCACAAAGTGGCCTTGCTCCAAGTCTCCGACGACAAGCATTGTTTCCTCTTCCGCCTCAACCTGACCGGATTGACCCTGCCCATCATCACCCTGCTGGAAAGTCCGCATACCACGAAGGTGGGCCTCTCGCTGAAGGACGACTTCATGATGCTGCACAAGCGTGCCCCCTTCGAGCAGCGTGCATGTATCGAGTTGCAAGAATACGTCCGCACCTTCGGCATCGAGGACAAAAGCCTGCAAAAGATATATGGCATCCTCTTCGGCGAAAAAATCTCAAAGAGCCAACGCCTCACCAACTGGGAAGCCGAGACTTTGACCGAACCTCAGAAGCTCTATGCCGCTACCGATGCTTGGGCGTGCCTGAACATCTACAACCGCCTGCAAGAGTTGAAGCGCACGGGCGACTTTGAGATTGCCGACAAAGAAGAATCCAAAACTAACGCATAATCCATATAATACTAATGTATAGAATCTACCTGAAACCCGGTAAAGAAGAATCCCTGAAGCGCTTTCACCCATGGGTGTTCTCCGGCGCCATAGCCCGCATGGACGGCGAACCCGAAGAAGGCGAAGTGGTGGAAGTCTACACCGCCCAAAAAGAGTTCATTGCCAAAGGCCACTTCCAGATAGGCAGCATTGCCGTGCGCGTGCTTACCTTCCGGCAAGACGAAGCCATCGATGCCTGCTTCTGGCGCCGACGCCTGGACATTGCCCTCCAGATGCGCCGCAGCATCGGCCTCGTCGGACGCGAGGACAACAACACCTACCGCCTGGTGCATGGCGAGGGCGACAACCTGCCCGGCCTGGTCATCGACATTTATGCCCGTACCGCCGTGATGCAGGCCCACTCCGCCGGGATGCACCTGGACCGCATGGCCATCGCCGATGCCTTGGCCGAGGTGATGCAGGGGGAAATAGACAATATCTATTACAAATCAGAAACTACCCTGCCCTACAAAGCCGACCTCTTCCCCGAAAACGGCTTCCTGCGAGGCGGCAATGCCGACAATGTGGCCATGGAATACGGCCTGAACTTCCACATCGACTGGCTGAAGGGACAGAAAACCGGCTTCTTCGTCGACCAACGCGAGAACCGCGCCCTGCTGGAGCGTTATGCCCGGGGACGAAACGTGCTGAACATGTTCTGCTACACGGGCGGATTCTCCGTCTATGCCATGCGAGGTGGTGCCTTGTCCGTCCATTCGGTGGACAGCTCGGCCAAGGCCATCGACCTGACCAACAAGAACATTGCCCTGAACTTTCCCGACGATGCGCGCCACACGGCCTACGCCGAAGATGCGTTCAAGTTTCTGGATCGCATGGAGCAGGGAGCCTACGACCTCATCATCCTTGACCCGCCCGCCTTTGCCAAGCATCGCGATGCCCTGCGCAACGCCCTGCAAGGCTATCGCAAGCTCAATGCACGCGCTTTCGAGAAAATTCGTCCGGGTGGCATCCTCTTCACTTTTTCCTGCTCGCAAGCTGTCAACAAGGACCAGTTCCGCATGGCTGTCTTCACGGCAGCCGCCCAGTCGGGACGCAGCGTGCGCATCCTGCACCAGCTGACGCAGCCCGCCGACCATCCGGTCAACATCTATCACCCGGAAGGCGAATACTTAAAAGGCCTTGTGCTCTACGTCGAATAACCGGCCAAAACCTTAAAGGACCTTTCATAAACCGCTAATCCGATTAAAAGGAGTTAATACAAGAAAGATTTTGGCCACAACCTCTTGCAGGTTTCGGGAAAAGCCGTACCTTTGCAACGTGTTTTTCATGGTATTAGATTTAAGGTTAATAAAGATTGGGTGTCTGGGATAGATACCCCTTCTTTTTTTATATACCTACCCCAAACTTTCTTCGCAGCTTTCCTCCCTTCCCGCTTGTTTTTCTTGCAACAACATCGTACATTTGTACAATCTTACTAAAAACGAATCCAAGACCTAAAAACAACAGCGTGATATGAATATCCGGATAAGACTGATAGCCATGCAATTCCTGCAATTTTTCATGTGGGGCGCCTGGCTCATTTCATTGGGCGGCTACATGGGTAGCGGGTTACACTTTGAAGGCGGGGAAATCGGCGCCATCTTTGCCACCATGGGCATTGCCTCCATCATCATGCCTGGCCTCACCGGCATCATTGCCGACAAGTGGGTGAACGCCGAACGGCTATACGCATTGCTACATTTTATCGGTGCGGGTGCCTTGTTCTATGCCGCCTCCGCGACCAGCTACTCACAAATGTATACGGCCATGCTGCTCAACATGCTGGCCTATATGCCCACCCTTGCACTGACCAACACCATCTCCTACAATGCGCTGGAGAAATACAAAATGGACTTGGTAAAGGATTATCCCCCCATTCGCGTGTGGGGCACCGTCGGATTCATCTGCGCCATGTGGGTGGTGGACCTGACAGGATTCAAAAGCAGTGCCCTGCAACTCTATGTGGCAGCCACTGCAGCCATTATCTTGGGACTGTATGCGTTCACCCTGCCCCCTTGCCCGCCTGCACGCAATGAGCAGAAGACAGTGCTGTCCGCCTTCGGATTGGACGCGTTGGTGCTGTTCAAGCAGCGGAAGATGGCCATATTCTTCCTTTTCTCCATGCTGCTGGGCGCTGCCTTGCAAATCACGAACACCTATGGCGACCTGTTCCTGGGGTCCTTTGCCAGCATACCTGAATATGCAGACTCATTCGGAGTCAAGCACTCCGTCATCCTGTTGTCCATCTCGCAGATGAGCGAAACCCTCTTCATCCTGGCCATTCCCTTCTTTTTGAAGCACTTTGGCATCAAACGTGTCATGCTCATCAGCATGATGGCATGGGTATTCCGCTTCGGACTGTTCGGATTGGGCAATCCGGGCGACGGAATTTGGATGCTCATACTCTCCATGATTGTCTACGGCATGGCTTTCGACTTCTTCAACGTGTCCGGCTCATTGTTCACCGAGATGGAAGCCCATCCGGGCATACGCGCCAGCGCACAAGGGCTGTTCTTCATGATGACCAACGGCATCGGCGCCATGATAGGCGGTTATGCCAGCGGTGCCGTGGTGGATATGTTCTCCGTCTACGCCGAAGGTGGTGGTCTGATAAGCCGCGAGTGGACACCCATTTGGATGATTTTTGCCGCCTACACGCTGGTCATTGGCATACTATTTGCTGTGGTGTTCCGCTATAAACATACCCCCAGAAAGGAGCAACTATGAGTGAAAGAAAAAAAGTTGAGTTACAAGTCAAATCCCTGAACGCCAGCCAGACTGAGGCCGGTGCTTTCATCATGGTATTAAACGAGGTCGGGACGCAACGCAGTCTGCCTGTCGTCATCGGTGCCTCGGAAGCCCAAGCTATCCTGCTCGAGATGCGGAGGGTCAACACTCCCCGTCCCCTGACACACGTCCTGTTTGCCTCCGTCATGATGGCCCTGAACGTCCACCTGCTGCGCGTCGTCATATACAAGGTGGAAAATGGCGTATTCTACTCCTACCTCTATTTACGTTCCAACGAGGTAATACTCCGTGTGGATTCACGCACGAGCGATGCCGTGGCCTTGGCTCTGCACATGAAAGCGCCTATCCTGACCTACGAAGACATCTTGGACGGGAGCCGTACGCAATCGGATAACAACACCCCAGATGCTCCCTCAAACGATGCCCCCATCATAGACGCCACTTGGCTGAAAGAAGCTCTGCAAAAAGCCATTGCCAAGGAAGACTATGAGCAGGCGGCTATCTTCCGGGACCAGCTCAACCATCTGCAACAAACCAAAAGCTGAAATTATGCACATTTTCTACACCCCAGACATACAGGCCCATCCCGAACTTCCCGAAGAAGAAACCGCCCACGCCGTCCGTGTGCTGCGCCTGCAACCAGGCGACGAAGTCATGCTGACCGACGGTGTCGGCAACTTCTACCGGGCTCGCATCAGCCTCATCGCCCGCAAACGCTGCTTGGTAGACATCCTGGAAACTCTGCCGCAAACCCCGCTGTGGAGCGGATATCTGCACATCGCCATGGCACCGACCAAGAATATGGACCGCACGGAATGGTTTGCAGAAAAAGCCACGGAGATAGGCATGGACGAACTGACCTTCCTGAACTGCCGGTTCTCCGAACGGAAAGTGCTCAAGACGGAGCGTATCGCCAAGATTCTAGTGTCTGCCATCAAACAATCCCTTAAGGCACGCCTGCCCCGCCTGAACGACATGACGGACTTCAAGACGTTTATCGCCCAACCGTTTGACGGGCAGAAATTCATCGCCCACTGCCACGAAGGAGAAAAAGTACCGTTGAAGGACATAGCCCGCAAGGGAGAGAAAGCCTTGGTGCTCATCGGACCGGAAGGCGACTTCAGCGAAGAAGAAGTCTGCTTGGCCGAAAAAGCCGGATTCATCCCCGTCAGCCTGGGACCTTCGCGCCTGCGGACGGAGACAGCCGCCTTGGTAGCCTGCCACATCTTGAATTTGAAAAACCAATAATAACATACGGATATGAAAAAGATTCTCTTTCCTGCATTGGCTGCCCTCTTGTGGCTGGCCAGCGCCTGCTCGGAAAAAACCGAGTACACCTATGCCATTCCGGCGGACGTGACCTCCATCTGTTCCGTCGACCTGTCCACATTGTCCGAAAAAGCCGGCTTGGGCGACAGCGACAACCAGGCCCTCCTGCAAAAACTCACGGAAAGCCTGAAGAGCGAAATGGATGCTACCACGTATGACTATATCCAAACCCTGCTGGACGATCCCGACCAATCGGGCATTGACCTGCAAGCTCCGGTCTATCTGTTCACCAGCAGAACCTTACAGCATGGCAGCTTCATCGCCAAGGTTGCCGACAAAGACCATGTGCAGACCCTGCTGGAAACCCTCCAGAAAAAAGGAGGAGAAACCGAGGAGAAAGAGAACTGCACCCTCGTGCACACCGCCGACGGGCTGCTGCTGGGCTACAACGAATCCATCCTCTTCTGCCTCGGACACCAGACTGGCCCGCAACTCCCGGCCTACAAGGACAGCTTGGCAACCTGGATGCAACAAACGGAAGTCCAAAGCTTCGCCTCCCGCCCCGAATTCAAAGAGATGCAGGCACAGAAAGGCGACATTAAAACCATCTGCTCCTACGCTAACCTACCCAAGAACTACATGGCCGTCACCGGCTACCGGTTGCTCAAAAACTTGGACTTGAAAGACCTACAGTTCATCGTGGAACTTTCTTTCGAAACGGGAAGCATCGACCTGCACCTGACTTACTACACGGAAAACGAACAAATCAAATCCTTGCTGGCCAAGCAGAACGAGCTCTACCGTCCCGTCAAGAACACATTCATTGACTATTTCCCGCAATCCACCCTGCTGTTGGTCAGTGCCGGATTGAATGGGAACGCCCTGTATGACCTGCTGCTGGAAACGACGCAGATGGGCGAAAATCTTTCAGCCAAGGACGCCGAGGCCGTCAAGCAGCTGCTGGGCATGTTCGAGAACGATTTCTCCGTCGGCATGGTCAACTTCACGCTGAACAAACTGCCCTCCCTGCTGGCCTACGCCACGGTCAAGGACTCCGCGCCACTGAAGGCCCTGCTGAACAACGCCGAACTGAAAAAGAAACTGGGCCGGGGCAATGACATCGTACAGCTGGAAGAAGACCGGTACGTATGGAAATCCAGGAACTTCAACCTCTTCTTCGGCGTACAAGACAAGCAATTCTATGCCACCAACGACGAGTTGCTCTATAAGGACCTCTTCAAGAAGTGCGACCCCTCGGCCGCCAAAAACACATACGCAGCCGATATGAAAGGCAAGAACGGAGCCACAGTCATCAATGTGGAAGCCATCTGCCAATTGCCCATCGTCAAGATGCTGGTTAGCATGGGGGGCAGCAAATATGCCACCGTGCTGGCCGCCCTGGAGCGCATCGCCTACCTGAAGAGCGAAAACAACGCAACCGGCAACTATATCAGCCTGCAACTGAAAGACAAGGACACCAACGCCCTAAAGCAAATCGTCGAACTGGCCAAAACCGCCATCTGATCCGGCATGGACGAAATCCGATTGCAACACGTGCTGCCCCGCATCTTTGCCAGCCGAGACAGCATCACCTCCGACCTCTGGCACCGCGACCTCACCTTCCACAAGGGGGAACGGTGCCTGATAGAGGCCGCATCGGGCACAGGGAAATCCTCGCTGTGCAGCTATCTGTATGGCTATCGGAATGATTATGAGGGCATCATCACCTTTGACGGGAAAAACATCCGCTCGCTCGGCACCGCCGGATGGACCGCCTTGCGACGCCACTCGCTCAGCCTGCTGTTCCAAGAACTGCGCCTCTTCCCGGAGCTGACAGCCTGGGAAAACGTCCAGTTGAAAAACCGCCTGACCGGACACAAAACCCGCCAAGAGATACGCGACCTGTTTGAAGCCACGGGCATCGCCGACAAAGCCGATGCAAAGACCGGCCTCCTGTCCTTCGGCCAACAGCAACGTGTGGCCTTCATCCGCTGCCTGTGCCAACCCTTCGACTTCATCCTCCTGGACGAACCGGTCAGCCACTTGGACGAAAGCAATGCACAAGTCCTGGCCCGCCTGCTGGATGCTGAAGCAGAACGCCAAGGGGCAGGCGTACTCGTCACTTCCATCGGGAAAGAAATTCCCTTGCCCTACGACCACATCTATAAACTCTAACTGCATTATGAACAGACTGGTATGGAAACTCCTGCGCCGGCACATCAGCACCGGCCAGTTGACCGGCTTCTTCCTGGCCAACCTCTTTGGCATGGCCATCGTGCTGCTGGCCGTGCAGGCGTACTGCGATGTCCGTCCCGTGCTGACGGGGGGCGACAGTTTCCTGAAGCAAGACTACATCATTGCCGGCAAGAAAGTGGGCACACTGGGCAGCCTCATGGGCAAAAGCAGCACCTTCACGCCGGAAGAGATCGAAGACCTGCGCCGACAGCCCTTCACCGTCCAAGTAGGCAGCTTCACCCCCTCGCTCTTCCACGTATCAGCCGGCATGGGCATCCAAGGTACCGGCGTAGACCTGAGCACGGAGATGTTTTTCGAGTCGGTGCCGAACCCGTTCATTGACACCGACCTCAGCCAGTGGCACTACGACGAGGCCACGCGAACCATCCCCATCATCATTCCCCGCAATTACCTGAACCTGTACAACTTCGGCTTTGCCGAGAGCCGCGGCCTGCCCAAGCTGTCCGAAGGGCTGACGGGCTTGCTCCGGATGGACATCATCCTGCGCGGCAACGGCCGGACCGAACGCTACAAGGGGCGCATCGTCGGCTTCTCCAACCGGCTGAATACCATACTCATCCCGCAAGCCTTCATGGAACAAGCCAACAGTGCCTTGGCCCCCGGACAACAGGCGCACCCCTCGCGCCTCATCGTCGAAGTGGACCATCGGGCAGACGAAGCCATCGCCCGCTACTTCCAACAAAAAGGCTACGAGACAGAAGGCAACGCGCTGGACGATGGCAAGGCGGCCTGGTTCCTGCGGCTGCTGACGGGCGTCGTGCTGGCCATCGGACTGGTCATCAGCCTCTTGTCATTCTACCTGTTGTTGCTCAGCATCTTCCTGCTGCTGCAGAAGAATGCCACCAAGCTGGAAAACCTGTTGCTCATAGGCTACAGCCCGGCACAAGTGGCCCTGCCCTACCACCTGCTGGCCATCGGGCTGAACGTGGCCAGCCTCATGGCTGCCATCGGCTGTGTGGCCGCCTTGCGCGCCGCCTACATGGACGGGCTGCAACAACTATATGCCGCACCCGAAACCTGCGGATTACTCCCCAGCCTGCTGACCGGCGGGATACTGTTGCTGCTCGTCGCCGTGCTCAATGTAAGTATCATACGTGGAAAGATATTGAAAATCAACCGATTGAAATAGCTCAAGGAAACGTATAGGCATAAAAAAAGGGCTCCGCTGAGCCCAACCTTTGTTAACCTTAAAATCTAATACCATGAAAAACACGTTGCAAAGGTACGGACTTTCCCGAAATCTGCAAACTTTTCCCGATAAAAATCTCCATATTAAATCATTTTTAGCAATTCTGTAGAGATATAAACCTTTTCAGCCCGCTGTTTACGGTCTCATATCCCCCTTATTTTCAAGCGATAGGCGCAGCAGCCTCCGAGCACGGGCGCAAGAGCCTCCGGGCACGGACGCGGCCTGCTGCGCCCGCGCTTACAGGCATGGAGAAACAAATACCGCAAAAAAACGGGAAGCAGGAGACAATCCTATCCGATTTTGCCTTATCTTTGTGACCGTAACCAAGAACGAGTAACGACCATGCCGGACTATGACTTGATAGCCATATTGGGCCCCACTGCTTCGGGCAAGACCACACTGGCCGTCGCCTTGGCCGACAGGCTGGACGGGGAGATTATCAGCGCCGACTCGCGCCAGGTGTACCGCCGCATGGACCTGGGAACGGGAAAGGACCTGCAGGACTACACGATAGGCGGACGGCAAATCCCCTACCACCTCATCGACATCGCCGAACCGGGCACCAAATACAACGTCTTCGAGTACCAGCGCGACTTCCTCCAAGCCTACGATGCGGTCAAGGCGCGGGGACGGATGCCCGTGGTATGCGGCGGCACGGGGCTGTATCTCGAAGCCGTGGTAAGCGGCTACCGCCTGCTGCCCGTGCCGGAGAACCCGGCGTTGCGAGCCGCCCTTGAAGGCAAGTCGCTGGAAGAGCTGACCACGCTGCTGAAGAGCTACAAGACCCTGCACAACACCACCGACGTGGACACGCCCAAACGCGCCATCCGCGCCATCGAGATTGAAGAATACTACCGCCACGCCCCTGCCGAAGAACGGCCCTTCCCCCGGCTGAAGAGCCTCCTCATCGGCGTCAGCATCGACCGCGACGAACGGCGCGCCCGCATCAGCCGCCGCCTGCGCCAACGCCTGGACGAGGG
>JAHLFO010000068.1 GCA_018883785.1 Candidatus Bacteroides intestinipullorum
ACATGCCCAAGGGCGGACCCGACGGCGGCGACGGCGGACGGGGCGGCAACATCATCCTGCGCGGCAACCGCAACTACTGGACGCTGCTGCACCTGAAGTATCAGCGCCACGTACTGGCCGGACACGGCGAAAGCGGCTCGAAGAACCGCAGCTTCGGCAAGGACGGCGAGGACAAGGTGATAGAAGTGCCCTGCGGCACCGTGGCCTACAACGCCGAAACGGGCGAATACTTGTGCGACGTCACCGAGCACGGACAGGAGGTCATCCTGCTGAAAGGCGGACGGGGCGGACTGGGCAACTGGCACTTCCGCACCGCCACACGACAGGCACCGCGCTTTGCCCAGCCGGGCGAGCCGATGCAGGAGATGACCGTCATCCTGGAACTGAAGTTGCTGGCCGACGTGGGCCTGGTGGGCTTCCCCAACGCAGGCAAGTCGACCCTGCTCTCTACCGTATCGGCCGCCAAACCGAAGATTGCCAACTATCCCTTCACCACGCTGGAGCCCAACCTGGGCATCGTGTCCTACCGCGAAGGCAAGTCGTTTGTCATGGCGGACATCCCCGGTATCATCGAGGGAGCCAGCCAGGGCAAAGGCCTGGGCCTGCGCTTCCTGCGCCACATTGAGCGCAACTCACTGCTGCTCTTCATGGTGCCTGCCGATGCAGACGACATCGCCAAGGAATACGACATTCTGCTGAACGAACTGAAGACATTTAATCCCGAGATGCTGGACAAGCAGCGTGTGCTGGCCGTCACCAAGTGCGACATGCTGGACCAGGAACTGATGGACGAAATAGAACCGATGCTGCCCGTCGGTATCCCGCACGTGTTCATCTCCTCCGTCAGCGGGCTGGGCATCGACGTGCTGAAGGACATTCTCTGGACGGAACTGAACAAGGAGAGCAACCGCCTGGAAGGACACGTCGAGAGCATCGCCCACCGCCCCAAGGACATGAGCCACCTGGCAGAAGAATTGCGCGAGGAAGGCGCCGATGAAGACCTTAGCGTGGAATACGTGGACGAGGACGACATCGAAGACCTGGAAGACTTCGAATACGAAGAGGACTGGGACGAGGAAGAGGAAAACGACAAGGAACAGCAGTGACCATGAAAGTTATCCTGGAAACCCGCCGACTCCTGCTCCGCGAACTGAGGCAGGAAGACTTCGACGACGCTTGCCTGCTGCTGCAAGACCCGGAGGTGATGTATGCCTACGAAGGTCCGTTCAGCCGGGAAGAAGTGCAAGCATGGCTGGACAAGCAACTGCACCGTTATCGGGAGGACGGTTTCGGGCTTTGGGCTCTGGTGGAGAAAAGCAGCGGTGTCCTCATCGGGCAATGCGGCCTTACACTCCAGGACTACAAGGACAGGCGGGTTCCCGAGATAGGCTATCTGTTGCGCCGGGCCTATTGGCACCGTGGATTTGCCATCGAGGCTGCCCGGGCCTGCAAGGAGTATGCGTTTCGGACGCTTGGCTTCCGGGAGGTTTACTCCATCATACGCGATACCAACCTCCCTTCGCAGCAAGTGGCCCTGCGTAACGGTATGAGCCGGGTGGACCGGATAGTAAAGCACTATAAGGGGGTGGACATGCCGCACCTGGTGTTCAAGGTCAGCAGCGACACCAGTCTGTTGCGTCACCTGGTCTGCCACCCTGAAGTCTGCGCCTTCAGCACCACACGCCACGGAGGCGTCAGCACCGGTACCTATGCCTCGCTGAACTGTACGCCCTATACGGGCGACGACCCTCAATGCGTCAACCGCAACCAAGAGATACTGCTTGCTTCCCTGCCTCAGCGTCCCGAGGAACTTATCATTCCGTGGCAGACGCACGGCACGCGAGTATTGCCCATAGACGATGCTTTCCTCTCTGCGAACGAGGAACAACGCCACGCCTTGTTGCAAGGCATTGATGCCTTGGTTACCGACCGCCCCGGCATCTGCCTCTGCATCTCTACCGCAGATTGCATACCTATTCTATTATATGACAAGAAGCACCAAGCCATCGCTGCCGTCCATGCCGGTTGGCGGGGCACGGTGAATTTCATCGTCGGCCACGCGCTGGAACAGATGCGCACCTTTTACGGCACGGACGGGGCAGATGTTTCGGCCGTCATCGGACCGGGCATCTCACTCCGGGCCTTCGAGGTAGGCGACGAAGTGTACGAGGCTTTCTGCCAGGCCGACTTCCCGATGGAACGCATCGCCCGCCGCGAAAGCAAATGGCACATCGACCTGCCTGAAGCCAACCGCCTGCAACTGCTGGACTTCGGCGTACCGTCTTCTGCCATCGAGACCTCCGGCATCTGCACCTATACGCAATATGACGATTTTTTCTCGGCGCGACGGCTGGGTGTAAAGTCTGGACGGATGCTGACGGGAATCATGCTTCATCTATATACAAGCATATTGTCATAATAGGTTAGCATTTCCCTACATCTTCACAACCTCTCCACTACTGTTTTCTCCACCATAGGTGAACACAGACCACGATTATCAAAAGCTACCAACAATACCAACCTCTAGCAGACAAGAAATATCCTTATGAACATAAACGTGTCAGTCAGCACAAAAGCACTATGATAACAAACGACTACGCCAGGAACTCATTCATCGCAACCGCATTCAAATCTCACCTATTGCATGCCCCAAAATAAATTAGAGAAATCAAATACCACCCAAATTATCGTCTTTTAGCTACCTTAGGTTATGAATCTGGAAATTTTAGATAATTAAAAAAGAATTATCTTGTTTTTATTAAATATAATCTATGTCTATGTCTATATTTGCAGCATCTTAGCTGGAACGTACGCAAAACATGCCGAAAGAGAAACAGACATCATCAGTTCGCACAAGCATTTGGGTCGCCACGCTATGAAAACATATATGATAACGACTACTCATAAAACGTATTATTATCCGATGAAAAGAACCGGAATCCTCCTTTGCTTCCTACTGCTGCTGGCAACTGTTCTACAAGCCCAGACAGATAGCGACACCACCTACG
>JAHLFO010000005.1 GCA_018883785.1 Candidatus Bacteroides intestinipullorum
GTGAACGACGACTTCAAGCTCCGCGCCTCGTTCACCAAGACCCTGTCGCGCCCCAAATACTCGGCCCTCATCCCCAGCGTCAACTACAACAGCGCCGACGAAGAGGCCACCATCGGCAATCCCGACCTGAAACCCACCACGGCCTACAACGTCGACCTCAGCGCCGAATACTACTTCAAGTCCGTCGGACTGGTCAGCCTCGGACTCTTCTACAAGAGCGTGAACGACGTCATCGTCGACGAAGCCTGGCAGGGCATGTCGGACGAACTCCCCATCCAGGGCGAATATGACTACGACATCAGCAAGCCCATCAACGCCTACGACGCCAACCTCTACGGCGTGGAAGTGGCCTACCAGCGCGACTTCGGCTTCATCGCCCCGGCCCTGAAGTGCGTGGGATTCTACGGCAACTACACCTACACGGCCAACAGCACGAAGAACTACAAGTTCGAGCACCGCGTGGTGCAGCCCGGCGAAGACATCGACATGATAGGCTCGCCCGAACACACGGCCAACGCCTCGCTGTTCTTCGAAAAGTGGGGCCTGAACCTGCGCCTCAGCTACAACTTCGCCTCCAGCTTCGTGGACGAGATGGGCGAAGTGGCCCAGCTGGACCGCTACTACGACAAGGTGAACTACCTGGACCTGAACGCCAGCTACACCTTCGGCCAACGCTTCAAGACCACCATCTATGCCGACGTCACCAACCTGCTGAACCAGCCCCTGCGCTACTACCAGGGCACCACGGACCGCACCATGCAGGCCGAGTACTACGGCGCGCGCTTCAACGCCGGCGTGAAAGTCAGCTTCTAACCGCCGGGCGGGTAGCAAAAGCTATCCGGGCGGGTAGTAAAAGCTATCCGGGCGGGCAGCTAAAACTAGCCGGGCAGGTAGCAAAAGCTAGCCGGGCGGGTAGCAAAAACTATCCGGGCGGGCAGCTAAAACTAGCCGGGCGGGCAGCTAAAACTATCCGGGCGGGTAGCTAAAGCTAGCCGGGCGGGTAGCAAAAACTAGCCGGGCGGGTAGCTAAAGCTAGCCGGGCGGCTTCCAGAAATCTTCCAAGAACGGACGTTACTTTTGCCGCCGGAAAAGATAACATTCATCAACAAAACTAAAAAACAGAGTAAACAATGAAACTAAAAAAGACATTCCTGCTGCTCGCCCTCGCCCTCATCGGCACCTGGGCCGCAGCACAAGAGAAAATCGATTATGCCCCCTACGAGGACAAGTGCAACTTCTACATCGCCAACGACCTGGGCCGCAACGGCTACTACGACCAGAAGCCCATCGCCGAACTGATGGGCGTGATGGCCGAAGAGGTGGGCCCCGAATGCGTCATCGCCGCGGGCGACATCCACCACTTCGAGGGCGTCATCTCCGTCAACGACCCCCTGTGGATGACCAACTACGAACTGATCTACGCCCACCCCGAACTGATGATCGCCTGGTATCCCATCTGCGGCAACCACGAGTACCGCGGCTCTACGCAGGCCGTCATCGACTATAGCCGCGTCAGCCGCCGCTGGGAGATGCCCGGACGCTACTACACCAAGTCGTTCAACGAAGAGGGCACCACGGTGCGCATCGTCTGGATAGACACCACGCCCCTCATCGACAAGTACCGCCAGGAGACGGACAAGTATCCCGACGCCTGCCACCAGGACATCAACGCCCAGCTGGAGTGGCTGGACGCCACCCTGGCCACCGCCAAGGAAGACTGGGTAGTCGTGGTGGGACACCACCCCATCTACGCCGACACGGACAAGGACGACGTGGAGCGCCTGGACATGCAGCAGCGCGTGGACACCATCCTGCGCCGCCACCGCGTGGACATGTACATCAACGGACACATCCACAACTTCCAGCACATCCGCGTGAAGGGCAGCGACATCGACTACATCACCAACTCCTCAGGCTCGCTCAGCCGCAAGGTGCAACCCGTGGAAGGCACCGTGTTCTGCAGTTCCGAGCCGGGATTCTCCATCCTCTCCGCCTGCCCCACGTCGCTGGAACTGCGGATGGTGGACAAGCACGGGAAGGTGCTCCACACCATCACACGCACCAAATAGACCCACACGGGAAAACGCTGATTATTGCTTCTTTTTCAGAGACTCCCTCGCCACGCAGTGATTGCGGACGGGGGAGTAATTATATGCTTTCGCAAGGCACAAAGGCAGTTTCTGCTGCATATTAACATTATTTGCGCTGCACCACGCCCGATTTTGTATTAACTTTGCCGCCGGATAGACATAAACCAAAGCAATATGGCAGTCACAATCAAGAAAGTTACTACCAAACGGGACTTGAAGCGCTTCATCCGCTTCAACTACGAACTGTACAAGCACAACCCCTATTCGGTGCCCGACCTGTACGACGACATGCTGAACACCCTCAACAAGGAGAAGAACGCCGCCTTCGAGTTTTGCGAAGCCGACTACTTCCTGGCCTACAAGGAGGGCAAGCTGGTCGGACGCGTGGCCGCCATCATCAACCGGAAGGCCAACGAGAAGTGGCAGAAACAGGAAGTACGCTTCGGCTGGATAGACTTCATCGACGACACGGAGGTGTCCGAAGCCCTCATCCACACCGTGGAACAGTGGGGCAAGGAACGGGGCATGACGCACATCCAAGGCCCCCTGGGCTTCACCGACATGGATGCCGAAGGCATGCTGATCGAGGGATTCGACCAGCTGGGCACCATGGCTACCATCTACAACTACCCCTACTACCCCACCCACATGGAGCGCCTGGGCTTCAGGAAGGACGCCGACTGGGTGGAGTTCAAGATTTACATCCCCGACGCCATCCCGGAGAAGCACCAGCGCATCTCGCAACTGGTGCAACGCAAGTATGGCCTGAAGGTCAAGAAATACACCTCGGGCAAGAAGATTGCCCGGGACTACGGCCAGGCCATCTTCGAGCTCATCAACGAGGCGTTCGCCCCGCTCTACGGCTATTCGGCCCTGTCGCAACGGCAGATCGACCAATATGTCAAGATGTACCTCCCCATCCTGGACCTGCGCATGGTGACGCTCATCACCGACGCCAACGACCAGCTGGTAGCCGTCGGCATCTCGATGCCCAGCCTGTCCCGCGCCTTGCAGCAGTCGCACGGCCGCCTCTTGCCCTTCGGCTGGTACTACCTGCTGAAAGCCCTGTTCTTCAAGCGACGCTCGCACATCCTGGACCTGATGCTGGTGGCCGTGAAGCCCGAATACCAGAACAAGGGCGTCAACGCCCTGCTCTTCTCCGACCTCATCCCTGTCTACCAGCAACTGGGCTTTGAATACGCCGAAAGCAACGTGGAGCTGGAGCTGAACGGCAAGGTACAGGCGCAGTGGGACTACTTCAAGACGGAGCAGCACAAGCGGAGACGGGCGTTTGTCAAGGCTATTGACTAAAAAAACGCACCCGGATCCCCGCCGCCAACCCTGGAAACAGGTTCTACAACCACCTGGTACACAGCACACTTAATAGGATGGCAGACAGGTATGCCTGCGAGCACGGGCGCAAGAGCCTGGAAGCACGGGCGGAGGAGCCTGCGAGCACGGACGGAAGAACCTCCGGACAAAACGAAGAAAGCAGCACGCCCGCTTCCCCAAGCCCAACTGTTTGAAAAAATAACCCTCAAACCATCCGTTTATGTCCGAGAAAACGTATCTTTGCACCCCCGAAAGCCACAGGGCTTTCCGTTAAAAAAGGAAAACAACCGTATGAAAGTCATAGTCGATAATAAAATCCCCTTCATCCGCGAAGCCATCGAACACATCGCCGACGAAGTGGTCTACGCGCCCGGCAACGCATTCACGCCGGAACTTGTGAAGGACGCCGATGCCCTGGTCATCCGCACCCGCACACGCTGCGACCGCGCCCTGCTGGAAGGCAGCCAAGTGCGCTTCATCGCTACCGCCACCATCGGCTTCGACCATATAGACACGGCCTACTGCCGCGAGGCAGGCATCCAGTGGGCCAACGCGCCGGGCTGCAATGCCCCCTCCGTAGCCCAATACCTGCACTCCGCCCTGCTCTTGCTGCAAATGAAGCGCGACAAGCCGCTGACAGGCCTCACCATGGGCATCGTGGGCGTGGGCCATGTGGGCAGCCTGGTGGCCGAGGTGGCAGGCGACCTGGGCATGAAAATCCTGCTGAACGACCCTCCCCGCGAGGCGCAGGAAGGCCCCGGACGGTTCCACCCGCTGCACCGCCTGGCCGAGGAGGCAGACTTCATCAGCCTGCACGTCCCCCTCGTCCGCGAAGGCCAATACCCGACGTTCCACCTGGCCGACGAGGCATTCTTCCACTCCCTGCGCCGCAAGCCGGTCTTCATCAACACGTCGCGCGGCGAAGTGGCCGACACGCCCGCCCTGCTGCATGCGCTGGAGAGCGGTGAGATATCGGATGCCGTCATCGACGTGTGGGAGAACGAGCCGGACATCGACCGCACCCTGCTGGCAAAAGCCTTCATCGGCACGCCCCACATCGCCGGCTACTCCGCCGACGGCAAGGCCAACGCCACCCGCATGGCCCTGACGGC
>JAHLFO010000069.1 GCA_018883785.1 Candidatus Bacteroides intestinipullorum
TCCTCTTTGTAATCCACCGACTCAAAGGTTACCCCGAAGGGCGTGGCCCGCCATTGAGAAGCGAAGCTTGTCTCGGTATTTCATAAAAATTGATGAGTTTCCCGATCCAATCAATGCGGCTATTTTTTCTACGACAAAGATACAGCGTTTATTTGAAAGAAACAAGGAAAAATGAAACAACTTTGTAATGAGAGAGGTTAAAATCCCTTTAGAAGGATAAATGGAGGATAAGAGAAGCAAAAGGGCGGACTTGCGAAAGCCTACCCTTCTTTCATTCAACATAAAAGGTATCATTCTCCTTCTTTCAAATTCATGATTACGTATAATCCACGCCTCCTTGACCAAGTGCACAGCCCCTCAAATAACTCTACACGCTTAGAAATCATAGTTGCTCCATCTGTTTTGACATATACTAATCCATCATCTTTATTCACAAACATATATCCTATATTGTCGCAGCATATCCTCCCTATCCATCTGCGCAACAAAAAAAAATGCCGATCGCACATACATGCAACCGGCATTATCAGCTATTCACAATTTCTTTAAAAACCTATCAAGCTTTCACCTTAGCTACAATGGCCTTGAATGCTTCGGGATGATTCATGGCCAAATCAGCCAACACCTTGCGGTTGATTTCGATCCCGGCCTTGTGCAACGCACCCATCAACTGAGAATAAGACATGCCTTCCAGACGGGCAGCAGCATTGATACGCTGAATCCACAAAGCACGGAAGTTTCTCTTCTTATTCTTACGGTCACGGAACGCATATGTCAGACCCTTTTCCCACGTATTCTTGGCAACGGTCCATACGTTCTTTCTTGCACCAAAATAACCTCTGGTTAATTTCAGGATTTTCTTTCTTCTTGCTCTTGAAGCAACATGATTTACTGATCTTGGCATAGTTTTACTTGTTTTTGAATGTTAGCGCCGTTACTTCGCGCAACGGTCTTAAAGCTAATGCACTCGGTTAATAACTTTAAATTCTTCAGACACGCGTTTTTATCTCATCACTAAGAGTTCCTTCACTTGACGGATGTTTGCAGCATCAACCAATGTGGAGTGACACAGATTTCTCTTCTGCTTCTTCGTCTTCTTAGTCAGGATGTGACTGTGGAAAGCGTGCTTTCTCTTGATTTTACCCGTTCCGGTAAGAGTAAATCTCTTTTTGGCACCGGAGTTAGTCTTGATCTTTGGCATCTTACTTGTTTTTAAATTATTAAATTATATGGCAACGCACTATACCAACGGCGTTACACACGTTCTTTTTTCGTTCACCTGATTAATTTATTCCTCACCAGCTTCATCGGCTTCCGTTGCAGAGGTTTCTTCCTTGGAAGCTGCTGGCTTGGCAACTGCCTTCTTGGCCACACCCTTCTTCGGAGAGAGTTGAATCGTCATGCGCTTGCCTTCGAGGATCGGCATTTGATCCACCTTGGCATACTCCTCCAAGTCATTGGCAAAACGCAAAAGCAATACTTCGCCCTGCTCCTTGAACAAGATGGAACGTCCTTTGAAAAAGACGTATGCTTTCACTTTATCGCCATCTTCCAAAAAGCCCTTAGCGTGCTTCAACTTGAAGTTGTAATCATGGTCATCGGTCTGAGGGCCAAAACGGATCTCTTTTACATTGACTTTCACCTGCTTGGCCTTCTGCTCCTTCTGGCGTTTCTTCAGCTGATAAAGAAATTTAGAGTAATCAATAATACGGCACACAGGAGGTTGTGCATTAGGAGAAATTTCCACAAGGTCAGCACCGTGTTCTTCAGCCAATCTCAATGCCTGAGCTATCGGATAGACTTTGGATTCCACTTCATCGCCCACAATGCGGACTTCTTTGGCACGGATTTGTTCATTAATCCGATGTTGCCCTTTCAAATTGTCATTCTTCATTCAATACGTTTACTTCCAGTTTTCCTTAGTTTAATTACTCTATTTCGGTTTTTTATTTCATGCTCAAGCATAGCCTGATTTTTCATTCTTCAGGCTATGCCTGCGCAAGTGGGCGCAAAGTTACCACTTATTTATCATATTCTGAACTTCTTCGCTTATTTTTTTAGCGAAATCCTCTACTTTTACGGTGCCTTGGTCACCTTCACCCTGCTTGCGCACAGCGATTTCACCATTTTCAGCCTCTTTTTCGCCTACGACCAGCATATAGGGGATACGCTTCATCTCATTGTCACGGATTTTGCGTCCGATCTTCTCGTTACGCTCATCCACAATGGCACGGATGTCATATTTCTTCAGCGTCTGCTTCACTTCATTGGCATAATCATTGAATTTCTCGCTGATGGGCAGGATGGCCACCTGATCGGGCGTCAGCCACAAGGGGAACTTGCCAGCAGTATGCTCGATGAGCACTGCCACAAAACGCTCCATGGAGCCAAAAGGCGCACGATGGATCATCACCGGACGATGCTTCTGATTGTCCGCTCCAGTATATTCCAACTCAAAACGCTCCGGCAGGTTGTAGTCCACTTGGATGGTGCCCAATTGCCAACGGCGGCCGATGGCATCTTTCACCATGAAGTCCAACTTAGGCCCGTAGAAAGCAGCCTCGCCATACTCCACTTTGGCTTTCAGTCCCTTCTCGGCACAGGCTTCCACAATGGCCTGTTCGGCTTTCTCCCAATTCTCGTCGCTTCCGATGTATTTCTCGCGGTTCTCTTTATCGCGCAAGGAAATCTGAGCTTCAAAATTCTCAAAATTCATCGAACGGAACACGATAGAGATGATGTCCATCACGCGTAAGAATTCGTCCTTCACTTGGTCAGGACGGCAGAAAATGTGAGCGTCGTCCTGCGTAAAGCTGCGCACACGGGTTAATCCGTGCAACTCTCCGCTCTGTTCGTAACGACATACCGTACCAAATTCTGCAATGCGCAAAGGCAGATCCTTGTAAGAGCGCGGCGAGTTCTTGTAGATCATGCAGTGGTGAGGACAGTTCATTGGCTTCAGGAAATACTCTTCACCTTCTTCCGGCGTATGGATGGGTTGGAAAGAGTCCTTGCCGTACTTGGCGTAGTGACCCGAAGTGATATACAGCAATTTGTTGCCAATGGGCGGGCAGATGACTTCCTGATAGTCATAACGCGCCTGGATGCGACGCAGGAAGTCTTGCAGGCGCAAGCGCAGAGCTGCACCTTTCGGGAGCCACATCGGCAACCCCTTGCCGACCGTATCGGAAAACATGAACAAGTCCATCTCTTTGCCAATCTTACGGTGATCGCGTTTCTTGGCTTCTTCCAGCATGACGAGGTATTCGTCCAGCATCTTCTTCTTCGGGAAAGTGATACCATAGATACGGGTCATCATCTTGCGGTCCTCCTGTCCGCGCCAGTAGGCCCCGGCCACAGAAGTCAGCTTGATGGCCTTGATAGGTGCGGTAGTCATCAAGTGCGGGCCACGACACAAGTCCGTGAAAGCACCTTGGGTATAAGTTGTGATATGCCCGTCTTCCAACTCGGCAATCAACTCACACTTGTAAGTCTCTCCTCGATCGCCAAACATCTTCAAAGCGTCAGCCTTCGCGATGCTTTGGCGCACCAAAGGTTCTTTCTTGGCTGCCAGTTCTGCCATCTTTTTCTCGATGGCAGGCAGGTCAGCTTCCTTGATAGGCGTTTCACCCGGATCCACGTCATAGTAGAAACCGTTCTCAATGGCTGGTCCGATGCCGAACTGGATGCCCGGATATAACTCTTGCAACGCCTCGGCCAACAGGTGAGCACTGGTATGCCAGAAGGTATGCTTGCCTTGCTCGTCCTCCCACTTGTACAGCACCACATGGGCATCGTTCATGATGGGACGTCCCAAATCATAAGTTTCACCGTCTACGCCACAAGCCAATACGTCTTGGGCCAACCGGGCGCTGATGCTTTCTGCAATCTGCAAGCCCGTCACTCCTTCGTTATACTCGCGAACAGAGCCGTCAGGAAAGGTAATCTTTATCATAATCAATTGTTTATTTTCACTTTCAACATGCAAAATTAAGTAATTATTCGCTGATATACTACTACTGACAAAAAAATGTTATTCTGGAATCTCCGTAAACCGTTTTATCACGTTATAAGCTGAAACAATGCCCAGTTCCCCCGCCTTGCTAAGGTCGGCAATCCCCTGCTTGTTATTGCCCAGGAAGATGCGCGTCAGTCCTCGGTTGAAGTAAGCTTCCGCAAAATCCGGGTTCAGCTCGATAGCTTTGTCATAATCGGCCAAAGCAGCACGATAGTCTTTCAACAACGAGAAGACATTGCCCCGGTTATAATACCCGTAAACGAAATCCGGTGCCAGTTGGATGACCTGATCCAAATCTTTCTTCACCACCTCATAATCAATGGCTGTCACCCCACTCTCTGCCTGCGCGCCAGATGCCTGCTGGCCGGCATTCTCCAGCAATCCCGTTTCCGCTTTCCGATACTCCAGCTCTTTGTAGCGTACCAACGCCCGCATGAAATAAGCTGGGAAGAAATTGCCGTCCAGCAATATGCTTTGCGTGAAGTCTTCGATGGAGCTGTCAAAGTCCTGCACTAAGTAGAAATCCAATCCCCGCATGAAACGCTTCCGGGCATTTTTCGGATCTTCCACAATAGCCGCCGTATGCGAATCTATTTGCGCGAAATGGAAGTTCACCTGCTGCTCGGTCAGTGGAGCTTCCATGTTGGTGATCCGCAATGGCTTCGGGAAAATCTTTTCTTGGTTCAGTGCATCAATGACCCGATGAAAATGCACCGTATGCTTCACATCGCTCACCTTTTCATAATAGGTCAACGCATACATGGGTTCCAACTTGATCACCACATTCTTGTTTTGGACGCGCCCACGGTAATCGCTCGTATAGCGTTGTTCCATCTCCGACTCGTCGGCAATGACAATCTTGCGGTAATTGCGTATATTTCTATCAGATTTTTTGCGGGTCTTCCCCTCTTCTTCCCCCGAAGCTGTATTCTCCGCTACATCCTGATTGCCTTTGGAAGAAGCTTGGGAACCATTGCGCTGATCCAACTGCATCTGCATCAGCTTGAATTCATCCTGTTCGGCACCTCGCATGTCCCCAACCTTCCTGCGGGCTTCTGCCCGGTAATAATATCCTGTAGTAAAATTGGGGTACTCGTCTATTACGTTGGAATAGTCGCTGATAGCTCCTTGGTAATCCCCCGTCTGAGCACGCAGCAGACCGCGATTGAAAGCAGCCAGCATGTTATCCGGCTCCATCTCCAGGACAAAATCAAAATCTTCGATCGCTCGGTTGTCATCTCCCACTTGGGCACGCAACAAACCACGGTTATAATGCCCCAAGAAATTATTAGGGTCTATATCGAGTGCCAAATCATAATCGCGCATCGCACCGCGCAAATTGTTCTGGTGATAACGCGCCAAGGCACGGTTGATGTAATAACCAGCATTGCGGGCGCTCAGGTGAATAGCCTGATCCAAATCTTGCTCAGCTGCCTTATACTGGCCCTGCGCCAGATAGACCACGGCACGCGCCCCCCATCCATCAGGTTCGTAACGCTCCAATTCTATAGACTTATTGAAGTCTTGTAATGCCTGGAGCGTGTCCTTTTGCTGAAGGTTCACCTCGCCACGCATCAAGTAAGCCGGCATATACCGTGGAGAAATCTTCAGCAGTTTACCCAGATCTTCCTTGGCCGCTTCATAGTCCTTCTTTTGGATATGACATAAAGACAAATTATGCCACAACACCAGATTTTCAGGGTCATACCTCAACGCCGTCCTATAGTCTTCGATTGCCCCGTCAAAGTTGCTCTGACGAATCCGCGCCAAGCCTCTTATCTGGTATGCCCCCACCACGAAAGGATTCCGTTTAATGGCTTCGTTACAATCAGCTTCAGCACCTTGATAATCATCCAGGTTAATCTTGGCCAAGCCACGGAAAAAGTAGGGTTCAAACAAATAAGGTTTTGCATTGATCACCTGATTGAAGTATTGGATGGACAACACATAGTCCTCAAAATACAAAGCATTACGGGCAATGGTCATCACCCGTTCCGTATTGATCTGCGCATGCACCAATGTTGGCAATAACAAGAGGACCGTCAGTATCTTTCTAATCATCGTAAGTTATAGTGCTTGTAAACGGAACAAAAATAATGCTTTTCAGTCAGTTGACAGGATTTACACCATACTCTTTTTATTTTTTTTGAAGCTTTTACACCTTCCGCATCCGGATAGCCCGGATTATTTCCGCAAAGTCTTAACCTTGTACGTGCAATGCGCCTTACCCTTCAACATGGCATTCAGTTTGCCTTTCATCATCTGTCTGCGCAAGGGGGACAAATGGTCAATAAACATCTTGCCTTCCAAATGGTCAAACTCATGTTGCATCACACGCGCCAGATAACCTTCGACCACCTCGTCGTGCTCCACAAAATTTTCATCCCTATATTTCACGTGAATCTTGGTACCCCGTTTCACCGCCTCGTGAATGCCCGGCAAGCTCAAGCATCCTTCCTCCATGGACACCTCTTCACCGCCGACTTCCAAGATATGTGCATTGATGTAAACCTTACGGAAATCCTTGTATTCAGGAAACTCATCAGACAATACGTCCAAATTGACCACAACCACCCGAATGGGCAAACCAATTTGCGGAGCGGCCAAGCCAACGCCTTCAGCCTTGTCCATAGTTTCAAACATATTGCTAATCAAGTCCTTCAGGTCAGGATAGTTGGCATCAATATCCTCGGCCGCTTTTCTCAATACGGGTTGTCCGTAAACATAAATAGGTAAAATCATATTTAATTCATTGAAATTCCAAGATAACATTACTTGTCAAAGCATCGCACGTTTGCTTTCCAAATAACCCTGTAGGATAATGGTAGCACTGATCTCATCCACCAACGCCTTGTTTTGTCGAGCCTTCTTTTTCAGCCCGCCATCCAACATCGCCTGATGAGCCAAAACCGAAGTAAACCGCTCATCTACATATTCAACCGGTACCGTTGGTAGTCTCTTCTGCAATGAACGGACAAAAGGTTCTATATACTTCAAGTTTTCTGATGGCTCATTATTCATCTGCCTGGGCAATCCCACCAGGATTTTCTCCACAGGTTCCTTGGCCACGTAGTCCAACACAAATTGTAGCAACCCATGTGTAGGCACCGTAGTCAACCCATTGGCTATCATTTGCAAGACATCCGTGACAGCAATGCCCGAACGCTTACGCCCATAATCTATGGCCATTATTCTATTCATAATCGAGCACAAAAGTACAACAAAATTTCGGAAAAGAAAATTTTATCATAGGCATAAAAAAGTGGGATACCCACCTTGCGGATACCCCACCTTAAAAAACTATTTCACTCAAAAGTATTACTCAAGAATAACCACACGGTTCAAGAGGTTCTTACCGAACATGTTCTCCGTACCGCCGAAGCCAACGAGTTCGAGCTGATCTTTGTCTACACCTTCAGCAATCAAAGCATCGTAAACCACCTGAGCACGCTTTTCAGACAGCTTCTGGTTCCAAGAAGCACTACCCGTAGCCTTATCAGCATAACCGGCAACTCTGTACTTCTTATCCGGGTTAGCCTTCAGGATCTTGGCGGCCAACTGGATATTAACCTTGCCGTAGTCATCCAGACGAGCGCTGCCAATCTTGAAGAAGATAGCACGCGGACCAGCTACTTGAACTTCCTTAACGACTTCCTTAACCTCGGGCTTAACATTAGCCAAGGCGTTCTTGGCATTGGCCAAATCTGCCTGAGCTTGTTCCAGTTCGCTTCTGTACTTGTTGATTTCGTCATTCAACGCATCAACATCCACCTTGGAAATATAAGGAACAAACTTCTTGCCACCGAAAGTATACGTTGCACCGACACCTACATAGATACCTCCAACAGTCTTAGCCGTAGACAAGTGACCCAGATAGGAAGGAGCCAATTCACCACGAGCTTCAATGTCGATATCCCAGTATTTGTTAACATTGAATTTACCTTGCAAACCGACAGAACCGTTGACATAAACACGGCCCTTTTGGTCGCCAGCAGGAACGCGTGCCCAAGAATTACCATCCTCTGCATACTGAACCATGCCGTTAGCCGTCTTGGCAAACGTCAAGCCCGGACCTGCGAACACAGACAGGTTAAAGATACGATCGGGATTGTAACCCCAAATGGCGTTCGAAAGGTTGTACATAGCATCCAAACGAATCTGACCCACATTCTTATCATAGTCAGCAGATTGCCCTACAGGCAGGCCATTGGCATCAAAAACGCCCAAAGAATGTTCTGTATCAAAGTTTGCTTTCCACAAGCCACCTTGTGCGCGAACTCCCCAAACCGGAGTGAACCACTTACCCAAAGATACCGTGATATGAGGAGCGGGCTTGCCAAATTTGCCCTCGCTCTTACCGGAATTCACCATGGAAATGCCGCCAGTCACGCTCACAAAGATATTGTCTGTAGCTTTCTCGCCGACGTATTTCTCCTTTGTCTGAGCATTTACAGTCATTGCCGTACCTGCCAACAGTAAAGAAAATATAACTAATTTACTTTTCATCGTTTTTTGTTTTTAAATATTCAACTCTTTATTTTTATTTGCCCCGACCATTTCCTCACTTCAGATGTATTACAAAAGTGAGACCGCCGGTAAAGTACTTCATTCTTTGCAATTCTACCTGCGCATGCAAATGGTTGAAAAGCAAATAGGTGGCACCTATCGCGAAATCTTTCGCATCATACTCTGCAATCACTCTCAACTGCGGATGGAACGAAGGATTCCAAGTAATGCCTGCGGCCGGACCATTCAAGCGGTATTCATACCTCTTATTGTACAACCAAGAGAGGTGAACACCTATCTCCTCACTCCCAATGGGAATGTGCTTGGTGGCTGCCACATAAAAGCGGCAAAAAAATCCATTGCCTTCGCCCGAGGAGGAAATCTCACCTCCCCCTGACTCTGTGTAAGGATCCGAAGTTCCCACCACCACCGCCGGCATGTGTTTCCAGAACTGTCCCTCTTTCAATAGCCGAAGCCTGAAAGAGAAGTATCGGTCCTGATTTGTAAATCCGCTGTAACCATGTTGGGCAAGCCCCAAAGATTCCGCCGTTACCAGCGTGCATGTATATGCCACTTCTAACCACGGAAAAATGGTTACGTTCAGAAAGTAATTGTACGTATGGTAGTACCAATGAGGAGGAGTGATCTCCTTGTTTAGAAAGTTACCACCGATCATTACCGTCTTGTCCCGCTGCATTTCTGCCGAAGGGGCATTGAGCAGACCAGTAGTTCCATACGTCAATTGAGCAGAAAGCAAAAGAGGAAAGCATAAAGCCAAACCTATCAAACAAATCTTCTTCAACATTATCCTATCATCCTTTGCTTTCTCCAAGAGTATCCTTAACCCTTCAAATTACAATTCAGGGGTAATGATACCACCACCAGCATTGATGTTATCGCCGTGGCCGTGACCATGACCGTGACTGTAGCTGTAATTATGGTTAGGAGTAGTTTCAATAGAGAAGCCAAAACCAGTTACACCCTTTACAGCAACCTCTGCAGTTTCACTTTCTGTAGTAAACGTATAGTTCAACTCATTCACATCATACGTCAAATTTACAGCAACCAAAGCAGTCCAAGGAGCCAAATCAATAACGTAATCGAAAGGCATTTGTCTTGCTTCGCCAAATTGACCGATGTGCTGACCAAGATATTGTTCTATCCAAGCTGCCAATTCTTCAGAAACACCTGTCAAATCAGGAGTAGTAAAACCATATTCTACATCAAATGTACGCGTAATCTTTGCGCCTTCATCTTCACCGATCAAATCCAATCCGGGATATTCAGCGCTTGTAAATCTCAGAGTTTCTTCAGAAGTCACATTAACTACCTGAACATCCACATCCAAAGCAGGAGCGGCCGTCTTAGACAGAGCCACATTCACAACAGCGGTATAAACTTGTCCAGCTTCAACAGTAGGAACAGTGAAAGTACGAGGCGACGGGGTTTCATATCCGGTCATCTCCACAGTCAAAGTTTTCTCACCCGGCGTAGTCAATTCAATCGAATAAGCACCACCAGCCGAAGCAGGAACAGCTTGTCCATCCACCGTAACCGTAGCAGCCAAGCCTTCACCTGTCTCTAAATCCGTAATCGTACCAGCCACATAGTAAGCAGCAGGAAGCGGTTCATACGGCTTAACCACGTCACCGTTCTCAGAATCATAGCAGCCTGTAAACATCGTACCAACTGCCAACACAGCTAATGCCAACTTGGCATTAAGCCCGAAGAATTTACTTTTCATGTTCATCTCAATATAAATTAAAAATTCAACAATTCACTCTTTATAAAATAGGGATTCAAGCTATTTTCCTGTGCGATGGTATTACCCAATGTTGCGCTATAGCTCTTCCCATAATAACGCTCATTTCCGGCATTATATGCCAACCCGAACGAACGGGAGGGCAAAATGCGCGGGATATATCCTTTCCGTTTGTATTTATACGGAGGCAAGTTCACCTGAAAACGGAAACCACCATTATACCCCTTATTACCGGCATGTTGCACCTTCATGGCGTAAAAGCCGATAGACGTATAACGGAAGTTGCGCGTCATCTCAAACCGGACTCCTTTCTCGCTCAACAAATACTGTTCCACTTTCAGTTTGAACTGTGTATTATATTTGGGCCAATAAAATCCGGCGCCCAATGTCCACGTCAACCGTTTCAGCGGACTCACCTTCCAACGCCAATTCACGAAGCGGGACCTGCCGGTATAGCCGATACGTCCCTCCACAGAAAAGCGTTCATCCTTAAAGTAGTGCACCGCACTCAGGTCACCTCCCCAACGGCTATTATTAAATGAGCCTATGGCTGCCGTCACAAAAATGTTGTACGGCAAACGCACCTGTTGGGTAAGTCCGATATACCCTTGCCGGATCTGGTCATACGAGGGGCCATATTCATTATATATAGGTATGATTACTTGTGCATTCAACTTGGCACCTTTCCAGAGAGACACCTCTATGGTCGGATCCAAATTGAAAAGCACCGTGTACACCTGCGTGATTACCAAATTCTGCAACGACAAATCCGGATACACCACAATATCAACTTTGAACAAAGAACGATTTTTCTTCTTCACCTTCCGCACCTTCTTCCAAGAGCCTTGCAGGTCGTAACTTACGTTCCAATCGCGGCGTTCGGCCGTCGATACGGTATCACCCTTTATCGGATGATAGTAAAGAGAAATCTGAGGCACGTAGTTGTCCATCACAATGATGCGGCACGGTTTGTCTTCCGGTAGCCCCATTTCTTGGATGACATCTACGGCTTTGCCAATGCCAACGCCCTGCAAACGGTAGGCAGAGTTCTGCAACACGTAAACCCGTTCGTCGGCATCTTCCGTCCACCCGACATTCTCAAATCCCATCTCTACCAAAGCATCCACGGTATGCTCGCCCGTCTGGGCAACCCCCTTTGCAGCCAACAGGCTACATAGAAAGAACATAGCAAACCCTGCTAATGTTTTAGTTGTTAGGCACTTTTTCATGCTCAGGTATCTGTTACGCCTCATTCTTATCACCTTTTTTTGTATCCAAACGACACAAAATACGTTGCAAAAATAGACACATTTTTTATAATGCCAAAGAAATAATGGGAAAATTTACAGAATCCCCCACTTTTCTATGAAAGCGTCATTTGTATTACATTTAATACACCATGCGCACATTGTCTACCCAGAACGAATTCCCCGGCGAACCGATATAAGCCCCGCCATGGCTGGACGTGAACTGCAACTGAAGGTGCGTGGGACTATCCGAGGCGGAACCCCAGCCTATCTCTTGAATAGGCACGCTCTCGCCCTTGCTGTTCACGGCGTATCTCTCTTGCACTTGCAGGCGCATCTTGTCGGGGTCATAATCAGGATGATTCGTGATGTCGCCGTAGAGGATGGCATAGGTGGCATTGTTCTGCCAATTTGGCGTTGTCTTGTCATAGCGCACCACCATCGTGCCTATGCGTTTGGCATAGATATTCCCGTCTTTGTCTTCCCAACGCTTCTGAAGATAAAGGTTGACTTCGGGGAAATCGCGTCCCTCCACATCCTTAATCCGGCTGAAACCGGTAGCACGGATACGGTTGGGACGGTCTGACATTTTTACCTTGTAGTCGAAACGGATGGCCTTGGGCTTTTGGGTGAAAGGGATGCCGGTATCCAACATCCGCATCGGATTCTTGGTGCCGGTGATGGGTTCGTGCATCTCGCCCAAGAATACGGAACCTGCGGCCAGTACCGTAATATTGACAATGCCCAGCACCTTCACGCTCTCCATACGGGTATCCATACGGGCACAATAGCCATTACCACGCTTTTCCGGAAAGACCGAAGTGTTGGTTTTTGTGATGCCAGCCACACGCGCCATGACATTGGACGATGCCCAAGGCGAACCACCCAAGTTCTTGTAGGCTTCATTGTCCGTGATGGTTTGCGTAGGACCTATGGCATAAACATGCTTCGTATCTCCGCCAATGATGCCCGACTCCTTGATTTGCCGGTCTATCCACTGGTCCATGTTGCCGAAGGGGATTTCTTCCACCCGCTCTTCCTGGGCAGCCAGCGGGACACTGGCCAAGAGGGCAAGGACAAGGCATACTAAATAAGACTTTGATTTCATAGTTAAATGATAATTTATGTGCGCGAAGCGCACAATGGTTAATGGTTAATGATAAATGGTTAATAGGCTTGTGCATGGTTCCTTTTGCTACGTATTAACCATTTATCATTAATCATTGCGGCCTTCGGTCGCTAAATTCCTGTTTATCAGATTTCGTACTTCCACTGCTCCAGCGCGAAGCCCCAATTGTCCTGCACAAGGCGCACGGTGCGGTCGTCATACTTGTATTTATTCTTCTTGTAACCCTTCTTACCCCCCACGTACTTCTCGATGGCGGCGCGGGCTTCGGGGAATCCGGGCAGACTGAGCGCCTGGTAGATGTGCTCGGTCATGCCCATGGCATCGGCCTCGAAGTCCTCGAACTTCACCTCGATGAGGTTGCCTGCGGGGATGCACGCCTTGTCGGCCTCGTACTTGTGGTAGAGCTTGGCATAGACGGACAGGATGTTCTGCTCCAGCTCCGCGGGCGTGATGTCCTCCAGCTTCAGGGGTTGGATGGTGTTGGTGAAGAAGCTCCGGGTGCTCTCGAAGACGGTGTAGGGGTTGCGCATCAGGTAGATGAACTTGGCGTTGGGGAACATCTTGACCAGCTCGCGGACACGCCCGGTGTGCGGCGGGTTCTTGCTGAGGAACTGCGTGCCGTGCGTGTTCCACAGGGAAATCTTGATGAGCTTGATGAACGTGTCCTCAAACGCCTTCAGCTCTTGCGGCGTGATGTCGTTGAACAAGAGGTACTTGTCGGCATACTCTTGCTGGTACTTGGGGAAGAACCAGAAGTTATAATAGGTGTAGGGCATCATGTTGGCCAGGGCAAACTCTTCTTCCTGCGGCAAGTCCACGGCCAGTTCCATGTTGTCCGTCGGGCGCTTGTCGGGCATCAGCCAGCTCATGTTTTTTTTGAAAAAAGGCTGCCCCCACATCATGAGGTGCGGGAAGACGGTCTGGTAGGTCGTGTTGTAGCCGAAATGGCTGTCGCACGAGAAGACGTTGTGCACGAAGGTCGTGCCGCTGCGCCAGTGTCCCAGGATGAACACGGGGTCGTGCTCCAAGGGTTTGTCGGCCAGGAGCTTGCGGTAGCGTTTGTCCTGCAGCGACGTCAGCGTGGACAGCAGGCGGCAGACGGCCTTGGTCAGCCGGTATTTGCTGCGGTACGAAGGGTCGATGACGCGCCCGGCGGTCACTGCCTTGAAGGTTTTCCAATCGGCACCTACCAGCGTGTTGATTGGCAATTTATTAAATTCGAGTAAGCCCATTCTTTCGAGGTTTATAGGGTTATTTGTGTAAAGTATTTTCTTTCATTCGCTCTGCCAACAAGCGCATTGATAAGTCGCTGAAAGCGAAAGTGATACAACATACGAAGTTAACTTATACTCTCAACTGGGTTAACTTATACTCTTAACTCAGTTAACTTATACTCTTAACTCGGTTGAAAGTATAAGTTAACTCGGTTGACAGCCGGAGGCAGCCTGATTGTAAATATATATAACCAATCGGCATCTCCGGCATCCGAGTATCTATTTGCGCACGACAATCTCCAGCCCTTGCCGCTCCAGCTCCTTCACCGCGCGGTCGATGGCCTCGTAATGCTCCGGCGCAATGCCCAACTTAGGCAGGTCGAGCACGGGCAATCCGGCATCGGCGTGCATCTCTTCTTCGGGCACGGGGCCGATAATCATGCCCACGGCGCTGGTGTTGTTCGTGATGGGGTCTATCAGGATGAAGGCACCCGTGGCCTTGTTCTGCGCGTAGGGGTCGAAGAAGAGCTCCTGTGCAGTGGTCATCACCACGCGCGCAATCTGGTTGAGCTGCATCGGCAAGGTCTCCTTTGTCAATTGTCCATTGTCAATGGAGAGGTGCTCCATCGTGTTGACATCCACCTTATACTTGATGCTGTCCACGTGCGAACGGCTGGTGTGCGTGGTCTGCTTGATGAAGAACGACTTGTTCATGTCCATCGGCTCCTCGTCCATCCACACCAGCATGGCCTCGAAGTTGCGGCCCACTACGGGAAGATTGTCCGGGTGCACCAGCATCTCGCCGCGCGACACGTCGATTTCATCCTCCAGCGTCAGCGTGACGGACTGGGGCGGGAAGGCATAATCCTGCTCTCCGTCGTAGGTCACGATGCTCTTGATGTGCGACCGTTTGCCGGAAGGCAAAGCCATCACCTCGTCGCCCTTGCGCACCACGCCCGAAGCCACCTTGCCGCAGAAGCCGCGGAAATTAAGGTTGGGGCGCAGGACGTATTGCACGGGGAAGCGGAAATCCTGCAGGTTATGGTCGTTGCCGATGTGCACCGTCTCCAGGAAATCCAGCAAGGCAGGCCCTGTGTACCACGGCGTGCGGGCGGACTTCTCCACCACATTGTCCCCGTCCAAGGCAGACAGAGGGATGCACGTCACGTCGGGCACGCCCAGCGGCTCGATGAACTTGCGGTACTCCGCCACAATCGCATTGAACCGCTCTTCGGAGAAGTCCACCAGGTCCATCTTGTTCACCGCCAGCACCACGTGCTTGATGCCCAACAAGGAAACGAGGAACGTATGGCGGCGCGTCTGCGTGATGACGCCCAGGCGGGCATCCACCAGGATGATAGCCAGGTTGGCCGTAGAGCCGCCCGTAATCATGTTGCGCGTATATTGCTCATGTCCCGGCGTGTCGGCAATGATGAACTTGCGCTTGTTGGTCGAGAAGTAGCGGTAGGCCACGTCAATGGTGATGCCCTGCTCGCGCTCGGCCTTCAACCCGTCCAGCAACAACGCATAGTCGATATGGTCGCCGGCATTGCCCACGCGCTTGCTGTCGCGCTCCAGCGCATCGAGCTGGTCTTCGTATATCTTCTTGCTGTCAAACAGCAGCCGGCCGATAAGGGTAGATTTACCGTCGTCCACCGAGCCTGCCGTCAAGAAACGAAGCAAATCCTTACGCTCATCATTGTCCAAGAAGGTCTTTATATCTAATTTGCTTTCCATAATTCTTCATTCTTAATTCTTCATTCTTCATTTAATTAGAAGTACCCTTCGCGCTTCTTCTGCTCCATGCTGGCCTCCTGGTCGAAGTCGATGACGCGGGTAGTACGTTCACTCTTGGTGGTAGTCATCATCTCCTCCACAATCTTCTCGATGGTGTCTGCCTCGCTCTCGATGGCGCCCGTCAACGGCCAGCAGCCCAAGGTGCGGAAACGGATTTTCTTCATCTGAATCTTGTCGCGATACTGTTCGGGCAGGCGGTCGTCGTCCGGCATGATGAGGTTACCGTCAATCTCCACCACCGGACGCTCCTTGGCGAAATAAAGCGGAACGATAGGGATATTCTCCAGGCGGATGTACTGCCAGATGTCCAGCTCCGTCCAGTTGCTCAGGGGAAAGACGCGGATGCTCTCGCCCTTGTGGACGCGGGCATTGTAGATGTCCCACAGCTCCGGCCGCTGGTTCTTGGGATCCCACTGGTGGAAACGGTCGCGGAAGGAGAAGATACGCTCCTTGGCACGCGACTTCTCCTCGTCACGGCGTGCCCCGCCAAAGGCCGCGTCGAACTTGTACTTGTCCAGCGCATGGAGCAGGGCCTGCGTCTTCATCAGGTCGGTATGTACCTTGCTGCCGTGGGTAAAGGGACCTACCCCGGCACGGAAAGCCTCCATGTTGCTCTCCACAATGAGGTTCCAACCATACTTTTTGGCATACTCGTCGCGGAACTGTATCATCTCCTTGAACTTCCACTTCGAGTCGATGTGCATCAAGGGGAAAGGTACTTTGCCCGGATAGAAAGCCTTTTCGGCCAGACGTACCATGACGGACGAGTCTTTGCCGATGCTGTAGAGCATCACAGGGTTCTCAAACTCCGCGGCCACCTCGCGGATGATGTGTATGGACTCGGCTTCGAGTTCTTTCAGGTGGCTCAGTTTATATTCTTCCATTTCACTTACTTATCTGTTATCTTTGGCAATACAAGTTCCAGCAAACGATTGACCGACTCCTCCAGGCTGAGCACGGATGTATCCAAGGTCAAAGCCGGATGAGCGGGCGCCTCAAACGGAGCAGTTATGCCCGTAAAGTTCTTTATCTCTCCACGCCGTGCCTTGGCATACAGGCCCTTCACATCGCGGCGTTCACACTCCTCCAGCGGCGTGCTGACATACACCTCCAGGAAGTCGTCCTTCCCAATGATACGGGCCGCCATCTCGCGGATATCGTTATTAGGGCTGATGAAAGCCGCCAGGGTCACGATACCCGTATCAATGAACAGCTTGGCCACCTCGGCAATGCGACGGATATTCTCCACGCGGTCGGCCTCCGTGAAGCCCAGGTTGTTGTTGATGCCGCTCCGGATGTTGTCCCCGTCCAGGATGCGGCAGAGGATACCACGCCGGTGCAATTCGCGCTCCAAGGCAATAGCGATGGTACTTTTGCCCGAACCGCTCAGGCCGGTGAACCAGATCATCAGGCCCCGCTGGCTCAGCAGTTTCTCCTTGTCTGCCCGCGCCAGCATCTTATCAAATATCGGATAAATATGTTCCATATATTATATAATAGGTGTAAACGGCCAAATCAACGGAATCAGTCCCACGGAAATAATCATCACTATCAAATCCATCGGAAGGCCCACTTTCACAAAGTCCGTAAACTT
>JAHLFO010000070.1 GCA_018883785.1 Candidatus Bacteroides intestinipullorum
CCCCGCAAGAGCACGGACTTCATCATCACGCGCCCCATGTGGTGGAACATCATCGGCGTGGGCATCGTCTTCCTCGTCGTACTGATGGGCATGCTCTGGTACTACAACCATACGCCCGAAGGCATGACGACGCACGACCTCACCGTGTTCTTCACCTTCTTCGTGATGTTGCAATTCTGGAACCTGTTCAACGCCCGTGTATTCGGCACGAACCATTCCGCCTTCAACCACCTCAACAAGTCCTACGGCATGGAACTGATTGTGCTGGCCATCATCGTGGGACAAGTCATCATCGTACAATACGGCGGCGCCGTGTTCCGCACCGTTCCGCTGGACTGGATGACGTGGCTGCAAATCGTGGCCCTGTCCTCGTGCGTGCTGTGGATCGGCGAGATTTACCGAGGTGTAAAACGCTTAATGGGCAAGAAGAAAAATGCTTGACGGGCGCATCAAGAATCTACTGATAGACTTCGGCGGCGTGTTGATTGACCTCGACCGCCGCCGTTGCATCGAGCATTTCCGCCGCCTGGGCATGACTGACGTGGAAGGCCTGCTGAACGACTATCGTCAGGAAGGCTTCTTCCAACTGCACGAGAAGGGGCTGATTTCGGACGCCAACTTCCGCGAACGTATCCGCCAGGCCATCGGCCACCCCGTCACGGACGAGGCCATCGACGAGGCATGGAACAGCTTCCTGGACGGCATCCCCGCCTACAAACTGGACTTCCTGCTGGAGCTGCGGAAGGATTACACGGTCTGCCTGCTGAGCAACACCAACGCCATCCATTGGGACTATGCCTGCACGCACGACTTTGCCCAAGGAGGAGGCCGACGGGTGGAGGACTACTTCGACCGCATCTACCTTTCTTATCAAATGAAGATGGCCAAGCCCGAACCGGAGATTTTCCAGGCCGTACTGGCTGATGCCGGACTGGCACCGGATGAAACCCTGTTCATCGACGACGCCGAGGCCAACTGCCGCACGGCGCAGGCGCTTGGCATCCACACTTATACCCCACAGGCCCATGAGGATTGGCGACATCTGTTCCAATAACCTCCCCAGCGTGGCCACCATCGGCTTCTTCGACGGTGTACACCGGGGGCACCGCTTCCTCATCGACCAAGTGCGCAGAGAGGCAGCCTGCCGCGGACTGGAGTCGGCGGTCATCACCTTCCCCGTGCATCCGCGCCAGGTGCTACAGAGCGACTACCGCCCCAAGCTGCTGACCACGCCGCAAGAGAAGCTCTCCCTGCTGGAGCAGACAGGCATCGGCACCTGCATCCTGCTGGACTTCACCCTCCACCTGGCGTTCCTCTCGGCCCGCGAATTCATGGAGGTGCTGCAACACCGCTACGGCATCCGCGCCCTGGTCATCGGCTACGACCACCGCTTCGGGCACAACCGCAGCGAGGGCTTCGAGGACTACGCGCGCTATGGCCGGGAACTGGGCATCGACGTGCTGCCTGCGGATGCGTTCCGCCTGCCCGACACGCCCGACTGTCCCGTCAGTTCCTCGCTGATACGTCGGCTGCTGCTGGCGGGCGACGCGGCACAGGCCGCCACATGCCTGGGCTATCCCTACTTCCTGAACGGCACCGTGGTGAGTGGACGACGCATCGGCCACAAGTTGGGCTACCCCACCGCCAACCTTCTGCCGGACCATCCCGACAAAATCATCCCGGCCAACGGCGTCTATGCCGTCCGCGTGGAGACGGAAGGCCGGACCTACGACGGCATGCTGAACATCGGACAACGCCCCACGCTGGACAACGGCGACGACCGCAGCATCGAGGTACACATCTTCGACTTCGACCGCGACATCTACCACGAACCCCTGCGACTGTCCTTCATCCGCCGCATCCGCGCTGAGCAGAAATTTGCCTCCGTGAACCAATTGACCGAACAGTTGCACCGCGATGCCACAACCATCCGCGCCCTGCTGAAGGACACAGACACGGCATCATGAAACACACGCTGAGAAACCTCCTCTACTTCACCCGCACGGAACGGCGCGGCATCCTGCTGCTGTGTGCCCTCATCCTGCTGGGGACGGGCGGCGCACAGCTCTGCCTGCACCTCCGGGATGAAGCGTCCCACCCCGCTGCCGAAGAACGGACCGAACAGGCCCGGATGCAACAGGAATATGCCGACTTCCTCGCCTCGGTGCAAGAAGAGCAGCCGGGAAAAACCCGCTATAGCCACCCGCAGGAACCAGATGATTCCCCCAGGAAGCCCGCGCTCACTCCCTTCCCTTTCGACCCGAACACTGCCGACAGCCTTGCCCTCTGCCGCCTGGGACTCCCCGACTGGATGGCCCGCAACATCGTGCGCTACCGCGAACGGGGCGGCCGTTTCCGCCGCCCGGAGGACTTCCGCAAAATCTATGGCCTGACGGATGAGCAATACCAGATGCTCCATCCCTACATCCGCATCGCCCCGCACGACACTGCCCGTGCGGCTATTCCCCGTATCTACACCCCCCAAACCGGACGGGACACCCTGACCCGTCCCTCCAAATACCCCGCAGGTACCGTCATCGACCTGAACCGCGCCGACACCACCGAACTGATGCGAATCCCCGGCATAGGCAGCGGCATCGCCCGCCTCATCACGGGCTACCGCCAACGCCTGGGCGGCTTCTACTCCCTGGAACAACTGCGCGACATCGACCTGGACCCCGAACCGCTGCGCCCCTGGCTGCGCATAGACACCACTGCCATCCGCCGCATCAACCTGAACCACGCCAGCGTGGACCGCCTGCGCCGTCACCCCTACTTCAACTTCTACCAGGCGAAGGCCATCGTGGAGCGGCGACGGAAACACGGCCCGCTACGCAGCCTCAAAGTCTTCGCCCTCTACGAGGAATTCACGGAAGCGGACTTCGAGCGGATGCGCCACTACGTTTCTTTCGAATAAACTGTCGGGCAGAGGTCTGGAAAAGAGCAGTTACCTTTTATTATAAGTAAGTCGCAAGAATTAACTGATAATTTATCGGTGTGATTCTTTAGACGCAGATGACGCGGATGACGCAGATTCATTTTCTTTATTGACTGATTATCCGTTATCAAAGATTATAGATCAGCGGCATCTGCGTCATCTGCGTCTAAAGAATTAAATTCCTATTTAATCGGATAAACTCAATATCCACATCTACTTACTGTGCACAAGTCCATCCCGCGCGTAGTAGATATTTTCTTCCCGCAAAATGAAAAAAAAGAAGAATATAGCATTTCCACTTCATTCGCTTTATTTGATGAAGCCTTAAAATCCATATCCCGTACTTTATTGGAAATCTTGATTGAATGTGAAACTATCGAATATATCTCCTGCCGAGACTCCAATTAATACTGTACGCTGTTTTCCACTGTCATTAGGTGAAATTGTCACGGTCAACACATTATTGTCCACATCTGCTGTAACCCACTTGCCTCGGATTTGATAAAAATCGTCAAGTATGATGTAGTCCCCATTCTCTTGCAGGTCAGAGAACCAGATACAACCATAATTTCGGCACGTGAACAGGTAACTTCCGCCCTTCACCGGTACGGATATGGAATGTCCCTTCTCCATTTTCACATCGGTTTTCCATTTCATAGACTCCCAGTCCCCATCCTCATTACTGCACGCCGTCAGTCCCGCCACAGCGAGGAATGCTATGAACAGCATTCTGAAAAACTCTCTTATTTTCATAGTTTTATCCATTATAAGTAATCATTCCTATTTAGTTTATACTATCGACGTATCTGTCATTCTGAGCGAAGCCCGTAGGGCGTAGTCGAAGAATCTCACTACATGCACTGCCCAAGGGGATCGTGTCTTTCTGGAGATGTTTCG
>JAHLFO010000071.1 GCA_018883785.1 Candidatus Bacteroides intestinipullorum
ATTGGCCCGGACCATGATACGTAATATCCCCACCCCGGTCAATGTGATAGAGGGTAGCTCCCAGCCGCTTCAATTGTTCCTCGCCCAGCAGCATATTGGATGCCTTGCCGCTCCGTCCCAAGGTATAGACATGAGGATGCTCGCACAGGACGATACGGTTATGACATGGCTGCCCCGCCTGCTTGGCCGCCACCACCTCGTTGAACCACTCTTTCTGACGGTTCCACGCCTCTTCGTAGGGGATAAGTCCCCAATCTGCTATTTCCGGTTTCATCATATTTATAGTATGCGTTGGTTTATGGGTAAAGGGGGATTAACTTCCCCTCGCAAAAGTACGAACATTTCCTCGAAAAGAGCTACCTTTGCCGAGGATTTAAGCATATCGGTATGGATTATCCTCACGTAGACCTTCCCATGAACCTCATCGCTTGGACGGAGGTGACAGAAGACATCTTGAACATATACAAACAAGCGTGCCAACTGAAGGCCTGTATCTTCGCCCTCTGCTTAGAAGGGTCTATCACCGTGTCCATCAACCTGCTGGAAACCGAAGTGAAGCAAGGCGATTTCATCACCCTGTTGCCAGGCACCATCATCCAATTCAACGGGCAAAAAGAAAAAGTGCGCCTGGCCTTCATCGGATTCTCCTCCACATGCGTGACGGGGGTCAACCTGATCCAATCCACACTCAGCTCCTTCCCTTCCCTGCTTGAATACCCTGTCATCACCTTGGACGAACACATCGCCTCGTATATCAAAGATTACTTCGCCCTGCTGGCACGTATTTCCATCGGCCCCTACCCGCCGGACACACGCATGGCTCAGCATATCTTGGAAAACTTCTTGCACGGTGTGGACAAGCTCTACAATATCAGATCCCCACAAGAGCAAAAGCCCAAAAGCCGGAAGGAGGAAATCTACCGGAAACTGATCCAATTGGTTATTGAGAATTATACCCACGAACGACACGCCAAGTTCTATGCCGACCGGCTGGGCCTCTCGCTGCCCCACCTCAGTACCACGGTGAAGCAAGTCACGGGCAAGAACCTGCTGGACATCATTGCCAGCGTGGTTCTGATGGACGTGAAAGCCAAACTGAAATCAACGGACATGACCGTACAAGAGATTGCCTATTCGCTCAACTTCCCCAGCGCCTCCTTCTTCGGGAAATACTTCAAGCGGTACATGGGCATCAGCCCGCTGGAGTATCGGAACAGCTGAGACATTTTTTCCCGGATTTGTGCGGACGATTCGGCAAATATCCCTTATATTTGTGGATAGTGAATAAAACTATGAGTATTATTTTATAAGCTTAAAGACATGATGAAGAAGCAATATGTCAACCTGCTTGCTATTCTGCTTACAATAAGCGGAATATTAACTTCCTGCGACAACAAAAAGAATCAGAACAACGGCGCACTGGAATTCGACAGCATCCCCCTGAACGTCACGGAACACCTCTTTGGTGACACCGCCAAACCTGCATGCAATTTGGTCATCAACCTGGCTTACGTCAAGCAATCGGAAGACGAAGCCATGAAGGACAGCCTGAACGCCTACTTCTTGGCGACCTGCCTCGGCGATGAGTTTGCCGGACAGACTCCGCAAGAAGCGGTGCAGCACTACAAGGAACAGTACGTAAAGAATTACCGCAACGACTTGGAGGAAATGTACCAAAAGGAAGAAAAAGAATTTGGCGATGCAGACCAACGCGCATGGTATTCCTATTATAAATATGTGCGGAGCCAGGCACAGTTCTACCGCAAGAACCTGCTGGTCTACCACACCCGCTACGAGGAATATACCGGCGGTGCCCACGGCATCTACATGGACTCGTTCCTCAATCTGGACCTCCGCACCTTGACCCCCATCCGGCTGGAAAATCTCTTTGCCGACGACTACGAGGAAGCATTGACCGACTTGCTATGGAACCAGTTGATGGCCGACAATAAGGTGGCCACCCGCCAGGAACTGGAAGACTTGGGCTACGGCAGCACAGGCGACTTGACCCCGACGGAAAACTTTTACATCAGCGAGAAAGGTTTGACCTTTCACTATAATGTGTATGAGATTGCTCCCTACGTGATGGGAGGCATAGAGATTGAATTGCCTTACGACATCTTGTCCCACTTGCTGGACGATGAGTTCAAAATCTTGGATTCGGTTAGATAATCCACAGAGTAGAACAGCTATGGAACTGATACTAAAATACTTCCCAGACCTTACCGAGACGCAAAGGCAGCAATTTGCCGCCTTGGGCGATTTGTACGCCGACTGGAATGCCAAGATCAATGTCATCTCGCGCAAAGACATCGGCAACCTCTACGAACACCATGTGCTCCACTCGCTGGGCATCGCCCGAGCCATCCGTTTCCGCGAAGGCACTCGAGTCATGGACTTGGGTACCGGAGGCGGATTCCCCGGCATCCCCTTGGCCATCCTTTTCCCGGAAACCAGTTTCCACTTGGTGGACAGCATCGGCAAGAAGGTGCGCGTGGCCCGCGAAGTGGCCGGAAGCATCGGGCTGAAGAACGTCACTTTCCTCCACGGCCGCGCCGAGGAAGAAAAAGGGTTGTTCGACTTCGTGGTGAGCCGGGCGGTAATGCTATTGCCCGACCTCGTGAAGATTTGCCGGAAAAACATTGCATCCACACCACACAATGCCCTGCCCAACGGCCTCATTTGCCTGAAAGGCGGCGAGGTGGAGAATGAAATACGTTCTTTCCGCAACGAAACCCTGACTTGGGACTTGAAAGACTACTTTGAGGAAGAATTCTTCGAGACCAAGAAAGTTGTGTTTGTGGCCATACACAATGGAAACCTAAAGAAATAGAAAGAAACAAGAGAAATGGGAATCTGGTAAATTATCATTCAATTCAATCCAATACAACGAACCATGAAAATAAAGCGATTTGAATTCAATATGTTCCCGGAGAACTGCTATGTCATCTGGGACGAAACCAACGAGGCCGCCGTCATCGACCCCGGCTGCTATTACGAGGAAGAGAAACAAGCCTTGAAAGACTTTATCCTCAAGAACGGGCTGAACGTCAAGCACCTGCTGAACACGCATCTCCACTTGGACCACATCTTCGGCAATCCGTTCATGCTGAAGGAATTCGGGCTGAAAGCCGAAGCAAACCAGGCTGACGAATTCTGGATAGACGAAGCCCCGAAACAGAGCCGCATGTTCGGTTTCCCCCTGCACGAGAAGCCGGTGCCTTTGGGCGGCTACTTGCACGATGGAGACCTCATCAACTTCGGACATACCCAACTCGAAGCCATCCATGTGCCCGGACATTCCCCCGGCAGCTTGGTATTCTATTGCGCTGCCGAACATTGCATGTTCTCGGGCGATGTCCTCTTCCAAGGCAGCATCGGACGAGCCGACTTGGCTGGTGGCAACTTCGACCACCTGATAGATAACATCTGTAGTCGGCTCTTTGTCTTGCCCAACGATACTGTAGTCTACCCCGGACATGGGGCACCCACCACCATCGGTGCCGAGAAGGCAGAAAACCCGTTCTTCCGAATCTGATGACATGAATACCTTTTTTGAACCACCTAAATACCCTCTTTATATGAATAATCATCCATTTTACGATCGCCACATCGGCATCAATGAAGCCGACGAAGCCCGCATGCTCCAAAAGATTGGAGTGAGCACTTTGGACGAACTCATCGAGCGAACCCTTCCCGCCAACATACGCCTGAAGGCTCCCCTTGACTTGCCCGAAGCTATGGACGAGCATGAGTTTGCCCAACACATCGGCAAACTGGCCGCCCAAAACAAACTCTACACCACGTACATCGGACAAGGCTGGTATGACACCATCACCCCAGCCGTCATCCAACGCAACATCTTCGAGAACCCCGTATGGTACACCTCCTACACACCCTACCAGACGGAAGTGTCGCAAGGCCGCTTGGAAGCGCTGATGAACTTTCAAACCGTCATCTGCGACCTCACGGGCATGCCCCTGGCCAACTGCTCATTGCTGGACGAGGGTACAGCCGCAGCCGAGGCCGTCACGATGATGCACTCCCTGCGTCCCCGCGACCAACAGAAAGCGGGTGCCAACACCGTCTTTGTGGACGAGCGCATCTTCCCGCAGACTTTGGCCGTGATGCGCACCCGTGCCGTACCTCAAGGCATCACGCTACGTGTGGGAAAATACCAAGAGCTGGAGTTCACGCCGGACCTCTTCGCCTGCGTCATCCAATATCCCAATGCCGAAGGTAGTATCGAGGACTACCGCAACTTCGTCAGCCGTGCGCACGAAGCCCATTGCAAGGTAGCCGTAGCCGCCGACATCCTGAGCCTAGCCTTGCTGACTCCTCCGGGAGAATGGGGAGCGGACATCGTCTTCGGCTCTACCCAACGCCTGGGCACACCATTGTTCTACGGAGGACCCTCTGCCGCCTACTTTGCCACGCGGGATGAATATAAGCGCAACATGCCGGGACGCATCATCGGCTGGAGCAAGGACAAGTACGGACACCTCTGCTACCGCATGGCCCTGCAAACCCGCGAACAACACATCAAGCGCGAAAAGGCCACTTCAAACATCTGCACCGCCCAGGCCCTGCTGGCCACGATGGCGGGTATGTATGCCGTGTGGCACGGACCGGAAGGCATCCGCGACATCGCCCTGCGCATCCATCGTACGGCAGTTTTCCTGTCTGACACATTGGAAAGCTGGGGTTGCCAGCAGCTGAACGCCTCTTTCTTCGACACGTTGCGCATCGCCCTACCCGAAGGGATTTCGCAAGAAGCCGTACGCACCATCGCCTTAGAGCATGAAGTCAACTTGTTATACCTGCCCGATGGTATCATCGGCCTCAGTATCGATGAAACAACCGATAGCCACGCCTTGGCGGTGTTGCTCACTATCTTTGGCAAAGCCATCGGCTCGTCGAAAGATTGTCCCGATTCCCTTCCCGATGCCTGCCGCATCCCCGAAGCCTTGCGGCGAACGACTCCCTACCTGACCCACGAGGTCTTCCACCTCTACCACACCGAGACGGAAATGATGCGCTACATCAAGCGGCTGGATCGCAAGGACATATCGCTGGCCCACTCCATGATTTCGCTCGGCTCGTGCACGATGAAGCTCAACGCTGCCGCCGAAATGCTGCCCCTCAGCCTCGCAGGATTCTCAGGCATACACCCCTTGGTGCCTGCCGACCAAGCTGAAGGATATCATGAACTCATTCATAACCTGGGTGAAGAGCTAAAGGTCATCACCGGTTTTGCCGGTATCAGCTTCCAGCCCAACTCGGGTGCGGCAGGCGAATATGCCGGTCTGCGTACCATCCGGGCTTATCTGGAAAGCATTGGCCAGGGACACCGCCACAAGGTGCTCATCCCTGCCAGTGCCCACGGAACCAATCCTGCCAGTGCCGTACAGGCCGGATTCACGCCGGTCACTTGTGCCTGCGACGACCGGGGCAACGTGGATATGGAGGACCTGCGTCGCAAGGCCGAAGAGAACCGCGATGACCTGGCCGCACTGATGATTACCTATCCGTCCACACACGGCATCTTCGAGGCGAACATCGTGGAAATCTGCCAGATCATCCATGCCTGCGGCGCACAGGTCTACATGGACGGTGCCAACATGAACGCACAAGTTGGCCTGACCAATCCAGGCACCATCGGCGCGGACGTCTGCCACTTGAACCTGCACAAGACCTTTGCCTCACCTCACGGCGGAGGCGGTCCCGGCGTAGGCCCCATCTGCGTGGCTTCGCATCTGGTTCCTTTTCTGCCCGGACACGGACTTTTCGGCAACGACACGAACGAAGTGGCTTCCGCACCGTGGGGCAGTGCCGGCATCCTGCCCATCACCTACGGCTATATCCGCATGATGGGAACCGAAGGACTGACACGCGCCACGAAAATTGCCATCCTCAACGCCAACTACCTGGCCGCCTGCTTCAATGACACCTACGGCGTGGTCTACCGTGGCACGAACGGCTACGTGGGACACGAGATGATTCTGGAGTGCCGCAATGTACAGGCCGAGACGGGCATTACGGAGAACGATATCGCCAAACGTCTGATGGACTATGGCTACCACGCTCCCACCCTCTCCTTCCCCGTGCATGGCACGCTGATGATAGAGCCGACCGAAAGCGAAAGCCTCGCAGAGCTGGACAACTTCGTGGCTGCCATGCACAGCATCTGGCAAGAGATACAGGAAGTGAAGGAAGGCCGTGCCGATGCCAAGGACAACGTACTGCTCAACGCTCCGCATCCCGAATACGAAGCTGTAGCTAATGAGTGGGACCACGCCTACACCCGCGAGAAGGCTGTCTACCCCATGCCCTCTGTGCGCGACAACAAGTTCTGGATCAACGTAGCAAGAGTGGACAACACGCTGGGCGACCGCAAACTGGTAGCTACCCGCAACGGTTCACTTGATTAGTAAATATATTTTATCGCAAGAAGACTGTTTCGACTTGATTAAAGGGCATGAAAAAGGAATATTTCCAGCCCTGCTTCAAGCCGAAACAGTTTTTTCTTGCCGGATGAGCATTTGATAACCTACTGTTTTTTAATCATTTACTACTAACTGCCACAAGACAGGCATAAAAATGCTTACTCGCTGCTATTATACCGGCTTTACAGCAGTCTTGTAGCGAAGGTGTAGCGAAGGCATAGCGAAAACAAACAGGGAATCTCATAATATACATTAATTTTACCATTACTACCATACCCCAATAGGCACTTCCTGCCATATTCCTCCATGCAACTCGGACACCTGAGTGAATCCGGCACGAACCAATGCCTGCAACGCAGCTTTTCGTCCGGCATTAATCAGGTCGGGGTAATGTGCGTCGCTGTTCACCACGACATGTGCCCCCAACTCATGCAGGTAGGGAAAGTAGCGTTCATCAGGATAGAACACCCCGAGGCTGTCGTATGCCTTCGTATTGATCTCTATCAGATAGTCACTGCGAACGGCTTCGGCCAAATGGGTACGAACGAGATGGACGTACCAGTCCTCATCTGTGACATGAGGCCGGAACCACTCGGCGTTGTAGTGTACCTTATCCGCATGCCCCAAGATGTCAAAACCTCCCAACTGAAGCATACGGTTGGCCCGCTCGAAATACTGATGCACCACCGCCTCGATGTCTCCATGGAAATGCTGCAACACCATCTTGGCAAACTTGGGAGCGGGCAAATCGCCATCCACCACCTCGCCCTTCGCATCATACAGCAAGTGTACCGACCCTATGCGGTAATCCAGAGGTAGGGCTTGGAAACAGGCCGAAGCAGGATGGCTATCTTCGTTCAGATAGTCTATCTCTAAGGCAATATACAACTCCACGGATCCAGCATACACCTGCTTCAACCGCAGGAACTCGCCGAGATAATCGTCCATACGATCCCACTCCATCGTCCAGCATGTGGGGAAAGGTAACGGAGCGTGCGACGAATAGCCGTAGGCCGAAAAGCCCTTTGCCTTGGCCCAGTGGGCAAAACTCTCCATGTCCGCCCGGCCGTCGCAGTACAAGGAGTGACTGTGATAGTTTGTCAAGTTCATGATTCTTCGAGTTCGCTAAGTTCCATCCAACGAAGGGTTTTAGTCTCTATTTCGTCTGATACTTGGGGCAGCCGCTTGGACATCTCGGTCAATTCTTCTACGGATAGTGTCCCGCTGCATAAGGCTTGCTCCAAAGTCTTCTTCTCCTCCTCCAACGCCTCGATGTCGTGCTCCAATTGCTCCAATTCGCGGCGTTCTTTATATGAGAGTTTACGCTTCTCATTCTTGGGACGGGGCTTGACCACTTCCCGGCGCGGCTTGGGCGTCTGCTTCTGCTGCAAGCGGTCTTGCCGTTCCTGCTCGTCTTTCCAATCCCGGTATTGAGTATAGTTGCCGGGGAAATCGCGGATATCGGCTTGCCCGTTGAACACCCAGAGATGGTCCACCACCTTGTCCATGAAGTAGCGGTCATGGCTCACCACGATAAGGCAGCCCTTGAAACTTTGCAGATACTCCTCCAAAATGTTCAGCGTGACGATGTCCAGGTCGTTGGTCGGTTCGTCCAAGACCAAAAAGTTAGGATTGCGCATCAGCACGGTGCAGAGATACAAACGTCGTCGCTCGCCCCCGCTGAGCTTGTATACATAGCTATGCTGTGCCTCCGGGCTGAACAGGAAATGTTGGAGGAACTGCGAGGCGGTCAGCCGGTTGCCGTTGCCCAAATCAATGACTTCTGCGATGTCGCGCACGACATCTATCACCTTCATCTGCTCGTCAAACTTCAAGCCTTCTTGCGAATAATAGCCGAAGCGGACGGTCTCGCCCACATCGATGATGCCGCTGTCCGGCTGTTCCAGCCCCATCAGGATTTTGATAAAGGTAGATTTCCCGGTACCGTTGTTGCCGATAATACCCACCTTCTCGTAGCGGGCAAAAATGTAGGAGAAATGGTCCAAAATGCGGATATCACCGAAAGATTTGCAAAGGTCGTGCGCTTCGAATATCTTGTTACCGATGTAACCGGCCTTCATCTCCAGACGCACCTCATTATTACATAAGCGTTGCTTGGCTACCTTCTCCAGTTCATAAAAAGCCTCCTCGCGATAGCGTGCCTTATGTCCACGTGCCTGGGGCATACGACGCATCCACTCCAACTCCGTGCGATACAGATTGTTGGCACGCTCTATCTCCGCACTCTTCGCGTCCAACCGCTCTTGCCGCTTCTCCAAGTAATAACTGTAGTTCCCTTTATAGCTATAGAGGGTGCGATTGTCTATCTCCAAAATCTCCGAACATGCCCGGTCGAGGAAATAGCGGTCGTGCGTCACCATCAGGAGCGTGATAGGGGCACGTCGCAGATAATCCTCCAGCCATTCCACCATGTCCAGATCCAAATGGTTGGTCGGCTCGTCCAGCACGAGGAACTCCGGCTCAGTGATGAGCGCATTGGCCAGAGCCACCCGCTTCAGCTGACCTCCTGATAACTGGGCTATTGGCTGGTCGAAATCATAGATGTGCAGGCGGGACAAAATCTGCTTCACCTTGTTCTCATAATCCCAAGCCTTGTGTTGCTCCATACCCAGCAAAATGCGGTCCATGTCCGGATGGTCGGGATGCTGCATGCAGCGTTCATAATCCCGTATGAGATCCGTGACGACATTACCATGGCTGAAGCATGCCTCCAGCACCGTCAGGTTCTCAGAGTAATGGGGATTCTGCTCCAGATAACCCACGCGCAGATCCCTACGGAACGATATGGTACCGGCATCATAGCCTTCGCGCCCCGCCAGAATATTCAGCAAAGTGGACTTGCCACTCCCGTTTTTGGCAATCAGTCCCACGCGTTGCCCCTCCGCCAAACCAAAAGAGATATTTTCAAACAACACCAAATCTCCGAAGGATTTGGTCAGGTTTTCTACTTGAAGTATCGGATTCATAAATGATAATTTAGCGGGCTTTGCCCGCAATGATTAATGATAAATGGTTAATGGTTAATGCGTGACAAAAATGGCTCATGTACAGCCTATTAATCATTTATCATTAACCATTGTGCGCACCGCGCACATTTATAGTATTCCCGCATAAATGGCCGGCAGGTCTATCTCCTCGCCCGCCCTTACCCGACTCCATACCAGCTTCATTGGGTCGACAACGCGGGCTGTGTCCTGCTGCATCAAAACAGGGACTTCACGATTGCCGTCAACCAAAGTCTGCCACTCCCAGCCGTCGGTTTCGTTGGCCATGATCACACAAAGGGCAATGCCTAAGGAGAGCCATACCTCCCGCTTCTTCGGAGAGAAGGACGCCTTGTCCACCAATTGCTGCAAAGACACCACGTCTTCTTCCATACCTTGAAAGTCTTTGTTCAACATCTCTTTGACCTTGTTCACGACCCACTCATAAGCCTCATCTATCTGGTAAATCTCCGATACCCGCACAGGTATCAGCTCTGCCGGATATTTCTGCCCTTCGCGACGCACTTGCAAGGAGCTGATCACCGCTTCCGCCTCTGCCGTAGGCTCACCCCGGCGCACGGTAAACGAACACTCAAAAGCCGTATTCTCCCGGCCAGTTATCCAGAAATGCGTGGTGTAGGGCACGCCATCTTCCTCAAAGTCCTCCTTGCTGTACGCACAAGTCAACGGTCCCACCTGCACTTTGCGGGCATCAGGATTATCCTTTAGTTCTTGAACTATGCTGTCCCGGCCATACATCTCATCGCCCCGATAAGCCGAAATGCGGAAATTCCCCGTCCACGCATTGGGATTATAAAACAAGAAAGAGCCTTCCGTGTCTTCAAATTCGTTCCATACTGCCGGATAGGACATGGTAAACCAAGCCCCCGGCGAAATATACTTTTTGTAGGATTCTATCATAAGGTATTGTCTTTGTCTGATTAAGCCGGATGCAAATTTATTGTTTTTTTCGGCTCGCACTGGCAATTCCTCTCCAAAATTACGCACAGCAGGGACATTTTGCCCCAATCTTGTTACAGAACCTACGTCCAACCCGTTTTGTAACACAAACGTAACTTCTGTTTCATCTTGACGTAATATATCTGTTGCACTTTTGTCGCCGAAAGAAAATACCCTTACCTTTGCAAGACAAAGGCAAGCCTTACCCTAACTTAAAATTATACGAAGTATGAGCAATTATAGGATTCTGGTAGTAGACGACGAAGAAGATTTGTGCGAAATTCTAAAGTTCAACTTGGAGAACGAAGGCTACGAGATAGACACAGCCAACTCCGCGGAAGAAGCCTTGAAAATGGACATCAGCAGCTATGACCTGTTGCTGCTGGACGTCATGATGGGAGAAATCTCCGGCTTCAAGATGGCCAATATCTTGAAGAAAGACCGCAAAACAGCCTACATCCCCATCATCTTCATCACCGCCAAAGACACCGAAAACGACACCATCACCGGGTTCAATCTGGGTGCGGACGACTACATATCCAAGCCCTTCTCCCTGCGCGAAGTCACAGCTCGCGTCAAGGCCGTCTTGCGCCGCACCAAGCAGGAAGATGCCCCCGAACAACAACCGGAACAACTCACCTACAAGACCTTGGTGCTGGACATTGTGAAGAAGAAAGTGAGCATAGACGGCACAGAAGCCCCGCTGACCAAGAAGGAATTTGAAATCCTCTTGCTGCTGCTACAGAATAAAGGCCGCGTATTCTCGCGCGAAGACATCCTGCACCGCATCTGGAGCGACGAAGTCTATGTGCTGGACCGTACGATTGATGTAAACATAACCCGCCTGCGCAAGAAGATCGGCGCGTATGGCAAATGTATTGTAACCCGCTTAGGATATGGATACTGCTTTGAAGCCGAATAAAAGAAGACATTGCATATCGTTCAGTTGGAGACTTTTCCTGTCAGTCATCGCCTTGTTCATCGCATTCTCCCTGTGCTTCATCGCCTATCAGTACCAACGCGAGAAGGAATACAAGGTGGAATTGCTGGACATGCAACTGCAAGACTACAACGAACGCCTGCACATAGAGCTGCACTACCTGAGCGACAGTTTGCGGAATAACAAACTGGCCGACTACATCACCCGACACATCAACAAGGATTTGCGGGTAACTGTCATCAACCTCCAAGGCAAGGTGCTCTATGACAACTGCGGAGACAGCCTGTACATGGAGAACCACATCGGCAGGCCGGAAATACAGAAAGCCCTGCGCGATGGCAAGGGATATGACGTGCGCCGGATTTCCGAGACGACCGGGGTTACTTACTTCTACTCCGCCACCCTCTACGACAAATTCATCATACGTTCAGCCCTGCCCTACGACTTGAACCTGTTGCAGAACTTGTCCGCAGACTCACACTACATCTGGTTCACGGTCACCATCACGCTGATGTTGATTTTCCTGTTCTACCGCTACACGGCCCGGCTGGGGAAGGCGGTCAACCAACTGCGAGAATTCGCGAAGCGTGCAGACAAAAACGAACCCATCGACATCGACACAGACTTCCCGCACAACGAGCTGGGCGAGATTTCCGGCCACATCGTGCAAATCTACAAGCGGGTGCGGGAGACCAAGGAAGCACTGTACATCGAGCGCGAGAAGCTCATCACCCACTTGCAAACCTCGCGCGAAGGACTCGGCGTCTTCACCAAGGACAAAAAAGAAATCCTGGTGAACAACCTCTTCACGCAGTACAGCAACCTGATCTCCGACTCCAACTTGGAGGAAACGGAAGACATCTTCACCGTCAGCGAATTCAAGAGCATCACCAACTTCATCGACAGGACCCCTAAACGTCCCTCGAACGAAGAAAAGCGGATGTCCATCAACATCAACAAGAACGGGCGGGTGTTCATCGTAGAGTGCATCATCTTCCAAGACTTGTGCTTTGAAATCTCCATCAACGATGTCAGCCAAGAAGAAGAGCAAGTGCGCTTGAAGCGGCAACTGACGCAAAACATCGCCCACGAGCTAAAGACACCGGTCAGCAGCATACAAGGCTATCTGGAAACCATCGTAAACAACGAGAACCTGCCACGCGAGAAGATGGAAATCTTCTTGGAACGCTGCTATGCGCAGAGCAACCGGCTGACCCGGCTGTTGCGCGACATCTCCGTGCTGACCCGCATGGACGAGGCAGCCAACATGATAGACATGGAGAAGGTGGACATCAGCCTCCTGGTGGCCAATATCGTGAACGAGGTAGCCTTGGAGCTGGACCAGAAACACATCACTGTCGTCAACTCCCTACGCCCCAAGATACAACTGCGCGGCAATTATTCCTTGCTCTACTCCATCTTCCGCAACCTGATGGACAACGCCATCGCATACGCCGGAACCAACATACGCATCAACATCTCCTGCTTCCGCGAAGACGAGAACTTCTACTACTTTAGCTTTGCAGACACAGGCGTAGGCGTCGCCCCGGAACACTTGAACCGCCTCTTCGAACGCTTCTACCGTGTAGACAAAGGCCGTTCGCGCAAGCTGGGAGGCACCGGGCTCGGATTGGCCATCGTGAAGAACGCCGTCCTCATCCACGGCGGCACCATCTCTGCCAAGAACAATCAAGGGGGCGGACTGGAATTCGTGTTCACCCTCGCCAAGGAGAAGAATTAATCAACAACATCAAGAGCCGGACCCTGGCGGGAATGAACGGCGGGAATTCCCGGGACAAACAGCACCTGTTCCGGGAATCCTTCCGTATGATTCTAGGAATCCTTCCGTACGATTCTGGGAATCCTTCCGTACGATTCTGGGAATCCTTCCGTAGGATTCCGGGGACGGATAGCGGGTAATGGCAGAAAGAAAGGCGGATATGTACCCCACGGTTAGTACCACTGGATATTGCTCTGCGTCTGGCTGCGCTGCTCGTACTTCAGGTCTTGCAGGATGCTGGCATTGGCGCGGATGGTGAAGTTGTAGTACTTCCACTGCCCGAAGGGCGCCACGCTGGCCGACATGCTGAAGCAATGCAGGTCGCGCGTGATGTTGAACGTGGTCTGCGTGATCTCCTTCGCATTGAAGTCATAGCCGGAGTTGAAGTTAATGGACCACTTGTTCGATATCTTGATATTGCCATTGATGTTCAGGGCATTCAGGCTGAACTTGTAGGGATAGCGCATCCGCTTGCGGTTGATGGGCTTGCTGCGGTCCTCGGAGATGTTGAAGCCCGTGCTGAAGTTGATGGACCACGGCATCTTGAACACTTGGTAACCGTCTTCGTCCACAGCGGCTTTCTCGGTACGCTTCTTCTTGGTCCCCGTGTTGCTGCTCTGTTCCTCGGCCTGCTGCTCTTCGGAAGCTTCGCCTCCCTCTGTTTTATTGCCTTCTTCCTCCTCATCGCCCTTGCCAAACAGTTTCAGGATTTTCTTCCATGTGTCGTTGTTCAGCGTCCAGCTGAAAGAGGTGCCATAACCCGACCAACGTCCGAATCGCCCGTAAGACCACTCGGTGCGATTGCCCTCGTAGACATTTCCGTTCTCATCGAACTCGTAAGCATAGGTGTCAAAACGCGAGGACATACTCAACGTGTAATTCTTGGTCAGCTTCATGCGCAGGCGGAAGTCCAAGTTGCCCCACGGCTTCTCCTTGGCGGCAAAGTTATAGGATATGCCCAAGCCCAATTCATCAATCAGGCTGATTTTGCGAATGGAGTCGTTCTTGTCCTTGAACTTCATCTCCAGGTTGTTGGAGAGGTCGAAAGTCACCATGCCCGATTTGCCCTCGCTGGGAGTGCCAAAGGGCTGGTCGGAATAGTAGGAATAGCGCACGGTATCCACCGGCAAACCATACTCGTCCGTCTGGACATACGAGCTGTAATAGCCGAAACGGTTGGCACCAAAGTCGGGCGACCAGCTGAAGCTGACCGATGGCGTGATGACATGACGGATCTGAATCTCTTTCTTGGGGAAGAACACAGGCTTGTACATGCCATAGATCTTCGTATTGATGCCGACACTGGCACTGTAGTCATACACGCGATGGAAGCCATAAGTGGTATCCTCCACGGCCTCTTGCGCGCGCTGGTCCCACTCTTGGCTGACCTTGCGGGTGTACCATCGCTCCGTGTAGTTGAACGAAGGCGTGATGTTGAAGTAATCGAACGCCGTGAAGGTGGCACTGATGGGGATATTATGCTGCATGCCGTTCTCCCAGTCGCGAATCAAGTTGGACTTGAACAGCAGGTTGTCTTTCGTCTGGATGCTATTGGTCAAGCGTCCCGTATAGCGCAGGTTGATTTTCTCGTACCACTTCTCATCGCCCACCCGGTTCTTGCGCCGGAAAGGATAGACGGTGCTCAGCGAGATGTTCAAGTCGGGCAAGGTAACCGAAATCGAGGAGTCGCGCATCGTCTGCGCGATGTTGGCGGTGGTGGATATGCTGAGCAAATTGTCGAAGAAGTTGCGCGAGTAGCTGACACTGGAGGTCTTGGTGTTCTGCGACATGAGTTGCGAGTTGTACATGTTGTTGATGTTCGTGCGCTCGTAGCTACTGGTCGAGAAGTTGACGCTGGCCGAGAACGTCGAATTGGGGTTGGCCTTCGCGTCTTGCCGATGCGACCAGACGATCTTGAAGTCCTTGGCCACCATGTAGTCGCTCAAGCCCTTGTCACCGGTCTTGGTCACCTGATAGTCCATCTGGAACAAACCGGAGAACCGGTAACGCTTCACGTAATTGGTCTCCGCACGCAAAGCCCATGACCCCTTGGTAAAGATGTCGCCCCGTAACTTCAAGTCCATCTGGTCGCTGATGGCAAAATAATAACCGCCATCCACCAAGCCGAAGCCTCGGCTTGAATCGTCCATATAGGTGGGCATCATGAAGCCCGACTGGTAGCTGCTGGAGAAGGGGAAGAAAAAGAAGGGCACGGCCAAAGGTAGCGGCACATCCTCCACGACGAGGTAGGCAGGACCGGTCACCACATTCTTCTTGGGGCGCACCTTGGCGTAGGTCATCTGCATATAGAAGTGGGGATGCTCGTGGTTGTCGCACGTGGTGTAGCGTCCCTTCTTCATGTACAATTCATCGCCAGCACCTTTCTTGGCGTTGTTGCCCGTCACGTAGCCTTCGCCTTGCTGGCTCACCACATTGCTGATCAAGCCTTTCTTGCTCTTGAAGTTGTAACGGATGGTATTGGTCTCGTACGGAGTCTCCCCGTCCTTGAATACCGGCATGCCCTGCACCACGCCCAGCGAGTCTTCCACACCGTGTGCATAGACCGTGCTGCTGTCCAGATTCATGGTGATGACCTCTGCAGTCAGCTCGATGTGCTGGTGGGGATAATTCACCTTGCCCTCGCCATAGAGATGGGCATAGCCGTCTTGGGTGAAGACAATGGAGTCATTGGCTTCATACGTGACAGGAGCATCCAGCCCGTCCTTCTTCTTGGGCACCGTATCCGTCTGCAAAGAGTCGGAGACCAACGAATCACCGGGCAACGTATCACCCAGTTGCACCGTGGGTTGCATACGCCCTCCCTGCAATCGCTTCTCCCTGCCACGCCGCTGAGAATCAGCCTCGGCTGAGATGAATAGCAACAGAAAGAACAATATAACAGATATGGATATATTCGCTTTCAATGAAATTACTCGGGTTTAAAAAACGCATTAAGCGCGGCAAAAGTACGGAAAATAATACGGATTCTCCTCCTTTTTACAGAAATTTAGATGCTATAAGAACAACTTGCACCAGTTATCAAAACGCTGCACACCGGCTGTACCATACTTTTCGAGGCTCTTCCGGGCTTTTTCGAGGGTCTTCTCCCGATCCAGATGGGTCTTGGAGAAGAACTTGTCCGCGAAACAGATCACCTGCTCTTCCAGGCTGACCGGCACCATGTCCCGATGGGGCACAGGCAGGTTTTGTGCAAGGATCTGGTCCAAGGAGAGCCCGGCTCCCGTATGCCGCTCGCACACCAAGGCATGGCGCGGATAGCCCTCGGCACGCATCAGGTCGGCACCCAGATAGCCGTGGCAGATGTAGGGCTTGTCGCCAAAGCAGAAGATAGAGTCAGCATCCGTCAGGAAAATACCAATGTCGTGCAGCATGGCACCCTCGTAAAGGAAGTCGCGGTCAAGCTTCAGTTCGGGATGCCGGCCGGCTATCCATAAGGCTTTGTCGGCCACCGAGCGACTATGGGTCAGCAAGATATGCTTCAGTTCACTCTCTCCCGGATAATACTTGTTTATAATGTCTAAAGGATTCATCGCAGTTCATTTCTTTAACCGGGTGCAAAAATACGAATTATTCTTCAACCAGCCCGCGCTTGGCCGCAAGATTAACGCTTGCCCGCCTCTTGTTTGCGTTTCTTCCACAATTGCCAGGAATTGATGATGTTTTGCCACAACACGTACGAGCCTGGGCCAACGGAAGCCAAGGGATTCAGGTAGGTATAAGCCATCCAAATGGCCAGCACGGTATTCTTCTGCCCCAATGCCTGCCCGCCGCTGATGCGTTCTTTGTAATGCCCTCCTATCTGCTTGCCCAAGAAGAACTGGAGGCAACAAGCCACCAACCCGGCCAAGGCGATGAGCCACTCCACCGAAGCCGGGGCATCACTATTGACCAGCGAGCGGACGGTTTGCCCGGACACGATGGCCAAAGCCACGCCCCACAGGTAGAAGGCGGCATCGTGCATGCCCAGCAAGCAGGAATGAACCTTTGGCATAAATGCACGCAAGAACCAGGCCAACAGGAAGGGACATATCAGCAGAGGGAACACCTTGCTCAGAATCTTGAGAAAAGCCGACCAGAAGGAGATGTCGGCATGAGGCTCCACCCACGGAAAAACCAAAGGGACGGCTATAGCCGCCAACAGGTTGGACAAGAGGGTGTAGGTGGTCAGGCTCGATGCACTGCCGCCCAGCTTGCCGGTGATGACCGCAGCAGCCGTAGCCGTAGGGCAGATGAGGCAAACCATGGCGGCCTCGAACACCTCGTGGTAGACCTCGTTCATCGGACAATACACTAAGAACGCGGCCACCAACAGGCAGGAGAGGAGCTGGAAGCCGATGAGCCAGCCATGCCAGAACTTGGGCTTGAGGTCGCGCACCTCCACCTTGCAGAAAGTGAGCAAAAGCTGGGCAAAGATAAGCAGAGGGGTCAATACGGCCACGATGCCATTGACGGCGGGCTTGGCCGGAGCCAGGATAGGGATCTTGGCGAAAAGGAAGTAGACCAACGTGCCCGTCACCATGGCCACGGGCAAGGTCCAATCTTTCAGGAAACGAATAAACAAAGACATACGTTCAAATTTACAGGTATCCGGGAAGGTGCATCCACATAGGCTTCGGCTTGTGCTCGCAAAGGCGCCCGCTTGTGCTCGCAAAGGCGTCCGCTTGTGCTCGCAGAGGCTTCCGCCTAAGTCCTGAGAATCAGCTTCCCCAAAACGGGCGCAAAAATACGTCCTTCTTCTGAAAATCTTTACCTTGGAGGCTAAAAATCTGTCTCAAATGAATGAAAAAGCACAAAACTTGAATCCCGGGTACGCGTTTTCTATAAAAATTCCATTAAATTTGCACCGACTTAGGATATGAGACAGCTCAAGCTACACATATTAATATATACCTGCATCTGCTGCAGCTTGCTGGCCTCCTCTCTCTGCTACGGGAAGACGGGGGAGCGGGACTTCGTGGTCGTCATCGACCCCGGACACGGAGGACACGACCCGGGAGCCATCGGACGCATCTCGAAAGAGAAGAACATCAACCTGCGGGTAGCCCTGGCCGTAGGACGACTGATCGAGCAGAACTGCCCCGACGTGAAGGTCATCTACACCCGCAAGCGAGACGTGTTTGTCGCTTTGGACCGCCGGGCTGAGATTGCCAATGCCGCCAAAGCCGACTTGTTCATCTCCATCCATACCAACTCTCTGGCCCGCAACCATACGACCAGGGGAGCTTCCACGTGGACACTGGGTCTGGCCAAGTCCGAAGCCAACCTGGAAGTTGCCAAGCGCGAGAATGCCGTGATCCTCTACGAAGACGACTACAAGACGCGCTATGCCGGCTTCAATCCCAACTCGGCCGAGTCGTACATCATCTTCGAATACATGCAGGATAAATACATGGCACAGAGCGTACACCTCGCCTCGCTGATGCAAAAGGAATTCCGAAGCACCTGCAAGCGGGTGGACAGGGGGGTACACCAAGCCGGCTTCCTGGTGCTGAGGGCAAGCGCCATGCCCAGCGTGCTCATTGAGCTGGGATTCATCTCCACCCCGGCGGAAGAACGCTACCTGAATTCAGAACAGGGCATAAGCAATCTCGCCAACGGCATCTACCGCGCCTTCCTGACCTACAAGCAATCGCAAGGAAACCACCAAGGCGATGTCCGCCCCCTGCGGCTGGCTCAAACGACACCGACATCGGCACCGGAAAAAACCGAGACAAGCTCCACGCCCGCCCCGTCAACCACCCATCACCCCATCTTCAAGGTGCAGATCTTTGCCTCTTCCGAACTTTTGAAACCCACCGACAAACGCCTCAAAGGGCTGAAAGGCGTGGAACATTACGAAGAAGACGGGCTCTACAAATACACCTACGGCGCATCGGATGACTATAACCGCATAGCCCGTACCCGACGAGCCATAACCGGTAAGTTCAAACAGGCGTTCATCATTGCCTTCAAGGACGGCAAGAAGATGGACATCAACCAAGCTATCCGCGAATTCAAAGAAAACAGATAATAACCCAATAGAAACTACAAAAAAAAGAAAATACGTCATGAAATTTTTTACAAAAGAAGTCAGAATAGGTATTGCGGCCATCATAGCCCTCTGTGTATTGATCTACGGCATCAACTACCTGAAAGGTATCCACCTGTTCAAACCCACGAGCTATTTCTATGTCAAATTCCAGAATATCAACGGCCTGACCAAATCGAGTCCGGTCTATGCGGACGGTTTCCGCGTGGGCATAGTCCGGGAACTGTACTATGACTATGACCATCCCGGCAATGTGGTGGCCGAAATTGACGTAGAGCCAGACCTCCGTATCCCCAAAGGAAGTTCGGCCGAACTGGCAGCCGAGATGCTGGGCGGCGTGCGAATGAATCTGCTGCTAGCCACCAACCCGCGCGAAAGATACCAAACCGGAGACACCATCCCGGGAGGACTGAACAGCGGAATGCTGGGACAAGTAGGCGACCTGGTGCCCCAACTGGAGAAAATGTTGCCTAAGCTGGATTCCATCATGGCCTCCCTGAACACCTTGCTGGCAGACCCTGCCATCCCCGCCACCCTGCACAACATCGAGCATCTGACCGCCAACCTCTCGGCCACAAGCGGACAGCTCCAGACCTTAATGAGCGACGACATCCCGCAGCTGACCGGCAAGCTGAACACCATTGGCGATAACTTCGTGACCATCTCCGACAACCTGAAAGAGATAGACTATGCTTCCGCGATGCAGAAGGTTGACTCGACCTTGGCCAACGTAAAAATGATTACAGACAAGCTCGGGAGCAAAGACAACACCGTGGGCCTTCTGTTCAACGACCCCAGCCTGTACAACAACCTCAACGCCACCACGGCCAATGCCGCCAGCCTCCTGGAAGACCTCAGGCTGCACCCCAAACGCTACGTGCATTTCTCCTTGTTCGGCAAGAAAGACAAGTAAGCAGAGAGGTCTTATATAGATTTCGTCTAAATAGCGAACTTCCCCGGCTTACCGGTAAAAGAGAAGCCAAACAAACGATATACAGCCTCAAAAGGCCCTAATCTCCGCATAGGGGAAAGACGGGAAAAGTGCTTCTAATAAACCCGTATTCCGTTAATATATAAGAATTTATAAAAATGCAATAGCCCCAAGAATGGGGCTATTTTCATATCGTTCCATAAGTAGCTGAAAGTAAATACCTTATTATCTTCCACAAAAATGCAAGAAAAAAGGGATTTGTTTTTCTCAAATAAGATTGCGACTTTTGCAAAGCGTAGAAGTTTAGATAGAACCCATTTTAAGTAGTTGTAGTTGTTATGAGTGAAACAAATTATGTTACGCTGTGGAATCGTTGTCTTCAGATCATAAAGGACAATGTTCCTCCGCAGGCATATAAGACTTGGTTCCTCCCCATCGTTCCCTTGAAATATGAGGACAAGACACTGGTTCTGCAAGTGCCCAGCCAGTTCTTTTATGAGTTCTTGGAAGAGCAGTTCATCGACCTGCTCCGCCAGTCCATATACAAGGTGTTCGGAGAAGGAAGCAAACTGATGTACAACGTGATGGTGGTCAACAATCCGCCCACGACTGTGCTTCAGACCCCTCAAACGGATCATTCTACTGCAACAACTACATCTGCCAAGCCGCAAGTCAAGGAGGTTCCCCAACAGCCTTTGGTGCACGAACTGGATTCCCACTTGAAGGGCGACTACAACTTCGACACCTTCATAGAAGGGGAAAGCAACAAACTTTCGCGCAGCGTGGCCGAAGCCGTGGCACTCAACCCGGCAAAGACCATCTTCAACCCGTTGTTCATCTACGGAGCTTCGGGCGTGGGAAAAACACATCTGGTCAATGCCATAGGCACTAAGATCAAGGAATTGTACCCTCACAAACGCGTGCTGTACGTATCAGCTCATTTGTTCCAGGTGCAATACACGGACTCTGTACGCAACAATACTGTCAATGACTTCATAAACTTCTACCAAACCATTGACGTCCTCATCATCGACGACATCCAAGAATTTGCTGGGGTAACCAAGACGCAGAACACATTCTTCCACATCTTCAACCACCTGCACCAGAACGGCAAGCAACTGATCCTGACCTCAGACCGCTCCCCCGTATTGCTACAAGGCGTAGAGGAACGACTGATCACACGCTTCAAATGGGGCATGGTGGCCGAATTGGAGAAACCTACCGTCGAACTTCGCCGGGACATCTTGCGCAACAAAATCCGCAGGGACGGCCTTCAGTTCCCTCCTGAGGTAGTGGATTATATTGCAGAGAACGTAAGCGACAGCGTGCGCGACCTGGAAGGCATCATCATCTCCATCATGGCCCACTCCACCATCTACAACCGGGATATCGACTTGGAATTGGCTCAACGCATCGTTAAGAAGATCACGCACAACGAAAACAAGCCTGTCACGGTGGAGGACATCATCCGTACCGTCTGCTCGCATTACGGACTGGAACCGAACACCATACACACAAAGTCGCGCAAGCGGGATGTCGTACAAGCACGCCAAGTAGCCATGTATCTGGCTAAAACCTACACCGACCTTTCCACCGCCAAGATAGGCAATCTGATTGGAAACCGGGACCATGCCACGGTGCTCCATGCATGCAAGACCATCAAAGCGTTGAAAGACGTAGATAAGGCTTTCCAAACTGAAATAGACGAAATACAGGCTGAACTCAAGAACAACGGGTAAGACCGCAAAAGAGGAGGAATGTATATATAATAAGGAGAAAGAGACTAATCCTCCTCTCCCCTTTGAACTCGCAACTCCACACCGGCTCCCTCAATGTCTGCTCCCATGGGAGGATTGCGTTTCACCAGTCTCAATTCAATTTCCTCCAGCGAAGAGAAATCCTGAAATAAACGGCGGGCTATACGGCCGGCCACATGTTCCAACAGGCGCGATGGACGAGCCATCTCGTCTTTCACTGCTTCATACACCTCTGCGTAGCTAAGAGTGTCATTCACATCGTCCGACCGGATAGCACGTGTCCAATCCATCCTCAACCGGAGATCCAGGACAAACTCATTGCCCACCTGAGTTTCTTGCGCTCCTACACCATGGTAAGCATAGAAGCGCAAGTCCTTCAAGATGATATAACTCTGCATTATCCGCATCGGGAAGCTCCACAAGTCTTGCAGATGAGACAACCTTCCTGGTAGACCAAAGTCTCGTTACCACAATTGGGACACTTCTGGCCCTTCAGCTCGGTGCCATCGGAAACGTATTTCTTCAGCGCACGTTCAACGCCATTCTTCCACGTATTGATACTCTCGTTGTCCAACTGGAGCGAGCTGACCAGCTTGATGACCTGTTCGATAGGCATCCGATAGCGCAAGACGCCGGATATCAGCTTCGCGTAGTTCCAATATTCCTTATTGAACTTCTCGGACAGGCCCTCTATTGTGACTTTGTAGCCGCGCTTGTTCTCGAACTGGAAGTCATAGTGCTTGCGCCCATCCTCATCATAATTTTTGATGATGTGGCCAGTAGTGACACTCTTGGGCAGGACAATGCCTTCTTCGTCGTCCAGCACGCCGGTGAAGATTTCATAGGGATGCCCGTTAAGCAGGCCGACAAAAGCCACCCACTTCTCCTTGTTGTTCTGGAAGCGCACCACGTCTGCCTCCAATACTTTCGGGCGGGTCTCCACAATCGTAGGCGGCTTGCAGGGAGGCAGGTTCTCTTTCTTGTCGCCCTTCGTGGAGAGGAGCACACCCGAACGGGAACCTTCGCGATAGACGGTGCAGCCCTTGCATCCCGAACGCCACGCCTCGACATAGAGACGGTTCACCAAGTCCTCGTCCACATCGTGCGGCAGGTTGATGGTGACACTGATGGAATGGTCCACCCACTTCTGGATGCAGCCTTGCATCTTCACCTTCATCAGCCAATCCACGTCGTTGGAAGTGGCTTTATAATAAGGTGACTGCTTGACCAGCTCGTCAATCTCGTCCTGGGTGTATTTCTTGGCGGGATTCAGTCCCTGCGCCTCCATCCAAGTGACGAACTTGGGATGGAACACGATGTATTCCTCGAAGGCATCTCCCGTCTCGTCCACAAAGTCGATGTGCACGTTCGTATCGTTGGGGTTCACCTTGCGACGACGCTTGTAGACGGGCAGGAAGACAGGTTCGATGCCCGAAGTGGTCTGCGTCATCAGGCTGGTGGTGCCCGTGGGCGCAATGGTGAGGCAGGCTATGTTGCGGCGGCCATACTGCTTCATATCTTCGTAGAGGGCAGGATCGGCTTCGCGCAAGCGGTTGATGAAGGGGTTGTCCTTCTCGCGCTCCGTATCATAGATTTCAAAGGCACCGCGCTCCTTGGCCATTTGCACCGACGAACGGTAGGCTTCGAGGGCTATCGTGCGATGCACTTGCTCGGAGAACGCCGTGGCCTCCTCCGTGCCGTAGCGCAGGCCCATGGCGGCCAGCATGTCGCCCTCGGCCGTGATGCCCACGCCGGTGCGGCGGCCTTGACCGCTCTTCTTATAGATCTTCTGCCACAGCGTGCGCTCCGTGTGCTTCACGTCTTCGCATTCGGGGTCAGAATCAATCTTTTCCTGGATGCGCTCGATCTTCTCCAGCTCGAGGTCGATGATGTCGTCCATGATGCGCTGGGCCAGTGCCACATGCTTCTTGAACAGGTCGAAGTCGAAGTAAGCATCCGGCTTGAACGGGTTCACCACATAGGAGTAGAGATTGATGGCCAGCAGGCGGCAAGAGTCATAAGGGCAGAGGGGAATCTCGCCACAAGGATTGGTGGACACCGTGCGGAAGCCGAGGTCGGCATAGCAGTCGGGCACGGACTCGCGCAGGATGGTATCCCAGAAGAGCACCCCGGGCTCGGCCGACTTCCAGGCATTGTGGATGATCTTCTTCCACAGTGCCGAAGCGCTGATTTCCTTCCGCACCAACGGCTCCGCGGCATGGATGGGATACTGCTGCACGTATGGCCGGTCCTCCGTGGCGGCCCGCATGAAGTCGTCGTCCAGCTTGACGGAGACGTTGGCTCCCGTCACCTTGCCCTCGGTCATCTTGGCATCGATGAACGCCTCGGCATCGGGGTGCTTGATGGACACGCTCAGCATCAGCGCGCCACGGCGTCCGTCCTGTGCCACTTCGCGGGTGGAATTGGAATAACGCTCCATGAAAGGCACCAGTCCGGTGGAGGTCAAGGCCGAGTTCTTCACGGGCGAGCCTTTGGGGCGGATGTGCGAGAGGTCATGGCCCACGCCGCCGCGACGCTTCATCAGCTGCACCTGCTCCTCGTCAATCTTGAAGATGGCTCCATAGGAATCGGCCTGCCCGTCGATGCCGATCACAAAACAGTTGGAGAGGGAGGCCACCTGATGGTCGTTGCCGATGCCGGTCATCGGGCTGCCCTGGGGAACAATGTAGCGGAAATGGTCCAGCAGGCCGAACAGCTCCTCGGCCGACAGGGGGTTGGGATACTTGGCCTCGATGCGCGCCACCTCGTTGGCGATGCGCCAGTGCATGTCTTCCGGGGACCGCTCATAAATGTTCCCGTAAGAGTCCTTGACCGCATATTTGTTGACCCAAACCCTTGCGGCAAGCTCGTCGCCTTGGAAGTACTGCAAGGAGGCTTCGAAGGCTTCGTCATAGGAATACGTTTTCTTTTCCACAGTGTATTGTTATCTTGTATGTAAGTGAATAATGTCCGTTTGTAGAAGTCGAGTTGGTTGCATGGTAAAAGCGTGTGCAAAGCTATGAATGTTTTCCCGAACGTCCAAGAAAAAAACGATGTTTTTCCGCAGCGTGCGGGGCAGAGTTGTCCGTTTCGGCCAGGAGTACCGCTCGGTATCAACGTCTTACGCCCGACGGGACGGCAGAAAGTTTTCCAAAAGGGGAAAGCCGCCCGCTCCTATCTGATATAAGGAGGCTCGCGGACGGGGCGGACGGTTGATAACTTTTCTGGCCAAGGGCGCACCGCCGTATCGTTTTCTTTCACTATATTTGCCCGAAAAAAGAATCAGATGGAAAACTTGAAGCAACGTAGAACTATCCGCAAGTACCAGGCCAAGGATATCCCAGATGACCTGTTGAATGATTTGTTTGAGGCCGCCTTCCGCGCCTCGACCGTGGGCAACATGCAGACCTACAGCGTGGTCGTCACCCGCGAGGCCGAGGGCAAGGCGAGGCTGGATCCCGCCCACTTCCACCAGCCGATGGTGACCCAGGCGCCGGTGGTCCTCACCTTCTGCATCGACCTGAACCGCTTCAGCCGCTGGTGCGAGCAACGGCAGGCGCAGCCCGGGTACGGCAACCTCGAGTGGTTCGTCACCGGGGCCATCGACGCCCTGCTCGTGGCGCAGACCTTCTGCATTGCCGCCGAGGCGCGCGGACTGGGCATCTGCTACCTGGGCACCACGACCTACAACCCCGACCAAATCATCGAAGCCCTCGGCCTGCCCCGCCTCGTCTTCCCCATCGCGACGGTCACCGTGGGCTGGCCCGACGAGCATCCCGCCCAGGTGGACCGCCTGCCGCTGGAGGCCATCGTACACCACGAGACCTACCACGACTACACGCCCGAGGACATCGACCGGCTCTATGCACACAAGGAGTCGCTGCCCGAAAACCAGCAGTTCGTCACCGAGAACCACAAGGCGACGCTGGCCCAGGTATTCACCGACGTCCGCTACACCCGGAAGGACGCCGAGGCCATGTCCGAGCTGATGCGCCGGACGATGCAGCAGCAAGGCTTCTGACCCGGCGTCAGGCCTGGAGGCGTATCCGCCACTCCTGCGGGTACAGGTTGTTGGCGCGGCTGCCTATATGCTTTGCGAAGCCCAGCGGCAGCCCGCCCCACGTCAGCAGGACGAAGCCCCGAGGCGTGTCCACGGGCAGGACGAGCGGCTCGCGGCGCAAGTAGCCGAGGGC
>JAHLFO010000072.1 GCA_018883785.1 Candidatus Bacteroides intestinipullorum
GCATCATCGCCTACTTTGCCAATCCCCAGAACCGCGCCCTCGTGGAGCGTTTGGAGGCCGCAGGCCTGCAATTCAGCCGCACGGACGAGGAGCTGGCCGGGCAGACCGACCGCTTGGCGGGGCAGGCCATCGTCATCAGCGGCGTCTTTGCCCGCCACTCGCGCGACGAGTACAAGGCCCTCATCGAGAAGCACGGCGGCAAGAACACGGGCAGCATCTCGGCTAAGACCAGCTTCATCCTGGCCGGCGACAACATGGGCCCCGCCAAGCTCGAGAAGGCCCGCAAGCTGGGCGTGCGCATCGTGGACGAGGACGAATTCCTCCGGATGATTGACGAATCGTAAGCGGATTAAGCATTTTTCTGACAGGAAAAGACACGAGAAACGAAAAATGTAGTATTTTTGCGCGAAAATCCGTTTGAAAATTATGATACGAACCCGATTAAGAGGCATGGGAGTGGCCCTGATCACCCCCTTCAAGGAAGACGAGAGCGTGGACTACGACGCCCTGATGCGCATGGTGGACTACCTGGTGCAGAACAACACCGACTTCCTCTGCGTGCTGGGCACCACCGCCGAGACGCCCACACTGACCGACGACGAGAAGCAGAAAATCAAGCGCATGGTCATCGACCGCGTGGCCGGGCGCATACCCATCCTGCTGGGCGTGAGCGGCAACAACACCCGCGCCGTGGTGGACGCCCTCCGCAACGACGACTACACGGGCGTGGACGCCGTCCTGTCCGTTGTGCCCTACTACAACAAGCCCTCGCAGGAAGGCATCTACCAGCACTACCGCGCCATCGCTCAGGCACGGCCGGACATGCCCATCGTCCTCTACAACGTCCCCGGGCGCACCGGCGTCAACATGACCGCCGAGACCACCCTGCGCATCGCCCGCGACCTGGACAACGTGGTGGCCATCAAGGAGGCGTCCGGCAACATCACCCAGATGGACGACATCATCAAGAACAAGCCCGACACGTTCGACGTCATATCGGGTGACGACGGCATCACCTTCCCCCTCATCACCCTCGGGGCCGTGGGCGTCATCTCCGTCATCGGCAACGCCTTCCCCCGCGAGTTCAGCCGCATGGTGCGCCTCGCCCTCCAGGGCGACTATGCCAACGCACTGACCATACACCACAAGTTTGCCGAGCTGTTCAAGCTGCTCTTCGTGGACGGCAACCCCGCGGGCGTCAAGGCCATGCTCAACGCCATGGGCATGGTGGAGAACAAGCTGCGCCTCCCCCTTGTGCCCACGCGCATCACCACCTTCGAGGCCATGCGCCGCATACTCAGCGAGCTGAACATCCGGTGCTGAAAGAGCGGGAATGGGCCATGCGGGCACTAGCAATATAACAATAATAATTATTATAACAATAACAATTAGCTTTTTGTGGTGGGGTGAAAAGGACAGGAGAGATAGGGTTATAAAGATATTATATTATGGTATATATGTATACCATGCCCTTGGATCGTCCCCTTACATCGTCCCATCCATTTTTGCTGATTGTTATTGTTAGACTCGTCATGCCGCTACGCTCCCCATTATTCTCATAAACGACTGATTATCAATACTAAAAGCATTTTTCTAAAATCCTTACGGAAAAACGTCCCCTTATCGTCCCTCCGGATTTGGCGTTTTACCGCCCTGTGCCTACCTTTGCCGCGCTGAAGCAACAAATGCGCGGAGGCAAGGTTTGGACGAAGCGCGGCCGCCTCGAAATGTCCACCCTGCCTCCGCGAGGAGAAGCGGTCTTTGAAACGATTGTCGTGGCGATGCCGGAGATTACCCGTCTATCTCGTCCAGGTTGCGCTGGATTTCCGCATCGCTCAGCTCATAATTCACCAGGTCGCCCGCCAAGTACTTGTCATACGAGGCCATGTCGATGAGCCCGTGGCCCGAGAGGTTGAACAGGATGACCTTCGCCTCGCCCGTCTCCTTGCACTTTTTCGCCTCGCGGATGGTGGCGGCGATGGCGTGGCACGACTCGGGCGCGGGGATGATGCCCTCCACGCGGGCGAAGAGGCATCCGGCGTCGAACGACTCCAGCTGCTGGATGTCCACCGCTTCCATCAGCCCGTCCTTGAGGAGCTGCGAGACGATGACGCCCGCCCCGTGGTAGCGCAGGCCGCCGGCGTGGATGTTGGCCGGCGCGAAGTTGTGGCCCAGGGTGAACATGGGCAACAGGGGCGTGTAGCCCGCCTCGTCGCCAAAGTCGTAGCGGAACTGCCCGCGGGTCAGCTTGGGGCACGATGCGGGCTCGGCGGCGATGTAGCGCGTCTGGCGCCCTTCGAGGATGGTGTGGCGCATGAAGGGGAAGGCGATGCCGCCAAAGTTGGATCCGCCGCCGAAGCAGGCGATGACCATGTCCGGATATTCGCCCGCCAGCGCCATCTGCTTCTCCGCCTCCAGGCCGATGACCGTCTGGTGCAGCGTCACGTGGCTCAGGACGGAGCCCAGGGTGTACTTGCAGTCGGGCGTGGTGCGGGCCAGCTCGATGGCCTCGGAGATGGCCGTGCCCAGCGAGCCTTGGTGGTTGGGGTGGGCGGTCAGGATGTCCTTGCCCGCACGGGTAGACATGGAGGGCGAGGGGGTCACCTGCGCGCCGTAGGTCTGCATGATGCTGCGCCGGTAGGGCTTCTGCTCGTAGCTGATCTTCACCTGGTAGACGGCGGCCTCCAGGCCGAAGAGGCGTGCGGCGTAGGACAGGGCGGCCCCCCACTGCCCGGCGCCCGTCTCGGTGGTGACGTTCTTCACGCCCTCCTGCTTGCAGTAGTAGGCCTGCGCCAGGGCGGAGTTGAGCTTGTGCGAACCCATGGGGCTGACGCTCTCGTTCTTGAAGTAGATGTGCGCGGGGGTGCCCAAGGCTTCCTCCAGGCCGTAGGCGCGTACCAGGGGCGTGGAGCGGTAGTACTTGTACATCTCGCGCACGGGTTCGGGGATTTCGATCCATGGGTCCGTCTGGTTCAGCTCCTGGCGGCACAGTTCCTCGGCAAAGACGGGATAAAGGTCTTCGGGCTTCAGGGGCTCGTGCGTGGCGGGGTTGAGGGGTGGCATGGGCTTGTTCACCATGTCAGCCTGTATGTTATACCAATAGCGGGGAATCTCGTCCTCGGGCAGCATGAATCTCTTTCTTCTTTCTTCCATAATCGTGATTGTATTTAATGGTTTGCGGGCAAATGTAGGCAATAATTTCCGGATAAAGAAAAAATTTTCCGACAATTTTTCCGTCGGAAGGCTTGCAGATCTCGATTTATTTTTCTTTCTTTGCCAAAAATTAAGATTTACTGAAAAGCATGAGATTATTCATACTCTATATACTCGCCGTGCTGGTATGCGCCGCCTGCTCGGCAGACAAGGCGAAGGACGCGGAATCCTCCGACCTGCACATTCTCCTCCCCTCCGAACCCGAGCCCGCCAAGGCCGTGCGGATGCCCATGTCCGATGTGACCACCCGCTTCCAGTTCCAAGGCAAGGCGTGCGAAGCGCAAATCTTCCGCACGGCGGACGAGACGCTGGACAAGGTCACCGACGAACAGGGCAACGAGTTCGTGGATAACCGCATCACCCTGCGCATCACCACCGGGGGACGCACCTTGGTGGAGCGCGCCTTCACCAAAAACAGCTTCGCCTCCGTGGTGGAGGACAAGTTCCTCCGGCACGCCATCCTCGAAGGCATCGTCTACGACACCATCACGCCGCAGCATATCGTCTTCGATGCCAGCGTCAGCTATCCGCAGAGTGACCTTTACGTGCCCATCCGCCTGACCATCTCGGCGGGAGGACATCTCGGCATGGAGACGGTGGACTTGTTGGAGTGAACACAGAGATTCCCGATTCTTTCCAACATTTCCCCTTACCTTTGCCCCTGTTATGAAGATACTGATTGTAGAAGACGAGCGTGACCTGCGCGAGACCATCCGCGCCTCGCTCCTGAAAGAGAAATTCGTCGTGGAGACCGCAGCCGACTACTACTCGGCGCTGGACAAGGTGAACGACTACGACTATGACTGCATCCTGCTGGACATCATGTTGCCCGGCGGAAGCGGACTCGACTTGCTGCGCGAGCTCAAACGCCTCAAGCGCAATGACAGCGTGCTCATCATCTCGGCCAAGGACTCGCTGGACGACAAGGTGGACGGCCTCGAGCTGGGCGCGGATGACTACCTGACCAAGCCTTTCCACTTGGCTGAACTGAACGCGCGCGTCAAGTCGCTCATCCGCCGGCGTGTGGCGCAGGGAGATCTCACCGTCTCGCTGGGCAACCTCACCCTCGACCCGGACAAGCACTTGGTGCAAGTGGACGGCACGCCGCTTCAGCTCAACCGCAAGGAGTATGACTTGCTCTACTACTTCGTGGTCAACCCCAACCGCGTCATCAACAAGATGAGCCTCGCAGAATCCGTCTGGGGCGACAACATCGACCAGGCCGACTCGTTGGACTTCATCTACTCGCAAGTGAAGAACCTCCGCAAGAAGCTGAAGCAGGCCGGCGCCAACGTGGAGCTGAAGGCAGTCTACGGCTTCGGCTACAAACTCTCCGAGGCATGAAGCTCCTGCACTACACCTACCGCAAGTTGTCATTCCTGTTCCTCCTCCTGATGGCGGGATGGGGTGTCCTCTTCTACTACGCTGTGGAGGACGAGGTGGTGGACGAGACGGACGACACGCTGGAGAACTATGCCTACCTGCTCATCAAGCAAGTGCTGCGCGACCCCTCCTTGCTACAGACCAAAGGCAACCTGATGTCCGTCTATCACTTCAGCCCCCTCACCGAGGCAGAGGGCGCCGCCTATCGTGAGGTATTCTACGACTCCACCGTCTACATCGAGCTGGAAGGTGAATACGAGCCGGTGCGCGCCATGAAGACCGCCTTCCGCATGGCCGACGGGCAATACTACGAGCTCACCCTGATGATCTCCACTATGGAGCGCGACGACCTGCAGGAAGCCATGCTTTGGTACCTGGGCATCCTGTTCCTCCTCCTGCTGGTATGCACCTCTATCGGCATACGCCTGGTGCTGAGAAGCACCTTCCGCCCCTTGCACCACCTGCTGGGCTGGCTCCACGACCTGCAACCGGGCAAACCCGTCCCCTCGCTGGACAATCCTACCCAAATCCGGGAGTTCCGCCAGTTGACGCAAGCCGCCATCGACATGGGCAACCGTAGTCACAAAGCCTACGAGGAACAGAAGCAGTTCATCGAGAATGCCGCGCACGAGCTACAGACCCCCCTGGCCATCGTTCGCGGCAAGGTGGAGCTGTTGGCCGAAAGCGAATCCATCTCCGAGCAGCAAATGAAGGAACTGGATGCCATCTATGCCACCCTGACCCGCGCGGTGAAGCTCAACAAGTCGTTGCTTCTCCTCTCGCGCATCGAGAACGGGCAGTACACCGACGTGGAAGACGTGGATGTAGATGCACTCATCGACCACCTCTTGCCCGACCTGATGGACATCTACGAGGACAAAGCGGTGTGCTTGACGCGCCGACAGGGCGACGTGCCGTTTGTCATCCGGTGCAACCCGTCGCTGGCGCAAATCCTTGTGTCCAACCTCTTGAAGAACGCCCTGTTGCACAACGTGGATGGAGGCGAGCTGCACGTCGTCACCACGCCATCCGAGCTCTGGGTGAAGAATTCGGGTGACGCGCCGCTGGACGAGGAGAAACTCTTCCGCCGCTTCTATCATCCCGTCAAGGGAAAGAAAGACTCCAACGGGCTGGGATTGGCCATCGCACGCACCATCGCGCAGTCGGCCTCCTTACGGTTGACTTACGAATGGCAAGACGGGATGCACGCCTTCCGTTTGGTTAAAGAAAGCAAAAAGCAGGAAGCATGAGGGCGGATTACAGATTTTCTCCAAAATCGGCCGCCATCTTTGTCCTGACATTACGTGACAATTATAACAATAACAATTACCCAAAAATGAAGAAGATATTATCTATGACCCTGTTGACGATCGTCATCCTCCAGTCGGCATGCGCCGGCGATGTCATCACTCACGATACGAAACGGTTGCCCGAAGCCGCACGCAAGTTCATCAGCACCTACTTCACGAAGGCGCAAGTGTCCCATATCAAGATCGAGAGCGAACTCTTCCAGACACAGAAGTACGAAGTATTGCTGACCGACCGCACGGAGATTGACTTCAACCGTCACGGCGAATGGTTGGAGGTGGATTGCGACAAGTCGCCCGTCCCCGTAGGTTTGATACCTCCCTACGTGGCCCGGTACATGCAGGAAAATTTCCCCGGCGCCTACGTGGTCAAGATTGAACGCAAACGCCGGGGAGGAGTGGAAATCGACCTGAACAACGACTGGACAATCACTTTCAACGCCCAGGGCGAAGTGATCAAAGTGGACGATTGAGCGTATATGTGCCGATTTCCTTTACATGGGATGGTAGTCCTTGGCCAGGCCGCCTTCGCCCGTCTCCTTGTAGAGCGAGGGCAGGTCGTTGCCCGTCTCCTTCATCACCTCGATGACGCGGTCGAAAGACACGCGGTGCATCCCGTCGGTGAAGGATGAGTAGAGGTTGGCATCCAAAGCGCGTGCGGCGGCATACGCGTTGCGCTCGATGCAGGGAATCTGTACCAGGCCACACACCGGATCGCACGTCATGCCCAGGTGGTGCTCCAAACCCATTTCAGCCGCATACTCAATCTGCGCGGGCGTCCCTCCGAAGAGCTGGTTGGCCGCAGCCGACGCCATCGAACATGCCACACCCACCTCGGCCTGGCATCCGGCTTCGGCACCCGATATGGACGCGTTCGTCTTCACCACATTACCTATGAGCCCTGCCGTAGCCAGGGCACGCAAGATGCGCATCTCGCTGAAGTCGCGGCTCTTGGCCAAGTGGTAGAGCACGGCGGGTACCACCCCGCACGACCCGCATGTGGGAGCCGTCACGATGACACCTCCCGATGCATTCTCCTCGCTCACGGCCAAGGCGTAAGAAAATACCAAACCGCGCGATTGGAGGGATTGCTTATAACCGCACGCCTTGATGTAGTACATTGACGCCTTGCGGCGCAGGTTGAGCGGGCCGGGGAGCACACCTTCAGCATCCAGTCCGCGGCGCACCGCTTCCTGCATGGTCTTCCACACCTCGTGCAGGTAATCCCAAATGTCGCTTTCCTCGCACTCCTTGACATATTCCCAATAACTTTTGCCCGTGTGCTCGCACCACTGGAGAATCTCCGTCATGTGGCTCATTTCGTAGACTTCGGGCGTGTTGATGGACGAGTCTCCATCATTCTCCTCGGCCAAGGCACCTCCGCCTATGCTGAACACTGTCCATGCATCCGTCGACAGACCGTCCTTGTCCAGCGACTCGAACTTCATGCCGTTGGGATGGAAGGGGAGGAAGGTTTTAGGCTCCCATACGATTTCCACGGGAGCGGTAGGTTGCAGCGTTTCGATGATGGCCGTGTTGGTCATGTGGCCTTTGCCGGTGGCGGCCAAGCTACCATAAAGGGTGACGCGGAACGAGGTCGCTTCGGGATGTCGCCCCAAGAAGATTTGCGCGGCTTTGCGGGGTCCCATCGTGTGACTGCTTGATGGGCCTGTGCCGATGCGGTAAAGCTCTTTGATTGATTTCATGTTATAAAAGGTATTTTGTAGAAATAAATGATACTATAAATCCACCACTGTAATGCCTGCCCCGCCAAACTGCACATGCTCGTCGGCAAAATGGCGCACACCGGGCACCGTCTGGAGATATTCGCGGATGAGGGTCCGCAGAATGCCCGTACCCGTCCCGTGGAGAATGCGCACACGGGGCACGCCCACCATCAAGGCATCGTCTATGAAGTAGGTCACTGCCTGTATGGCTTCATCTCCGCGCATCCCCCTCACATCCAGGTCTTGCTTGAAGTGGAGCTTCTTCTCGTGCATGGCATCTTGCGTCTGGGTGCTAACGAAGGTGCTCTTGGTGGACAGTTCCGTTTCCTTGCGGGATGGTACGGATGGCTCAAGCTTGTCCACGTTAACCGTGGTCTTGAGGTTGCCGAAGGCCACGGTGACGCTTTTCCCGCTCGTTTCCAGCACTTGCCCGACGGTGTTCTGTCCCTTCATCTTGACGTACGCTCCGGGTACGATGGCGGCCAGGCGGCGGGCTTCTTCTTGCGCACGGCGTTCGGCCAAGGCTTGCTCGTTCATCGCCAGAGCTTTGTCTTTGTCTTTGCGGGATTTTCGTCGCTCTTGCTTCTCGCGGAGTCTCTCCATCTTGCGGGCGATTTTGTCCTCCTGCTCGCGGGCATCCGCTTCTTCCAGCGTCTTGCGGAAGTCTGCCAGCTCTTGCCTGGCTTGTCGCGTTTTTTCCTTTTCCGCCTGGGCTTCTTTGATGCTGCGTATGGTGTTCTCGATACGGGCGTTCGCCTCCTGCATCAGGTGTTCGGCTTCTTCCTTGGCCTTGGCGATGATTTCCTTGCGAGACCGGTGCAGTTCCTCCATTTCCGCTTGATAGCGTGCGATGGTTTCTTCCATCTGCTTCTCGCGTTGGCGGATGGACTGGCGTTTGTTTTCCCAATAGCGCTTGTCGCGCACGATGTCTTGCAGGTATTTGTCCGCGTTGATGTAGTCGCTCCCCACGATGGCGGAGGCATCGGCTATTACATCTTCGGGCAAGCCTATTTTGCGGGCGATCTCTACGGCAAACGAGCTTCCGGGATTACCTATCTGGAGTTGGAAGAGCGCCTGCATCAGGTGTCGGTCGTAGAGCATGGCGCCGTTGACCACTCCCTCGTTGTCCTCGGCAAAATGCTTCAGGTTCTGATAGTGGGTGGTGATGACGCCAAACGCCCGCTTTTGGTTGAAACGGCGCAACACCGCCTCGGCTATGGCTCCACCGATCTGCGGCTCGGTGCCTCCTCCGAACTCGTCGATCAGTATCAGGCTCCGCTCGTTGCAGTGCTTCATCATGATTTTCATGTTGGTCAGGTGCGAGGAATAGGTGCTCAGCTCGTCTTCGATGGATTGCTCGTCGCCGATATCGATGAAGATGCTTTCGAAGATGCCGGCCCGGCTGCTCTCGTGCACCGGGATGAGCAGCCCGCATTGCAGCATGTATTGCAGGAGGCCCACCGTCTTCAGACACACGGATTTGCCGCCCGCATTGGGTCCGGATATGATGAGGATGCGTTGCTTCCCATCCAGCTCGATGTCCAGCGGTACCACCTGCTTGCCATGCTTGGCCAGGGAGATTTGCAGGAGCGGATGTATGGCCGTAGCCCAGTCAATGATCTGCCTGTCCTCCAATGCCGGCCTCAAAGCGGTCATGCCCTGGGCCAGCAATGCCTTGGCGCGAATGAAGTCTATTTCAGCCAGGAATTCGTATGACAATAATATGTCTCCGAGCAGAGGGCGCAACATTCGTGAGAATTCCGTCAGGATGCGTGTGATCTCCCTGCGCTCGTCACTCTCCAGCTCGCGGATGCGGTTGTTGGCTTCAACCACTTCGGCCGGTTCGATGAAAACGGTCTTTCCGCTGGCTGACTCATCGTGTACAATGCCCCGAATCTTACGCTTCAGCGCAGGAGCCACGGGGATGACCAATCGCCCATCGCGCATGGCGGGAGTCACATCCTTGTCCACCACGCCTTCCGACTGGGCGCTCCGCAGGATGGAGTTCAACACCCGGGATATGCTGCCCATGGTGGCATTCAACTCCCGCCGGATGCGCGCCAGCTCGGGCGAAGCATTATCCTTGATTTTCCCGTAGGGCGAAAGGATGTCGTTGATACGGGATATCACATCGGGAAACACATTTATATCTTCAGCCAGACGCTTCAAGTGCGGATAGGGTGAGGCTTCCTCCTCTTCGCGGAGCAAGAAGCGCACAATGTCACGGATGGTCTCCAAGGAACGGCGCAGGTCAAACAGTTCTTGCTCATCCAGATACATCCCTTCTATTCGGATGCGCTTCAGGGACGGACGCACGTCGAAGAAGTATTGGGCGGGGAAGTTGTCTTCGGCCTGCATGAGGCGCACGAACTCATCTACCAACTCCAATCGTTCCTCCAACTCCCAGAAGCGAGTGGAAAAGTCCATTTCGTCCACCCGTTCTTCTCCTAAGGAGCTCAGGCACTTGCCTTTCACTAACTGCCTAATTTGGTCGAAACCAATCTTTTGTTCAAAATTCTGTGGGTATATCATGCTGCAAAATTACGATTATTTCCCGGAAAAATAGAAAATAGTTTGGAGAATTAAAAAATAGTCGTACCTTTGCACCGCTTTTGACACAAGAGAGCATCTCCGCAAGAGATTTTGGAGAGATGGTAGAGTGGTCGATTACAGCGGTCTTGAAAACCGCCGTGCTGAGAGGCACCGGGGGTTCGAATCCCTCTCTCTCCGCAACAAAGGGTGTAAATCAAGCATTTGCGAGGTTTGCACTCTTTTTTTATATCCGAGAATAGAAAAAGCAACGCAAGGGGTACACATTCCAATGCTCAATCGTTCTTGATTATACCTTTAAATTCTCAATTTCTTTTTGCAGGTTTTCCAAAAAACGGGAAGCGTGTGCGCCGTCCATCTGGGTATGATGAAACTGAAAGGAAACAACCAGTGTCCGTTTCCACAAACGCCGTTTGTATTTGCCCCAAATCAGAAATGGATTATTGAACACACCGCTGTACATGCCTACTGCTCCGTCTATCTCATACCCGGCAAGGGCTGATGTGCCAATCACCATACTATCCGTTAGGTCATGATTTTGGCAGCTTTCGGCAACTTGCTTGGTAAGCCGTAAATAATCGGCATTGAATTGTCTTAAATCATTAGAAAAAGGAACATCGCAGGAACTGACTTCACCTCCCCGATTGGCTACAATGGTACAAACGGCAAGATTGTCGTATTGCATCAGCTTCTTGCCAACAGGAAGCAGATAGAACTCTTTAATGTTGCTTGCCGCTTTCCCGATACACCAACACATCAGCATATTAAACTTCAGTCCTGTCCGTTTGCTGATGCGGGCAAGACGGGTTACATCTATTGTCTTGAAAAAGGTAAGCATGGGCATGGGCGCATTCATCCACATCTCGAATGCGTAAGCACGGGTCGTTTCTTTTGGATTTACTTCTTTCATTCTATCGTTCATTTTTTAGTTAAATAAGCGCAAAGGTAAGCCGGCTATCAAACTATGGATAGAATAAAAGAGACATTATGTAAGCACTCAATTTAGGGCATCCCCTTTTGAAAGGGCACTTTTCAGTGCCCTAAATCGAGTTTTGTTAATTAATTAGCTTTGAATTTAACATTGGCTGGCAGCCAAAGTGATTTTGCCAGGAACCATG
>JAHLFO010000073.1 GCA_018883785.1 Candidatus Bacteroides intestinipullorum
CCAAGGACCCTCTGATTAACAGTCAGATGCTCTAACCGACTGAGCTAACGAAGAGTGTTGTTTTTTCTCAAATGCGGTGCAAAAGTAGTGGTATATTTTGAAATATGCAATATCTTTGCAGAAAATTTGCCGGAAAAAGGCAAAAAAAGTGGTTTTTCATCTAAAATGAAGTGTAAAATGAGACGATTTCTGAAGTTACGCTGGGTTGTTGCCCTGTTTTTGGGGGTGAGCCTCATCGCCCTCTGGGGATTTGCAAGCGGCGACAGCCGGAGTTTCCAACTGGCCAAAAACCTGGACATCTTCAACTCCATCGTGAAGGAGCTGGACCTGTTCTATGTAGACACCATTGACCCTAACAAGACTGTCCGCGAGGGCATCGACGCGATGCTCTATTCGCTGGACCCCTATACCGTGTATTATCCCGAGGACGACCAGGACGAGCTGGAGCAGATGCTGAAGAACAGCTATGGCGGCATCGGCTCCATCATCACGTGGAATCCTGACTTGAAGCGCTCCGTCATCTCCGAGCCTTACGAGGGTATGCCCGCTGCCGAGGCGGGGCTGAAGCCTGGCGACATCCTGCTGGAGATTGATGGCCAGGACCTCATGGGCAAGGACAACCAACAGGTCAGCGAAATGTTGCGCGGGCAGGTGGGCACCAGCTTCAAGCTGAAGGTGCAACGTCCCGGCACGAAGAAGCCGCTGGAGTTCGACATCGTGCGCCGCTCCATCGAGCTGCCCATTATTCCTTATTACGGCCTGGTGGGCGACAGCATCGGATACATCAACCTCAGCACCTTCTCCGGCAACCCCTCGCAAGAGTTCAAGGAGGCTTTCCTCGACCTGAAGCGCCGGGGCATCAAGTCGCTGGTCATCGACCTGCGCAACAATGGCGGCGGCCTGCTGGACGAGGCGGTAGACATCGCCAACTTCTTCCTGCCCCGCGGCGAAACTTTGGTCACCACAAAAGGGCGCCTAAAGCAGGCCGACAATGTCTATAAGACCCTCCGCGAACCGATAGACCCGGATATTCCGCTGGCTGTGCTGGTAAACAGTGCTTCGGCCTCCGCCTCCGAGATCCTGGCCGGCTCGCTCCAGGACCTGGACCGCGCCGTGCTGGTGGGCACGCGCACCTTCGGCAAGGGATTGGTGCAGACCACGCGCAACCTGCCTTATGGCGGCATGATGAAGGTGACCACCTCCAAGTATTACATCCCCAGCGGGCGTTGCGTGCAGGCCATCGACTATGCCCACCGTAATCCCGACGGCAGCGTGGGCCGCATCCCCGACAGCCTGACGACGGAGTTCCGGACCCGCGCAGGCCGCATCGTGCGCGATGGGGGAGGCGTGACGCCGGACATCGAGGTGAAGGCCGAGAAGCTGCCCAACATCCTGTTCTATCTGGTGAACGAGAACCTTGTCTTCGACTATGCCACGGACTATTGCCTGAAGCACGACAAGATTCCCGCCCCCGAACAGTTCGAGGTGACGGACACTGATTATGCCGAATTCAAGGAGAAGGTGAAAGCCGCCGACTTCAAGTACGACCAGCAAACGGAGAAGATATTGAAGAGCCTGAAGGAGATGGCCGAGTTCGAGGGCTATCTGGACGGTGCCTCCGCCGAGTTTGACGCGCTGGAGAAGAAGTTGCAGCACAACCTGGATCGCGACCTGGACCATTTCGCGAAGGAAATCAAAGGGTTGCTGGCCATCGAGATTATCAAACGCTACTACTACCAGCGGGGCAGCATCATCCAGCAGCTGAAGGACGACCCCGACCTGAAGGAAGCCGTGAAGATACTGGGCGACCCTGCTGCCTATACCAAGATGCTGAGTGCACCGGTGGCCTCATCAACCTCCCCCGAAGGGGCTAAATAATAGGATTATGAATACCGATATAAGCGCATTGACCTCCGAGGCCGTTGCCCTCTTGCAGTCCCTCATCGCCATCCCCTCCGTCAGCCGGGACGAGGCGCAGGCTGCCGACTGCCTGCAACGATACATCGAACTGCAAGGGATGGACACCGGCCGCCGGGGCAACAACGTCTGGTGCCTTAGCCCGGCGTTTGACTTGAAGAAGCCCACCTTGTTGCTCAACTCCCACATCGACACCGTGAAGCCCGTCAGCGGCTGGCGGCGCGACCCCTTCGCGCCCCGTCTGGAAGCCAACGGCAAACTCTATGGCTTGGGCAGCAACGACGCGGGTGCGAGCGTGGTCAGCTTGTTGCAGGTGTTCCTGCAACTCTGTCGCAAGTCGCAACCCTATAATCTCCTGTTTCTGGCTTCGTGCGAGGAGGAGGTCTCCGGCAAGGATGGCATCGAGAGCGTCCTGCCCCAGCTGCCGCCCATCGCCTTTGCCTTGGTGGGCGAGCCCACCGAGATGCAGCCCGCCATCGCCGAGAAGGGCCTGATGGTGCTAGACGTCACCGCCACGGGGCGTTCGGGCCACGCTGCGCGCGACGAGGGCGACAATGCCATCTATAAGGTGCTGGACGATATCGCCTGGTTCCGCGACTACCGTTTCCCCAAGGTATCCCCCCTGTTGGGGCCTGTCAAGATGAGCGTCACGATGGTCAACGCCGGCACGCAGCACAACGTCATCCCCGACCGCTGCACCTTTGTCGTGGACATCCGCAGCAACGAGTGCTACACCAATCAGGAACTGTTCGACCTCATCACCCCGAACCTGAAGTGCGAGGCCCGTGCCCGTAGCTTCCGCTTGGGGTCATCGCACGTGCCGGCAGAGCATCCCGTGGTGCGTCGGGCCGTGTCGTTGGGGCGTGTGCCTTTTGGTTCGCCCACGCTGTCAGACCAGGCACTGATGCCCTTCCCCTCCATGAAGATGGGGCCGGGCAAGAGCAGCCGTTCGCACACGGCGGACGAGTTCATCTATGTCCGTGAGATTGAGGAGGCCATCGGGCTGTATCTAGAGTTGCTGGACGGGACAGGATTGGAATAAGGATTGTTGGAGTGTTGGCGGACACACCTTGCATACAGGCACGGATGGGGATAAATCTTTCCATTCGTGCCTGAATTATGTCCGACCGGCAGGAAAAAAGCCCCTGGATTCCGAAGAATAATAGGATTCAAACCTATTTGGATAGCTTTTCTACCTCGTTTCTCCCAATTCTGCCTAATATTGCAACCGCTAACCAGATGTTTTTTCTACCTACGGACAATGCTATATTTAGTTTACATACTACTTGCCGTGTTTGTTTTGGCCAGCCTGCTTCTGGCCAGGTTTTGTTACAGGCAAAGACGGATAGGAAGCAAGTTGCAGGCCCAGCTTCATGATTTCACAGGCTTTGTGCACGACATGCGCACCCCTCTTTCGCTGGTCAAATCTTCGTTGGACGAGCTGGAGGAAGCGGGAAACCTGTCGGAAGGATTGCAGAAGAGTTTGGCTGTCTTGCGGAAGAATCTGACTCGGTTGTTGGATATGAGCGAGTTGTTGCTGGACTGGCAGAAGGCCGAAATGCAGGCGTCTGCCTTGAGGCTTGTCTCCTGTGACCTGAATGTTTATTTGGAGGAGAAGCGGAACGATTTCCTGCCTCTTGTTTTGCGCAAGGGACTGGAACTGCAAACTGAAATCTCTTTGGACATGCCGCCCGTGTGGATGGACAGGGACAAGATAGACCGCATTGTGGACAACTTGTTGGGGAATGCCTTGAAATATACGTATAAAGGAGGCATCAGCTTGCAGGTGCAGCCCGGAGCCTCTTCTTGGACATTGCGGGTCTGCGACACCGGCATCGGCATCCCTCACGAGGAGCAATCCCATATCTTCCGCGAAGCGCATCGTGCTTGCAATGCCGCGTCATTCGCGGATGGTGGAACAGGCCTGGGCCTCTTGCTGGTGCGACGTCTGGTGGAGCAGCATCAGGGGACCATCTCGTTTGACAGCGTGGAAGGACAAGGCAGTATTTTTACCGTTACTTTCCCGTTGAGGCCCAAGGGAACCGTTGTGCAGGAAGAAGCGGAAAGCGCAGACCTGTCTGCGGAGGCAGATGGCGCAACCGCTTCGTCTGCCGGCGATGGGGACAAAGAAATTTTGCTGCTGGCCGAGGATGATGCAGATATGCGTGAATATCTGGCGGATGCTCTGTCATCCGAATACCAGGTGGTGAGCGTCGCTGACGGGAAGAAGGCTTTGGAGACAGCTCGCGAGATTAATCCAGACTTGATTGTTTCGGATGTGATGATGCCTGCCCTGACCGGTGACGAACTATGCCGCCTGTTGAAGTCTTCGGTGGATACCAGTCACATCCCCATCGTATTGCTTACAGCCCTCTGCACGCGCCAGGATATCATCTATGGGCTGGAGGCGGGGGCCAACGATTATATTATCAAGCCCTTTGACCTCTCGGTGCTGAAAGCGCGCCTGCGCAATATCCTGCAAGAGAGGCAGCGCTTCCGCTCGGCCTCACTTTCGGCGGAGAAAAAGCCCGAGGAGGTAGACTATAGCAGCCGCCTGGATCAGGAGTTTATGGACAAAGTGCGGGCTATTGTCGAGAAGGAGTTGGCCAACCCGACTTTTGGCATCAATGACTTCTGTCGGCAGATGGGCATGAGTCGTACTTCCATTTATAATAAGCTGAAGACATTGACCGGTAAAGGACCGGCTGATTATATCCGCATCATGCGTTTGAACAAGGGCAAGGCATTGCTACAGATGCATCGTTATACTATCGGCGAGGTGTCGTCCCTCGTGGGCTTTTCTGACCCGAAATATTTCAGCACCTGTTTCAAGAAGCAATTTGGTACCAGCCCCAGCAAGCTATGACCGGAGCAGGGAAAGAATTAATTTTGTAGGAAAAACTTATATATAAAGAAGATGGAAACATATTTAGGTCTTGATTTGGGCGGAACCAAATTGCTGATAGGCGAGATGGACAACCGCGGCAATATTTTGAGATACAAGCAGTATGCCTCTGGCTATTTTAACCAGCAGGCGGCGTTGCAGATCATCAAATCGTCGCTCGACGACTATATCCGTACCGTGGGTTGGTATGACAAGCGTCCTGTGGGCATGGGGGTCGGACTGATTGGGCGGGTAGACCCTCAGGAGGGCGTCTGGCTGCAGATTGATCCCAGCCGCACACATCCCATTTCGTTGGCCAAGGAACTGACCGAGTGCTATGGCATTCCCTGTTTCATTGACAATGACGTGAAGAGTGCTACCCGGGCAGAACGCGTATGGGGCTTTGGACAAATATCGCAGAATTTTGTTTATCTCAATGTCGGGACGGGCATAGCCGTGGGCATTGTGATAAACGGCCGCCAGATTCGCGGGAGCCACTTTAATGCCGGTGAAGTGGGGCATCTGCGCGTAGGCGTCAATGTCGGTGTGAAGTGTCCGTGCGGTCGTATAGATTGCGTGGAGGCCATTGCAGCCGGCATAGGTTTTGACAATTGTGCCCGTTTGTTGCGTGACCGCTACGAGACAAGCCTGCACATTCCCGACAAGGACGAGCGGGTGCAGGTGAGCGAGGTGTTTGCTTTGAGCCAGAAGGGCGACCCGCTGTGCACGGTTCTGGTGGATAATGCCGCTGAGGCTTTAGCCAACCTGATCATGAACTTGGTGCGTGTGGCCGATCCGGATACCGTGGTGCTGGGAGGCGGCGTGGTGGCCGATGGCTACATGCACGGCAAGATTTTGGAGCGGTTGCAGCCTATCACCATGCGTTTTGTCACCAACGGTGTGGTCATAACCAAGCTGAATCCCGGCTTCATCGGTCTGCTTGGCGCCGGGGCGGTGGCCATGAACAAGTGACGGTAATCGGATATCCTGTTATACATAAACACAGAAAAGAATATGGCAAAAGTAGCCATGAATGCAAGTCACGATAAGGCTTGCCGGGCCAATAAGCGCATTTTGGCCCTTGATGTCTTGCGGGGCATTACTATTGCCGGGATGATATTGGTGAACAATCCCGGCTCGTGGGAACATATATATGCGCCTTTGCGTCATGCTGTCTGGAACGGTCTGACACCTACCGATCTAGTGTTCCCGTTCTTTATGTTCATCATGGGTATATCGACTTACATCTCATTGCAGAAGTACGGCTTCGCGTTCAGCAGGGCTGTGGCGTGGAAGGTTGTACAGCGTACGGTGGTCATATTCCTCATAGGCATAGCGATAGACTGGTTCTTGCGGTTCTGTTATTATTGGCCGGGACCGGCAGGCATGAACTTTGGGGAGCGGCTGTGGGATGCGGTGTGTACGTTTGACAGTATCCGCATTCCGGGAGTCATGCAGCGTCTGGCCGTTTGTTATGGCATCACGGCATTCATGGCCCTGGTCGTGAGGCATCGTTGCATACCGTGGGTGGTTGCGGGATTGTTGGTCGGTTACTTCCTGTTGTTGATGGGAGGAAATGGTTTCGCCTATAATGAGACCAATGTGCTTTCCGTAGTAGACAGGGCTGTATTTACTCCTGCCCATATATACAAGGATAATGGCATTGACCCCGAAGGCCTGTTGAGCACTATCCCTGCTGTGGCACACGTGCTATTGGGCTTCTATGCAGGCCGCATGATGCTGGCCGGCAACGGGGATGCGCGGCAGGATCGTGAATCTTTGTTGCAGTCTCATCTTATTAAACTATTCTTGCTGGGAACGATATTGGCATTTTCCGGCTGGTTGTTGAGTTACGCTTGTCCGCTGAACAAGAAAATCTGGTCGCCTACCTTTGTATTGGTCACCTGCGGATTGGCTTCAAGCTTGTTGGCGCTGCTCATTTGGCTGATAGATGTGAAGGGCTATAAGCGGTGGAGCCGTTTCTTCGAGGTCTTTGGGGTCAATCCGTTGTTTATGTATGTGCTGGGTGATTTGCTTGGCATCTTGTTCGGTTGCATCCGTTTCCCTTGGGAAGGGGGGAGCATCAGTTTGTACGGCTTCCTCTATGGAGTGTGCTTGCAGCCGTGGTTGGGCGATACAGGTGGTTCGCTGGCTTATGCGCTGCTGTTTGTGGTGGTGAACTGGTGCATCGGTTACCAACTGTATAAAAGGAAAATATATATAAAGATATGAGCAGATACACCTTGTCTCTGAGTTTGATGTCATTCATTATTTAACCGTTAAGTGTATTTATGAGCAATACGAGTTTGAACATTGTGGTTGCAGACAATGAACGGGACTTCTACATCCGAGCTGCCTGGCATGTCATTGGCCAGATCCTGCAAAAACCTTCCAGCGTCATCGGCCTTTCTACCGGACGAACGACCAAGCATGTACATCTCCTGATCGGGGAGATTTTCTCGAATTATCCTTTCCCGGTGGGCGACACGACTTTTTTCGGGCTGGACGAGGTAATGAATGTGCCGCGCGAGTATGCCGGAGCCTGTTATACGATGTTGAAGACCGAGCTGATGGATACGTTTGGCGTCCGGGAAGAAAATTTCCTGATGCTGCCCACGCAGGCTGTTGACTTCATGGCGGCATGCCGGGATTTCCAGTCGGAATTGGAGCGGCGGGGAGGCATAGACCTGTTGCTGCTGGGACTGGGCGAGAACGGGCATTTAGGCTTCAACCAGCCGGGTTCTCCCTTGGCCGGGGAAACTTGGGCCACGGATATGGATGAGGCGTTGGAGCAGCGTATCCGCCGGGAGACCGGCACGCCGTCTGATAAGAAATTGGGGGGCGTGACATTGGGATTGAAGAATATCATGCATGCCCGTAAGTTGGTGTTGCTGGCCAACGGGAAGCATAAGGCCACCATCGTGAAGCGCATGTTGCAAGGGGTCGTGACGCCCGAAGTGCCGGCTTCTGTGCTTCAGCTGCATCCGTGTTGTGAGTTTTTGTTAGATCCGGCTGCAGCCAGTGAATTATAATTGTTTCAGTTGAATGTTATGACACGACAAGAGGTTCAGACAAATTATTTCGGGCCGTTTTTGACGATGGTTTTCTTGTTTTTCATCGTCGGATTTCTGACGACGGCCAATACGCAGTTTCAGGTTCCGTTGAAGGCTACTTTCCTTTCGGAGGTGGGTGGCTTGAAAAACACATTTGCTACGCTGATTACGTTTTCTTGGTTCTTGGCCTATCCGCTTTGTGGAGGGGTGGGGGCCAGATGGATTGCCCGTCATGGTTACAAATGCACATTGATACGCAGCTTGTGGGTGATGGCGGCAGGATTGGCCTTGTTCTTTTTTTCTTCCTATTTCACCGTGCATTATCCTACGGCCAACCTGACGGTAGGTACGGACTTGATACCCGGAGGGTTCCTGATTTTCTTGTTGGGCTCTTTCGTCACGGGCGCTTCGGTCACTATCTTGCAGGTGGTCATCAATCCATACCTGGTGGCTTGTCATGTGAAGGGTACCCAGTCCATCCAGCGTTTGGCCATCGGCGGTTCTGCCAATTCGATAGGGACAACATTGGCTCCCTATTTTGTGACCGGAGTGGTGTTTGGCGGACTTTCCATGGAAGAAATCGAGATCAGCCAGTTGATGTTGCCTTTTATTGTCCTGATTGTGCTTATACTGGTGGTGGCCATGACGCTTCAGAGATTTTCGTTGCCCGATATTCAAGGGACCAAAGCCGGAGCTGATGAGAAGCTGGAGCGGAGTGTATGGAGTTTCCGCCATCTGACGTTGGGCGTGGTTGCCATCTTCTTCTATGTGGGTGTGGAGGTCTGCATTGGCGGCAACATCAATTTGTATGCCCTTGAGATGGGATGTGCTTCTCCGGCCCTGTTGGCTACGCTTTATTGGGGCGGCATGCTGCTGGGACGTCTGGTGGGCAGCTCGTTGAATCGTATTTCGCCCCGGGTGCAATTGACGGTGACCACGCTGTGCGCGGTTGTCCTGGTGGCTTTGGCCGTTGTGTTCGACAATCCTTGGCTCCTTACGGCGGTTGGTTTGTTCCACTCTATCATGTGGGGGGCCATTTTCACGCTTTCCGTGTCGGGTCTTGGCAAATATACTTCGTTGGCCTCCGGCGTGTTTATGGTGGGTGTCGTGGGAGGTGCCCTGTTGCCATTGGCGCAGGGACTGCTGGCCGATGCGCTGGCAGGCTGGCGTTACTCTTGGCTCATCGTGCTGGTGGGAGAACTGTTTATGCTGTATTATGCCCGGTCCGGCTCCAGAATCCGGCCTTGCGACCGGGTGGAGGCTGTAGGTAACTGATAATTCCTTTCTCAAAATAATTTGTTATGCAAAACTTAAAACTATTGATTGCCGTCCTGTGTCTGTTGTGTGCATCTTGTGGCGGCACCCGGACGGCGGACAAACCTTGGACACCGTCTGATAGCAAGGTGGTTGTGGCTTATGTGACTTCGTGGAGCGATGTAATGCCGGATCCGGCTTGTATGACGCACATCAACTATGCTTTCGGTCACGTGAATGATACATTTGACGGTGTGCGTGTTGACAATGAAGAACGCCTGCGGGCTATAGTTGCTTTAAAAAAGCAGAATCCGGACTTGCACGTCCTTCTTTCCGTCGGAGGCTGGGGCAGCGGGCATTTCAGCGAAATGGCTGCTGACGAGATTCATCGCAAGGCTTTCTCCCGAGCTTGCAAACAGTTGGTTGATGACTTCGGATTGGATGGCATAGACATTGACTGGGAGTATCCCACCAGCGATGCGGCAGGCATTTCGGCCTCACCGGACGACCGGGAGAACTTCACCCGATTGATGGCCGATCTGCGCGAGGCTCTTGGCTCTGGCAAGGAACTGACGTTGGCCGCTTCTGCGGGGGCGGAATATATAGACTATAAAGAGGTGCTGCCGTATGTGGACTTTGTGAATATTATGTCCTATGATATGGCCACGGCGCCGAAGCATCATTCTGCGCTTTATCCTTCGGAACATAGTGGAGACATGACGGCAAGCGGGGCTGTGGAAGCTCACCTGAAGGCGGGAGTCCCTCCCTCGAAGTTGGTCATGGGATTGCCTTTTTACGGGCGAGGCGGTGAGAATTATCCCGATTTCAGGGACTACAAGGATGTGAGTGCGGCAGATGGATATGTGGAACGATGGGACAGTGTGGCACAAGTGCCTTATTTGGCAGACCGTGACGGCCGTTTGGTGTTTGGTTTCGAGAATCCGCGCTCGTTGGGCATCAAGTGCCGTTACATATTGGAGCAAGACCTCCTGGGCGGGATGTACTGGGATTATGCCGGAGACGATGCGCAGGGCGATTTGCGCCGTACCGTGGCGGACTGTCTGCTGGGAAAGCCGCATCAGCGGAAAGTGCTCGTGTTGATGGAGGGCAAAGGGCAGCACGCTCCTTTTACCGATGCCGGCGTGCGCTGGCTGGCCGATGAAGGGCAGAAGATGAACTTCAGCATTACTGTGGCCAACAGTGCTCATAATATCACGGAAGCCTATTTGTCCGAGTTCGCGTTGGTGATACAACTCGATTTCCCGCCTTACACTTGGCCCGATGAGGCCCAGGCTGCCTTCGTGAAATACATCGAAGAAGGCCGCGGCGCCTGGGTGGGATTCCATCATGCCACGCTGCTGGGCGAATTTGACGGCTATCCTCTATGGTCCTGGTTTTCCGATTTTATGGGCGGCATACGGTATAAGAACTATATTGCGCCTCTGGCCGATGGCATTGTCCGGGTGGAAGATGCCGGACATCCGGTGATGAAGGGTGTGCCAGCTTCGTTCTTGATTCCAGACGATGAATGGTATACCTACGACCAGAGCCCTCGGCCTAATGTTCATGTCTTGGCCAACGTGGATGAGGATTCGTATGTCCCGGCTTCGGATATCAAGATGGGTGATCATCCTGTGGTCTGGTGCAATGAGCGGATGCGTGCGCGCAATGTCTATTTCCAGATGGGGCATAGTCCCAAGCTGTTTGAGGTCGAGGCTTTCACCACGATGTTCCGCAATGCCATCGCGTGGGCTTTGGGACAATGAACGGATAGTTTGTAGAGAGAGTTTTTCAATAGGTATTCAGGTCAGAGCCGCTCTCAAGGATGAATTCTTGGGAGCGGCTCTTTTTAGGGAGGTATGTCCAACATGCGAGAGCATCTTTTTAATCCTCGTCCGTTGTAGGATAAGCGTGGAATGGTGCTTTGAAATTCGTACGCAATGTGTAGGTGTCTTCCAGGGGGAAATCATTCGGAGCCTGTTGGGTTACAGTGCCGGTAGCCGCCCATTCGGCACCGCGCAGCAGCGTAACTTGATAGCCGGTGCAGAGGATGGAGTAAATCATTTCCGGGTCGTTGCCGCAGTGTCCGAGAACATCCACGAAAATGCGTCCTTTCCCATAGCGTACGGTCCACATGGCAGGTTCGTCGCGCCCGTTCTCTTTGATGGTAGCCAGGATTTCCATATTTTTGCCGGGTCCCCGTAGCTTTGTGTAAATTTCGTCCTTGAAGTGTTTCCAGCGTGTTGGCAGACCCTTCAGAATGGGATGTTCAGGGGCGCGGTGGTCTATCACAGTCTCGTGTTGCAGGCCGTGGTAACCGGCATATCCGGGTGTGTAGTCGTAGATATATTTCCCGTTTTTCCAGTAGACAAAAGGCCCCCAGCGTTCATCGCGTCCGTTCCAAGCTCCTAAAGCTGTCATTTCGTTGTAGGCAGGCCAGTCTTCCATGGGGATGATGGACGAATGCAGGATGACAGCCCCGTTCCCATTGGCGATGAATTTTTCAAAGGCTTCTCGTACAGAAGCCTTCCAAGTGGCTCCGCCGTAGTTGACAATCACCAGGTCATAACCATCAAAGTCCGGTTCGAAGCGGTTGATGTCTTCCCCAAAATCCGGTGTCACGAGGACATCGACGTTGAAAAGTCCGCTGTTTTCTAATATCTGTTCAATGCCTGCGCTGGCTCCTCGCCAGTAATGGCTTCCGTCTTGTCCGGTAATCAGCAATGTTTTGATTTGAGCCTGTGCATATACGGTGAAGGCAAGGAGGAGCAGGCTGAAGAGTAAGATTTTCCGTTTCATTTCTTGGCATTTTTAGGGTTTGACTCTGTGCATTCAATCCGGTCGTAGCAGCGTGTTGCCTGGAGGTCATAGCCATGTTCGTCCGTGCTGAAATGCCCGTTTTTAAAGTAAGAGATATACAGTTCGGAACGGCCGTCGTCATTGCGGTCCTCCACGCGGATGTAATAGCTGTCGTTCACGTAGACGGAAGACAGGTATTTCACGTTCTTGGAATAGTGGTCAACTATGACGTAATACACCTTGAACAGATCAAAGGTAGGATAGTGGCCGTTGTCGTGTCCGAATACCAGGATTTCTTCCTGTCCCGTCTCGTTGTCCATCTGCGCCAACATGCGTTTTTGGAGATAGAAGCCTTCGCGTACGGCTTGTGGAGGCGTTTCCTCCCAGCCTTCTTGATGGGCGGTAACTTTGAATTGTGCCGTTGCATGGATTGCCACGGACAATGTCAGGAGTGTGTAGATGAATCTTTTCATACGTGGTTATATGAATGTGATGTTTCTTGTTATGGAATGATTAGGGGTACAAATTTCGTGCTTTTCTCTGGATAGCACTCTGTTTGTACCCCCTTGTTTTGCATTATTTATAGTCTCTGTCTTACAACAACTGTGTTAATTGGCCCAGCCGGGGTTTTGTGTCAATGCTCCGTTTGAGGCGTTGATTTCATTGTTGGAGATAGGGAAGTAGCGGTATTTCTCTGTCCAGCCTTTTTCGCCGAGAATCTCTTCTCCTTTGTCGAACCGCATGATGTCGAACCAGCGTTGCATTTCGTCCATGAATTCGTAGCCGCGCTCCTTGAAGAGTATGTCCAAGGCTTCTTGTTGGCTCAGGCCTATCAGATTGATGCGATGTGCGGTGTCTTGGAAAGCTCTGTCACGTACTTGGTTGAACCAGTCTTGTCCATCACCGCGTATTGTGCCATAGATGCGGACTTGCAATTCGGCAGCAGTCAGTAATACGTCGGAGTAGCGGTAGAAGCGGAAGTTGTTGCCACAGTTGTCCATCGGGTTGATTTCATTGGTATCTTCCAGGCGGTTATGATACTTGTAGTGTCCCAATGCCGAAAAGTTTTCTTGGGCTTCACTCACGATAAACTGGCTTCCTGCGGGCAACTCGCCGGCTGCGACCAAGGCTTCGACCTTGCGGGCCTCTTCACGATAGTCTATTACGGTTCCTTCGCGTCGGGTGTCGCCTTCTTCGAACATGTCATAGATGCTCTGTGGCATGGTGCATTGGCCGTAACCGCCTATCAGTCCTCCCTGTTCCGGAGAGCGTGGATCAACGATGTCTCGTCCGCTCAGGGAGCGGCACAGTACGGTGTTTCCTTCTCCCTGGTTGTCATTGGTGAATTCAATCTCGTAGATGGATTCAGAGCAGAACTCTCCGGCTTTGAGCCAGATTTCCGAGAAATCCTTCATCAGTGTATAGCCGTTCCCCATGATGGCGTGCATATCGTCCAAGGCTTTGGGATAAAGATCCTGGGCGCGGTGGAAAAGGATGAGTTTGGTACGCAACATGCGGGCGGCGTCTTGGTTGGTGCGCCCGTGGACGAAGTTGTTTTTGTCCGGCAGGTTGGCGATGTTTTCATCGGACAGGTCTTCCATCATGAAGTCGAAGATCTCGTCGCGTGTGCCTTTGTGTACCTTGAAGATTTCTCCTGTTTCCATCCGGCTTTTGATCAGCGGCGCTTGCTCGTAACCCATGAAGATGTAGGCATAGAATAGGGCACGATAGAATTTGGCTTCGGCCATGGAGGCATTCACGAATGAAGCATCCAGACTGGATTGTGACAGTTTGTCGATAAGGGTATTGGCATCCGTTACGCCATTGTACAAGCCGTAATCCCATTCGTTCCACCAGCCGGGAGAATTAGAAGGGTCGAATGTGAAGGTGTCGTATTTGGTCTTGTAGACACCTTCGCCTATGCCGCCGCCGGTTTCTGACTCATCGGACATGAGGGAAGCATAGCTGAAAACTTCCAGTAGCCGGGTCTGTATGTCGTTAATGATGGTATACATTCCCATATTGACTTCTTCTTCGGTCTGGTAAAATTCTTCTTCGGAGACTTGTGTGCGCGGGGTTGTCTCCAGGAAGTCGCTGCACGAAGTCATGCACAGCACCAGGGATGCTAGGATGAATATTTTTTTCATACGGTTCTTGGTTTTGATTTTGATTTAAAATACGATGTTAGCTCCAAATGTGAAAGTACGGGCTTGCGGATAGGTACCTCCGTCGAAGCCGTTGCGTGTTCCTACTTCAGGGTCGTATCCGGAGTATTTGGTGGCAGTGAAGAGGTTTTCGCCTTGTACAAAGACGCGTAGTTTCTGCAAGCAGAGTTTCCGTGTCAAGTTGCGTGGCAGGCTATAGCCTAATTGCAGTACTTTTAGGCGCAGGTAGTTGCCATCTTCCACAAAGAGGTCGTTGGTCCAAGTTGTGTTGTGATGCGGGTCTCCTTCCACCAGTTTGGGCAGCCGGTTGGAAGTACCCTCTCCATGCCAGCGTCCTAACCATTCGGTTTCCCAGTTGGCTTGCGTAATGTTGCTTCTTCGGTAGTACTTGTAAATTTGGTTGCCGGCGGCTCCTTGGAAGAAAGCGTTCATGTCGAAGTTGTTCCAGTTGATTCCCACTGAGAATCCGTAGGTCCAGTTGGGATTGGGATCGCCTATCATGGTGCGGTCTGCATCTGAAATCGTTCCGTCCCCATTCAAATCCACATAGCGTACGTCGCCCGGTTCGGCATCTGGCATGATGAGTTTTCCTTTAGCGTCTTTGTAGGCGTTCACTTCAGCATAATTTTGGAAGATACCATCGGTCTTGTAGCCCCAGAAGTATCCGTATGGCATGCCGCTTTCCATGACGGATACCGCGCCGCCCAGTCCGCCGCCCAGTACTTGCAGGTTGGTACGTGCGGTACCTAACTCTATGACTTTGTTCTTGAGGTACGAAGCGTTGGCAGAGAGGTCAATGTCTGCTTTGCCAATCCGGAAGCGGTAGGATGCCTCCATTTCAAAGCCTTTGTTCCGGACGCTGCCGATGTTGGTACGCATGGTGGCATAGCCCGTGTATTGGGGCAGTGCTACGTTCATCAGCATGTCTTTCGTCTTTTTGTTGAAATAGTCGAATGTGAAAGTCAGTGCATTCTCAAAGAAGCGTAAGTCTACGCCCAAGTCCAATTGCTCGGAGGTTTCCCATTTCAGGCCGCTGTTCACATACCCGGAGGGCCGTGCGCCATTCACCACCCCGCCGTTGATGACAGCGGTGTTTCCGCTCATGTTCATCATGCTGGTGTAGCCGAAAGGATCGATGGACTCATTGCCATTCTGGCCCCAGCTGGCGCGGAGTTTGAGGAAGGAAAGCCAGTGGGCGGTGCCTTCCATGAATTTTTCGCGACTGATCACCCAGCCCGCTGAAACGGACGGGAATATGGCATAGCGGTTGTTGGGGCCGAAGTTGGACGAGCCATCTCGGCGAACCACTGCTTCAAATAGGTATTTCTCTCCGTAGTTGTAGTTTAGACGAGCGAAAATGGAAGCCAGTTTGTGGTCTTTGCCTGTGCCGTTGATGCGCTCCAAGGCGCGGTCTCCTGTGGCGATGTCGATGAAAGCCTTGTCCGGGTCAATCACCAGCAGATTATAGTCACTACCCGACAAGTCTGTATAGGCATACGAGGCCATGGTGGTACCGAACAGTGCACCGATGGTATGTTCGCCGAATGATTTGTCGTAGGACAGTGTGTTTTCCCATTGCCAGGAGTTGGCATCGGTCTTTTTGTCCTCCACATACGAGGTGGAGTTTTTGGTCGTCGTGTTCAGATCGTAAGCAGGTACAATGTTTTTGATGGACGAGAAGGCCCATTCCAGACTGGCAGATGTGCGGTATTTCAGGCCGGGCAGGATGTCAATGTCCAGTTTGAAGTCTGCATTGAATATCTGTGAGACGGTTCGTTGGTTGTTGTTGACAGCCATCGAGGCCAGGGGATTGTTGATTTCACGCAATTCGATGATGTTATAGGCCCTTCCGTTCGCGTCCTTCACATAGTTGGGGTAGAGGGTCTCGTATTCGGCCAGTTTGTCGGGGTCATCCTGATAGATGCTTTCCGTGGGTGGCAGCATGTTGATGGAAGCAATCAGACCGCCGGTTTCACTGTTGTCGATGTTGTTGCCCTTGCGGTTGACGCGTGAATAGCTGAGGTTGGTGCTGAAGTTCACTTTGTTCAAGAAATTACGGCTCTTGATGTCATATAAGGTGTTTGTGTAATTCAGTCGTCCGTTATAGCGTTCATAGTCAGAATGTCCTTTGGCGAAGATGCCTTCTTGCTTGATGTAGCCGAATGAAGCGTAGTGTGCGCTATGCTCGCCACCGCCACTTACCGACAATTTGTGATTGATAATGGGGGCATTGCTGTTTGTCAAGGCATCTTGCCAGTCTGTGTTCACATCGGGCACATCGGTGAAGTAAGGCGCACGGCCGGAGTTTTCGGCCATCTCGTTCATCATCATCACATACTGCTTGTTGTTCATCAGCTTGATTTTCCGTGCCGGATTTTGGATGCCATAGGTGAATTCGTAGTTTACGGTGGTTTTCTGCTGGAAGGAGCCTTTCTTGGTTGTCACCAGGATAACGCCGTTGGCACCGCGGGCACCGTAGATGGCAGCCGATGCGGCATCTTTCAATACTTCGATGGACTCAATGTCCGATGGGTTCAAGTAATTGATGCCATTGTTGGAGGGCATGCCGTCGATGATGTACAGCGGGTCAGAATTGTTGACCGTACCTGTACCGCGGATCCTGATTTGCGAGTCACGGCCAGGTTGTCCGGATTGCGAGGTGATTTGCACGCCAGACATTTTGCCTTTCAATACATCAGACACACTGGTCGGGGTACCTACAGCCAAGTCTTCAGCACTGACCTTGCTCATGGCAGCGGTGACGACGCTTTTTTTCTGCACGCCATAACCTACAACGACCAATTCTTCTAAGGTCTCGTTGTCTTCAGCGAGGCTGATGTTGTAGATTTGGGTTCCGGCCTTGACCTTTATGCTTTGCGTGACAAAGCCAATGTAGCTGAACTCCAATTCGGTACCCGCAGGCACATTCAGTTGGTAATGGCCGTTCAAGTCGGTGATGGCGCCGTTGCTGGTACCTTTGACGACTACGCTGACGCCAATCAGTGCATTCCCGTCAGTTGCCGAAGTGACGGTGCCTTCTACTTTTTGATTGTTTTGAGCATTGATACTCATGCAGTTGAATGCGACAAATAGCATTAAGACTGCGTTTCGTGCAAGCCATACAATGAGCCTGGACGAAAAGTTTTTCATTTTTTCGTTCATAATAGATATAATTAAAAAGTGTTTGTGATTCCTGTTTATAGCACTGTTGCCCCCTATCAGTATTCAGCCAGCAGCGACAGCCATTTCCCTGCAGATGTGACCCAGACCTCTTTGTAGCAGGCATTGTTGGTCTGTGGCCAATAGGGTTCATCGCCGTTGCCCAGGGTGCGGATGCCCACAGGCATCTCTCCGGTGCTTTCGCCGGAAGAGAAGTTGTTCATCTGCGGATAGTCATAGCCTTCGCCATAAATAAGCGATTGTCCGAAAGGATTCATGCCCACTGTCCAGTACAATTGCCAGCGGCCGATGTCCAGCAGTTCCGGGTCGTTCAGGTAATGTCCGCAAAGGGCGGCCGCTTTGCCGGTAGATAGATGGATGGCCGTGTTCCCGTTGAAGATGTTGAACCAGATGGGGAACCGCTTGACGTAGTGCTCCTTGTCCAGCCGGACACCGCCTTTCAGCTGTTCGCGGTAGAGCCGGTCGGCGTCGGTTGGCGGGAACAGGTGCAGGGCGTAGAAGTTGACGCTGTCCTTATATTCGTCCTGGTGGTATACGCCGCTGGGTATCATGCCGTAGGGGGCAGTATAGGGCATCAATCCTTTCAAGTAGTCGCCGTATAGGCGGATGGCCTTCTCCCATTGCGGGCGGTCGGCGTGGCCGGGCTGTGTCTGGCACAGCAGCGTGAGCGCCTGGATGTACACCTGCTCGCGGGACTGGTGGATGAAGTGTACGATGGATTTGCGGTTCCGGTCGCGGTAGAAGAAGCCGCGTGTCCCTTGCGGGTCGTTCAGCGGTTCGGTGCGCTGGCAGTCCAGCACGTAGCGGATGTGTTCAGCGGCCAGGCGGGCATATTTGTCTTTCCCCGTCAGGCGGTACAGTTGGCTGGCCGCCCACGAAATGGTGGCTTGGTACTGGCTATGAGACGTGTTGTACGTATGCTCGTAAGGTTGGACGAAACGGTCATATCCCTCACGCTGGAATTTCTGCCAGGCATAGTCGAAGTCTTCTTCGGCCACTTTGCGCAGGTAGTCCTGCTTCATGGGGTCGTGTCTCAGCACTTGGGCGGCATAGGCTTCGTAGGCCGCGTAGAGGAAGTTGTCGAAGGCGTGGTTCTGTGTCCTGACCGAGCGGATGTCGTCCGTGGTGCCCCAGATCCCGTCTTGCCAGATGAGCAATCCCATGCTGCTGGCATGCCAGCCATCGCCAAGGCGGTTTTTCAGGACAAATTCCAGTCCCCATTCGGCTTCTTCCACCAGGCGGGCGGCCAATGCCGGGTTTGCGGCCTTGCGGGCTTCGGCGGCTTCCAGCAGGGCATACACCACGTCTGCCGTCTGAAGCGTCTGCTGCGAGAGGTCGCCGGCATCGTGCCAGCCGCCGTTGAAAGCCACTTGCTTGCCATCATGCACGGATATGAGGTCTGCGTGGCAGGCATCATGCTTGCCGGGGACTGGGTAGCCGCAGCGTTGGCAGAAGATGAAGTTGAGCACCCTCCATTGGGAGTCCTCCCAGATGCGGTCGCCGATGCGGAAGCGGCGGGTCGATGTGCCGGAGGCTGTTTCCAACAGATACTCGCCGGGGGTCGTAAATTCGCTGAAGTCAAAGACGAGATACCTGCCGATGCTGGTGTCGGTCTGTTTGCCCTGGCCCTCGAAGACGATATTGCGGCTGGAGGCATCCACCATGCGGAATGTAGGGTCGGCTACAGGCACAGGGGCAGCCATGAAGGCGGTTTTGCGGCCTTGGCAGAAGTAGCCTGTGCCCGAATAGATGATTTTTCCCTTTTGGGGCATCCAGCCGCAAGTCTTGTCCGGCTGCTCGATGGTTTGCAGTTGGAGGTTGTCTATATAGTAAGTGCTTGTGTCTCCCGTTGTGCGGTCTTTGCCTTGCAGGTTCACGCTGAAGGTCAAGGCTTCTACCTGGTCCCGTTGATATTCGTCAATTTCCAGGTAGCAGCGGTTCCATTGCTTGTTTGTCAGATTGACGAGGTGCGCCCCCGATGGACGGTTATACCCTTCTTTGGCCGGTGTGTCGGCATTGGTGAATGTTACGTTGATATTCACTACCCGTGCGCCTTCGCAGTCGGGATAGATATAGAACACCAGCCGGTTGTAGTCTTCCCAGTTCTTGCCTCCGGCCCGATAGGTGGCGGCGCTGTGCCCGTACATGGCATAGTCCGGATCATTTTCCGGGCCAACGGCTCTTCGTCCGGTGGATGTGGGGAATTGGAGGCAGATGCTCCCTTGTCCCGTCAGGCTCGGCTGTGGACAATAAGACAGGTGCCCTTCTCCATCGTGGCTCCAGTGTTTAGGGTCACAAGATAAAGGGGAACTTTTTAGGATTTTCTTGCTCCATCCGGCGGCTTCGTGCGAGCGTGCCGTATCCAGGGGCAATGGCTGATGAATCAGTCCACTGTCATATAGCCTCTGGGCCAACCGGGGGTCTTGAGCCAATTGAGACTGTCCCCACAGGTATGTTTGGCTACAGGCAAGCAGGAATGCAAAGAATAATTTGGGCATATTCATGGCGCTAAGTTTTGGTTTTGCGTCTGCAAGGTTAGCCAATATTCATGGAGGCGGGGTTGAAAATCTATCAAAATAGCTCTAAAACAGGAATAATCCGTTGATTTTGATAGAATCTATACTTCGTTTGACGTTTTTCAAACTTTGCGATTTGATTCACCGCGCTATCCACCCCTCCGGGTCCAGCTTCTGCGTCTCCTTCCGCAGCTGGAAGTGCAGGACGGTGCGGCCCCCTTCGGCGGGGTTGGAGAACACTTTGCCCAGGGGTTGGCGGGTCTTGACGGCATCGCCCGCCTTGACCGTGGCGCGGGACAGGTTGCAGTAGACCGAGATGTAGGCTCCGTGGCGCACCAGCACGTTGAACAGGCCGTTCAGCTGGAACACGGCGGCCACCTTGCCGTCGAATACCGCCTGTGCCTGGGCGCCGGGACGGCCTTGCAGGTCGATGCCTTTGTTGTCCAGCTGCACGCCCCGCATCACGACGTAGCGGCCGTAGTGGCTGACGATGAGGTAAGGCCCGGTGATGGGAGCGGGCAGCTTGCCCCGGTTGGAGGCGAAGGAGCCGGACAGTTGGCGATCGGCCTTGTCCATCGTGTAGGTCTCCACCGGTGCGGCTTTGCTGGGCGTCGGGGCAGGCGTGGCGGTTGCGGCGGCTTTGGCT
>JAHLFO010000074.1 GCA_018883785.1 Candidatus Bacteroides intestinipullorum
AAGCAGATTCATTGTGTTTCCTTTCAATTGTTTTACATGGAATGCCTGCAAATTCTGTTCCTATGCCTGCATTGGCATCTCAGAGCCTGTTTAAACTTTGCTAATTTGGACGTTTGCGGACATTCATTTAAAATAATATACACTCGAAACTGTGTTCCCTTAAATGGTCACGACGGGGATCCCTTATTGTACGGAGTATTGAGATGATTTCCATTGGATGTTTTTAACTTGAATATGTAGGACAAAAGTAAAGAAAAAGCTATTTAAATAGGATGTATCACTGAGCTATTTCAAACTTAGTCTGATTTTCAGTCTATTAAGTAATTCGTCAGCCCTGCCTATATCAGTATAAGACTCCCTTCTTAAATCAGAATTTTTTTCCAAATACAATGCTCATGAACGTCATCAATAGAATCTTGGAATCGAACCACCAAGAACGGTGCTCCAAATAGAATAGGTCAAAACGAAGACGACGAAGCATCTTTTCCATCGTATCCGTGTAGCCGTTATAGAGGGTAGCGTAAGAAGTAACACCTGGGCGAATCTGATAAAGATAACGGTAACGGGGATCATGTTTCATAATTTGGTCGATATAGAACTTGCGTTCAGGACGAGGACCGATGAAAGCCATCTGTCCAATGAAGACATTCCACAACTGAGGTAGCTCATCCAAGTGATGTTCCCGGAGGAATTTACCCACTTTGGTGAGACGGGGATCTGCTCCACTCTTGTACAAGGCAGGGCCGAACTTCTCCGCATCCATGCGCATACTCCGAAACTTGTATATGTAAAACGGACGTCCAAAACGCCCTATACGTTCTTGCTTGTAAATGGCAGGACCACCGTCTTCCCGCTTCACTGCTATATAGCAGATCAAGAACAGCGGAGAGAAGACGACAAGGGCTACTAGCGCCAAGATACAGTCTACAAAGCGCTTAACATTGCGTTCGAAGCCATTCATACCGTCGCGAATGAAACGGTCATCACGAACAGGCGCATTGGAATCCATGGTTTCCATATTTAGTGATTGCTATTTATAAAGTTAGTGCCTGCAAAGATAGTCAAAATCGGCCTATCTGCAACAAGATAAAGTGATAAAAAGAAAAGAACAAGACAGATTCCCCGAAACCTGCCTACGTCTTTGGCTATTCTATAATAATGCTATATATTTGCATGGATTTGAAACACCAAGACACAACATTATCTTATGGCACTAAGCAAAAATCGAATAAAATACATACACTCCTTGGAACTGAAAAAGAACCGCGATGCTGCGGGAGTTTTTTTAGCCGAAGGTCCCAAGGTGGTAAGCGAACTGTTGGGACACTTTCCCTGCCAACTACTGGCAGCCACGTCCGGATGGCAGCCGCCTTGTACAGGAATGCAAGCGGAGGAATCCATTGAAGTAACGACAGAGGAACTGACACGAGCCAGTTTACTACGTACACCTCAACAAGTCTTAGCGATATTCCGCAAAAGGAAGGACATTGACAATAAAACTGAGATATTCCGTTCATTATGCCTGGCCTTGGACGGCGTGCAGGATCCAGGCAACTTAGGCACCATCATCCGACTTGCAGACTGGTTCGGCATCCGGCACATCTTCTGTTCGCCTGACACAGCAGATGTCTACAGTCCCAAAGCCGTACAAGCCACAATGGGTAGCTTGGCACGCGTGCATGTCCATGTTGCTGACTTACCCTCCCTGATCCGAGACCTACCTGAAGGCACCCCGATATATGGCACCTTCTTAGACGGAGAAAACATGTATGAAAAAACATTGAGCAATAACGGACTGCTCATCATGGGCAACGAAGGCCGGGGTATTCGCGACGAGGTGAGGGAACTAGTGAACCAACGTCTTTTCATCCCGGCCTATCCCGAAGAAAGAGGCGCATCAGAATCACTTAACGTGGGAGTGGCTACAGCAATTGTCTGCGCCGAGTTTCGGCGACAGGCATCATCACATTAAAATCGAAAGGATAATAATGAAAAACCCGGCCATCATCTTCTACCCGAAGAACGCCGGGCAACCATTCCGTACCTGCTTCCTCATCCTCAAAAGACAGGTAACGGACGATACGCCCCTGCTCCAGCTCGACCACCTGATTTTTCAAGTAACCGCAGCCTGGCACATACAAGTAATGGGAAGCATAACGTCGCATCAAGGATTAGCCTTTAACCGGACGGACGAACGAGGCTGCAATGTGCGAGAAGCTACAGACTGTTTCTGCGAAACGGAATCTGCTGCTACTTGCATCGTATCATTTTTGGCCCGATAGCGCATCAAAGATATACTGTCTACCAACAAAACCCTCCCTAAAGCCTGATGGGGATAATAGATGAAGCCACTCACCTTCTCTATCTGCCCCATGGTATCCGCACTGACACTGAGTGACTCCCATCCCGGCTGAAGCACAGAGCGAATAGCATAAAGCAGCGTATCCTTAGCATAAACCACCTGTATCCCCATGACAGGCGCATGGAGAGTATCACCGAAAATCTCTGTACTCTCCCCAATGAAATTGAAACGTACATTCCAGCGTAGAGTATCCCGCTCCATAAAATTAGGATCGGACGGCAGCTCAAAAGAGACACGATTGTCGTAAGGCTTACCCGTAAGATGATAAACCGATTCCCATGCCCACACATTGACACTGTCGCCCGGCAAAGACTCTTTCGGCTTATTGTCCCGCAGGGCAATGAGATCTTCCACTTGGTCTTTCTGAGCTTTCAGGCGTTCGTTGACTTTCTCATAAATCGTACGGAAAGACTCGGGATGGCGCGAAAACCATACCATTGATGTATCAAACTGAGCCTTGGTGATGCCGTGCTTCCGATATACAGACTCCATATAAAGCACGCGCTTATAGCTCTCGTTGTAAGGGAGCTGTTCGCCCAAAGCCTTGGCAAGATGGTAGTCATAAAGCACCTTTTCCATCTTATCGTCAGACAATACTTCGCTAGGACGCTTCACTTGGCAAGACGCCAAACAAGCAAAGGCAAAAGCCATGCCGCACCACCGTATGCTTCTCCTCCAACTCATTTCTTCTTCAATACCTGATGGAAAGCTTCATTGAACGACTTGCTATAGAACAGAAACAAGGCGATAACCCCGCAACTGATGGCTGCATCGGCAAAGTTGAAGATCGGGCTGAAAAAAATGAAATGATCTCCTCCGACAAAAGGCATCCACTGCGGCCAATAGGTGTCGATGATGGGAAAATAGAACATATCCACCACCTTTCCATAGAATAAAGGAGCATATCCACCGCCTTCAGGCATAAAAGTTGCCAACTGAACTGGCGTGCTTTGACTGAAACATACGCCGTAGAAGACACTATCCACGATGTTGCCCAGCGCACCTGTCAGGATGAGGGAGATGCATACAATAAAACCCGTCTTCAGCTTCAACTTCACACACTTGTAGAGAAACCAGGCAATGAATGTCACCGCCACCAGGCGGAAAAGGGTAAGAAACAGTTTACCGAAAATCTCCATGCCAAAGGCCATGCCCACATTCTCTGTGAAGAAGATGTAACACCAGTCGGTCACCCGAATGCTTTCGTGCCAATACATGTGGGTCTTCACCCATATCTTGATGATTTGGTCAATGACCAATACAGCCAAAATAATGAGCCAGGCAATCCGACCCTTTGTTAAGATTTTGTTCATTCAAAAAATGACAGTTTATCGGTTAAATGAAGAATGAAGAATGAAAAATCGCGCCTCACGCAAAATGAAGAATCTTCGTCGGCGGGACTGTGCCACAATTCTTCATTCATCATTCTTCATTAAAGCGCGCTTGCGCGCGCTAAATTCCCATTTACTTCTTTCCGCTATTCTTTGCCTCAATGCTCAGCGTAGCATGAGGCACAGCGCGGAGACGCTCGGCAGGAATCAACTTACCGGTCTCGCGGCAAATGCCATACGTCTTGTTCTCAATGCGCACTAACGCAGCCTGTAAGCCTTGGATAAACTTCAACTGACGCTGGGCCAAGCGGGTGGTTTCTTCCTTGGACAACGTGTTAGCACCTTCTTCCAACACTTTATACGTGGGGGAAGTATCGTCCGTGTCATTGCCGTCTTCGCCGGTCAAGCTGGCTTTCAACATATCATAGTCACGCTGGGCCAACTCCAGCTTGTGCAGGATGATGGCGCGGAATTCTTCTAACTCGGCATCCGAGTATCTGGTCTTTTCTGCCATAACTTTATTGTGTTTAAATAGGTGGTATTAAAAGCTTAGTTTCTCACGACACTAACGAAAAGGGAGAAATCATCGAAGTTGAGTTCAGTCCCATTCGTCACCTCATCGGCCAGCGTCAGCGAGGTGCCTAAAACTTGGTTGCAAATATAGTCTTTATATTCGGTTAGCGCATCATCCGTTTGCGGATTTTTAGAGATTGTGATGCTTATTTTGTCCGTAATCTCGAATCCGCTGGACTTGCGAAGATTCTGTATGCGGTTCACTAGTTCGCGGGCAATGCCTTCGCGGCGCAATTCCTCGGTGAGAGTCACCTCAAGAGCCACGGTCAGACGGCCTTCATTGGCTACCAGCCAGCCAGGGATGTCTTCGCTGAAGATATCCACATCTGACGTTTCGATAACAGCATCAGTACCATCGGACAAACGAAGCGTATAAGCGCCGTTCTTCTCCAACTCGGCAATAGCCTCTTGCGATAGGTTGGCCACCTCGGCAGCTACGGCCTTCATCTGCTTGCCAAACTTTGGTCCCAGTTTCTTGAAGTCGCACTTCACCTTCTTGACCAGCACGCCGGCAGCCCCTTCCACAAACTTGATCTCCTTGACATTCACTTCGCTCATGATGAGGGTTTTCACGGCTTCGATATGAGCACGCTGCACATCATCTACCACAGGTATCATGATGCACTGCAAAGGCTGGCGCACCTTGATGTTGACCTTACGGCGCAGAGCCAATACCATTGATGTGATGTCTTGAGCTACCTGCATCCGTTCTTCAAGGTCGGTATTAATCAGGCTTTCCTCATAAGTGGGGAACTTGGCCAAGTGTACAGACACTACATTGTCACGCCCCGTTACCTTCACCAAATCCATGTAGAGCATGTCGGCATAGAAAGGAGCGATGGGCGCCATCAGCTTGGCAATGGTCTCCAAGCATGTATAGAGCGTCTGATATGCAGACAATTTGTCTTGCGTCATGCCTCCACCCCAGAAGCGTTTACGATTCAGACGAACGTACCAGTTAGAGAGGTTGTCATTCACAAAGTCTGAAATCAAGCGGCCTGCACGGGTAGGTTCATAATCGTTGTAGCAAGTATCGACGTTCTTCACCAACGAGTTGAGCAAGGAAAGAATCCAACGATCGATCTCCGGACGCTCAGCCATAGGCACGTCAGCCTCCTGATAGGTGAAACCGTCCACGTTGGCATAAAGGGCGAAGAAAGAATACGTATTATACAAGGTGCCGAAGAATTTGCGGCGCACCTCTTCCACTCCGTCCACATCAAACTTCAAGTTGTCCCACGGCGAAGAATTGGTGATCATGTACCAGCGAAGCGGATCAGATCCATATTTCTCAATGGTAGAGAAAGGATCTACAGCATTGCCCAAGCGCTTGGACATTTTGTTGCCGTTCTTGTCCAGCACAAGGCCGTTGGAAATAACCGCCTTGTAGGCCACGGAGTCAAATACCATCGTGGCGATAGCATGGAGCGTGAAGAACCATCCGCGCGTCTGGTCCACACCCTCGGCAATGAAGTCTGCAGGATAGACCTGGCGACTATCCAAAGCCTCTTTGTTCTCAAATGGATAGTGTATTTGAGCATAGGGCATGGAGCCTGAATCGAACCACACGTCAATCAGGTCCGCCTCACGCTTCATGGGCTTTCCGCTGGCAGAGACGAGGATGATGTCGTCCACGTAGGGACGGTGCAGATCTATCTTATCGTAGTTATCCTTCGCATAGAGGCCGGGAGTGAAGCCCAGCTTCTTGTAGGGATTCTCTGCCATGAGTCCGGCAGCCACGGATTTTTCTATTTCATTGTATAATTCCTCTACGGAGCCGATGCACATCTCTTCGTCACCATCTTCCGTGCGCCAGATGGGCAACGGAGTGCCCCAATAGCGCGAACGGCTCAGGTTCCAGTCGTTCAGATTTTCCAGCCACTTGCCGAAGCGTCCCGTGCCGGTAGACTCCGGTTTCCAGTTGATGGTCTTGTTGAGGGCAATCATACGTTCCTTGCAGGCTGTGCTACGGATAAACCAGCTGTCCAAGGGGTAATAGAGCACAGGCTTGTCCGTGCGCCAACAATGCGGATAGTTGTGCACGTGTTTCTCCATCTTGAAAGCCAACCCCTGCCCTTTCAGCATCATGCAGAGGTAGAGGTCAAGAGATTCGGCAGCCTGTGCGGCCTTCTCGTCATACTTGCCATCGATGGTAAACTGCGGGTCGTAGGCGTTCTTCACCCAGCGGCCTTGGTATTCTTTGTATAAATCCACGTTGACGCAAGTCTCCACAAAGCGGGGATCCAGTTCGTCCAGCAGGTAGAACTTGCCGGTGAGGTCCACCATAGGGCGCGTTTCACCTTTCTTGTTGATCATGAAGAGCGAAGGAATGCCCGCTTGCCGAGCCACAAAGGCGTCGTCCGCACCGAAGGTCGGAGCGATGTGCACGATACCCGTACCGTCTTCAGTGGTCACGTAGTCTCCAAGAATCACTCGAAATGCCTTGGAGGAAGCGTCTTGCCAGAACTTAGCCTCGTCCACCTCCACGGGCTTCACCCACGGGATGAGTTGCTCGTACTGCATGCCTTCCAAGTCAGGCCCCTTGTATTCGCCCACCACCTTGAAGGGGATGAGCTTGTCGCCCGGTTTATAGTCCTCAAGGGCAATGCCTTCCGCCTTCTTGTTGAAGTGTGCGTAGAGCAAATCCTTGGCCAAGACCACGGTCATCTTCTCTCCCGTGTAACCATTGTAGGTCTGCACGGCGACGTAATCAATGCGTGGACCCACGCAGAGGGCCGTGTTCGAAGGAAGCGTCCAAGGCGTAGTGGTCCAAGCCAGGAAGTAGGGCGTGCCCCATGCGGCCATCTCAGGCTTGGGATTCTTAATCTTGAACTGGGCCACCACGGTCAGGTCCTTCACGTCGCGGTAGCATCCGGGCTGGTTCAGTTCGTGCGAGCTGAGCCCCGTGCCTGCTGCAGGCGAATAGGGCTGGATGGTGTAGCCTTTGTATAAAAGCCCTTTCTGGTAGAGTTGCTTGAGCAGCCACCAGAGGGTTTCGATGTAGCGGTTGTCGTAGGTGATATAGGGGTCTTTCATGTCCACCCAGTAGCCCATCTTGTGGGTCAGGTCTTCCCACTCCTTCGTGAACTTCATCACGTCCTTGCGGCAGGCGGCGTTATAGTCGGCCACGGAAATGGTCTTGCCGATGTCTTCCTTGGTGATGCCGAGAGCTTTCTCTACGCCCAGCTCCACAGGCAGTCCGTGCGTGTCCCAGCCTGCTTTGCGCTTCACCTGGTAACCTTTCATCGTCTTGTAACGGCAGAATGTGTCCTTGATGGTACGCGCCATAACGTGGTGGATGCCCGGCATGCCGTTGGCCGAAGGGGGACCTTCGAAAAAGACAAAGGAGGGGCAGCCCTCACGTTCTGTCATACTCCGGGCGAAGACCTGGTCCTCGTCCCATTTTTTCAACACTTCCTTGTTTATTTCCGAGAGGTCAAACTTCCCGTGTTCGGCAAACTTTTTACCCATATATTTCTTATTTATTTCCTTAATTTGTTCGACGCGATTCGTTTACAAGGGCGCAAAAATACAAAATAGTCGGAAATGACGCAAATGTTTTATCAAATCTTCTCTATGCCGATGCCGGGCAGGCTAGGCAAAGTAATCTTTCCCCGCACCACCTCCATCCCACGGAAGCAGTCGTTGGCTATCAGCAGGCTGCCGTCCAGGTCGGCAAAATCCACGGCGGGAGACAACTGCGCGGCAGCGGAGATGGCGCACGAGGTCTCGGTCATGCACCCCACCATCACCTGCATGTCCAACGCCCGGGCCAAGGTGAGCATCTTCCACGCCTCACGCATCCCGGTACACTTCATCAGCTTGATGTTGATGCCCGTGAAGGCGCCCTTCAAGGCGGGAATGTCCTTCAACCGCTGAACAGACTCGTCGGCATAGACAGGCAGGGGGCTGTGCTGCGTGATCCAGGCGATGTCGTCCAGGCGTTCCTTGGGCAAGGGTTGTTCCACCATCACGATACCCTGCTCCTTGAGCCACTGGATTTCGTCCAATGCCTGCCGACGGTCCGTCCATCCCTGGTTGGCGTCCACGGCAATGGGCAGCCGGGTGACCGAGCGGATGGTCTCGATCAGTTGCCGGTCGTCAGCTCCACCCAATTTTACCTTGAGGATATTGAATTGCCCGGCACACTCTTCGGTCTTCTGCCGCACCACGTCGGGCGTATCCATGCCGATGGTGTAGGTGGTGGAAGGAGCCTTGTCCTTGTCCAAGCCCCAGAGCCTGTACCAGGGGGCTTGCAGGAGCTTGCCTACCAGGTCGTGCAGGGCGATGTCCACCGCCGCTTTGGCTGCGGCATTCCCTTCGGACAAACCGTCCACCCAAGCGAGGATATCTTCCAGGCGGAAGGGGTCGGTGAACTGGCCGATGCGCGCCTGCACCTGCCGGAGGAAAGCCATCACGCTCTCCAGGCTGCCCAGCTCTTCCTGCAAGTAGGGCGGCATGGAGGCTTCGCCATAACCGGTGACGCCATCATAATCCAGCTCTACCTGCACATCGGGCGTCGTGGAGCGCGAATAGGTGGCCACGGTAAAGACATGGCGCAGCTTCAGCTCGTAAGGGAAGAAGCGCAGGCGCAGGCAGGGAGCTTGGCGGCTTCTTCTATTTATATTAAACAAGGGCAAGGCCGCTCCGGCCTCCCCCGCGCCCATCCCCAGGCCAAGGGTGGCCAGGGTGGCAGTCTTCAGGAAATCTCTTCGGGTTTGCATAATCTATAGTATTAAACGCAGGCGATGCGGATTCGCAAGGTTGCTGCCCGTCGTTTTCGGCGGGCAAATATAATACAAAAAAGTGAAATACCAAGCCGTGCCCCCAGCCCGCCGGCAGCAGGCAACCGGGCGTCCGGAGCTATCCAGTTGGGTAGCCGAAGCTATCCGGGCGGGTAGCCGAAGCTATCCGGGCGGGCAGCCGAAGCTATCCGGGCGGGCAGCCGAAGCTATCCAGGCGGGCAGCCGAAGCTATCCGGGCGGGCAGCCGAAGCTATCCGGGCGGGCAGCCGAAGCTATCCGGGCAGGCAGCCCGCACTTTTTCCGGCCACACCGTGCATAAGTCGCGATTTATCCCTAAATTTGCAGACCCGAACAAGCATGAATAGGATATGAAAAGAAGAAACCTGCTCCTTACGCTCCTGCTGGTATGTGCAGGACTGAACGCACAGACGTTTGACAAGTATTTCACGGACAAGACGCTGCGTGTGGACTATCTGTTCACAGGCAATGCCGCCCACCAAGCCATCTGCGTGGACGAGCTGTCCGCATTGCCCCGCTGGGCTGGCCGTCGCCACCACCTGGCACAGTTGCCCTTGGCCGGAAACGGGCAAATCGTGATGCGGGATGCGGCCGACAGCACCGTCATCTACCGCACCTCTTTCTCCTCCTTGTTCCAAGAATGGCTGGAAACGGACGAAGCCCGCACAGTGGCCAAAGGCATGGAAAACACGTTCCTGCTGCCCTACCCCCGGCGGAAGGCCGTGGTGGAAATCACCCTGCTCGACCCGCACCGCCGGACACGCGCACGGCTGACCCACACCGTGGACCCGCAGGACATCCTGATCCACGAGAAAGGGCACAGCCACATCACCCCGCACAAATACCTGCAAAAGTGCGGCCCGGCTGACCGCTGCATCGATGTGGCCATCCTGGCCGAAGGCTATACGGCGGACGAAATGGGCACCTTCTACCAAGACGCCCAAGCCGCTTGCCAGAGCCTCTTCGGCCACGAACCCTTCCGCTCGATGCAGAAGCGGTTCAACATCGTGGCCGTGGCCAGCCCCTCGGAGGACAGCGGCGTGAGCATCCCCCGCCTGGACCAGTGGCGAAGCACGGCTTTCCACTCCCACTTCAGCACGTTCTATTCCGACCGCTACCTGACCACCTCGCGCCTCAAAGCCCTGCACGATGCCCTGGCCGGCATAGACTACGAGCACATCATCGTCCTGGCCAATACGGATGAATACGGCGGCGGAGGCATCTATAACTCCTACACGCTGACCACCGCCCATCACGAAAGCTTCCGCCCCGTGGTCGTACACGAATTCGGGCACAGCTTCGGCGGACTGGCCGACGAGTATTTCTATGAGGAAGACGTCATGAACGATACCTACCCCACCGATGTGGAGCCGTGGGAACAGAACATCACTACCCGCGTGGACTTCGCATCGAAGTGGGAGGACATGATTCCCCAAGGCACCCCCATCCCCACTCCTGCCGAGAACTTCAACGACCACAAAGTGGGCCTGTATGAAGGCGCGGCCTATTCTTTCAAAGGATTGTACCGGGGTTCCTACAACTGCCGGATGCGCACGAACGACTTCCCGGCATTTTGCCCCGTCTGCCAGCGGGCGCTGAAGAGACTGATAGAATTTTATACGGAATACTCACCTGAATAATCAACCTATGCTCAGACTACAACGCATCAGCACAGCCGACAAAGAGCTGTATGACTTTATGGAACAATTGATGATAGCCTCCTTCCCGCCCGAAGAGTACCGTGCGTTGGACCAACTACGCCTCTACACGGACACGCAGCCAGCTTTCCACAACAATGTGATCCTGGATGATGAGACTCCCATCGGCCTGTTTACCTATTGGGACTTCGGCGCCTTCTGCTACGGCGAGCATTTCGCCATCGACCCCGCCCGGCGCAACGGCGGGTATGGCAAGCGGGCGCTTGAAGAGCTATGCCGCATCGTACATCCCCGCCCCATCGTCCTGGAAGTCGAAATGCCTGTGGAAGAGATGGCCCAACGCCGCATCAACTTCTACCGCCGCCAAGGCTTCAAGCTATGGGATAATCCTTACCGCCAACCCCCTTATAAACCTGCCGACGGCTACCTGCCCATGCAAATCATGGCTTACGGAGACATTGACCCCGAACAATCTTTTGAGAAAGTACGGGATTGCATCTACCGGCACGTGTACGGCCTATAGCACGCTCACTTGCGCTTTTCTGTCGAATAATTGATTTTCAGCGCATAGACTTCACGCAGCTTCTCCTTGATGTCGGACACGAGCCCCATCTTGGTCTGCTCGTCCACCTTCAAGGAGACCTGCATCAGGGGGCGGTCCGACTCGGACAAGCGTGCACGTTCCGCCTCAATGTAGGGCCGGATGTCGCTCGTGTCGGCAAAGGCATCATTCAGCTGGATGCAGCTCCCGTCGCCCAAACGCTCGCGATAGGGAGCTGCCGGCCGGCCCACGTAAATAAAGGTGACCAAGGATTTTTTCTCCAGCCGCTGCAATTCGGTGGCTTGCGGCAAGGTAAACTCCACCTTCAATTTCACCTCGCGCATGGTGGTCACAATCATAAAGAAAAACAACAGCGTGAAAATTAGGTCGGGCAGTGACGATGTGTTCAAGGTGGGCATCGTTCGTCGGCCAGTCCGGTTAAATCGTCCCATTTACTTTCCTCCTTCTTTTAATTCTGCCTCAGCAATTTTTTGCGGATAAACCATGCGGATGGCTTGTTGCTGTCCCTCGTCCAAGGCGGCATAGCTACATTGCCACTTCTGCCGGGCCAATTCGTCGCGAAGTTCGTTGTATACGGCTACCAACTCATTTTGCACGGCAATATAAGCCTTGTAGGACGCCTCCCGGTGACAACGCAAAAGAATGACATGGTTCTTCGTCACCGGCACAATACCCAAATAGGGGACATCCACCAGCACCTTCTCCGGCAAGCCCGACTCGTTGGCCGGATTGACGATGAACCGTTTGGCCTGTTGATGGATTTCAGCCAAAGTGGATGGTTGGTCGGCGCAATGCAGCCCATCTCCGGCATCCAATGTGATCACCAGGACGTTGCGCTCCTTCAACTTTAGTGCTTCCGCCTTTTGCTCAGGCGTGGACGGTGCTGGCAACTGCCGAGGCAATCCGTAGTCGGTATCCATCGACGTGGTCATCAAGAAGAAAATCAAGAGCAGGAAGGCAATGTCAGCCGTGGAGCTAGCATTGATCTCAGGCACTCGTCGCTTGGGAAATCGTCTGTACATACCGCTTACCTCAATTTCTTCATCACACTGAAACCTGCAATCAACGCCACGGCCAAGCCCAGCAGGATGTAGAGGGTGTAGAGGAACATATCCGCCAGCTTCAACCAGAAAGGGCTGTTCTCCTGCCCGTCATAGCCGGGGATATCCAATGGCAGGCTGCTCCCAGCCAGCCAGGATAAAGCCAACACGACCGCTAGCAACCCCGCTCCCAGCAACGGACGCAATGCCTCGCGGGGCGAATCGGCCCAGGTCAGCACGAACTTGTAGGACATCATGCCCAAGGTCAACAAGACCGCCAACCCCAGCAAGGCATACATCCAATACATCAAGACATCTGTGTACAAGGGTTCTTCTTTGGACAAGTCAAACACCAAGCGTTGCTCCTCCGGCGTCTCACCCCCGAAGAAGAACAAGCAAAGAATCCCTACCGTCAACGCCAGCATCGCATAGAGTACGGCGCCCGACACTCGCTGTATTCTGAATTTTCTCATCGTTGCCCCTCCCACGGATTTATTTCCCGTACCTCAGGTCGTACTTGATGACCAAGTCCAGCAGCGTGACGGATGAGTCTTCCATCTCGTTTGTCAAGGCTTCAATCTTGGACAACACGTAGTTGTAGAACAACTGCAATACCAATGCGACAATCAGCCCGAAAATGGTCGTGATCAACGCCACCTTCATGCCCCCGGCCACCACCGCTGGTGAGATGTCGCCCACCTGCTGGATCTTGTCGAACGAGAGCACCATCCCGATGACCGTGCCCAAGAAGCCCAAGGAAGGCGCCATCGCTATGAACAGCGTGATCCACGAGCACCCCTTCTCCAGATATCCCGCCTGCACGCCTCCATAAGCCACAACAGATTTCTCCACCACGTCCACACCCTGGTCCAACCTCATCAAACCTTGATAATAGATGGAGGCCACAGGGCCACGCGTACTCCGGGCGATCTCTTTGGCACGCTCCACGTCTCCTTGCTCCATGGCCTCCTCGATGGAAGCCACGAACTTCTTCGTGTTGATTTCGGCCAAGTTCAAGTAGATGATGCGTTCGATGCAGAAAGCCAAACCAATGACAAAGGCTGCGGCTATCCAACTCATGAAGAACGCCGACCCTTCGATAAACTTGGTTTTCAACGCCTTGTGGAAACTGCTATCCATCTCGGCAGGCAGCACCGTCTCCGTGGTCTCTTCCGGCTCCCATCCGGCAGCCTCTTGTGCTGACACGTGCTGCGCAGGGATACCCAGCAACAGAAACGTCAAGGCGAGAATTGCAAATAAATGTCTCATGCGAAAGCTGTAATTTAATCTTGTTGTTAGTTCATGGGGCAAAGATAGTTCTATTTTCCGTATTTCCCGCCTATGCCGCCGGCAAAGAGCGGAGAAAGTGCAGGGAAAAACGGTAAAACCCGCTGTAACAGCAGCCATGTTACACTGTAACAGTAGCCATGTTACGCTGTAACAGCAGTGATGTTACATCTTCAAAGCCGTACCGTGAATGTCGATTAAAGGCACTTTCCGTAATTTTTCTACATGGCATCCGCCTACCTTTCCGTACCTTTGCGCCAGAAAAACCATATAATAGAGAAGATATGACACTGAACGAATTCTTAGATTATGTCAAGACAGGCCAAGCCCTGAGTTCTGACGACATCCACCGCTTCATGGACGACATGAGTAACGAAGCCCGTCGGATCACCTTCCAGCTGAACACAGCCTATTACACACCCGATGAAGTGCGCAGCATGCTCTCCCAACTCTTCGGCTATACCGTGCCCGCCACATTACGCGTGTTCCCGCCCTTCTACACCGACTTCGGCAAGAACATCCACGTGGGCGAACATGTGTTCATCAACGCCTGCTGCCACTTCCAAGACCACGGAGGCGTCACGCTGGGTGACGGATGCCAAATTGGGCACAACGTGGTGTTCGCCACTCTGAACCACGGCGTCACTCCCGAGGACCGTCCTCACACCTACCCTGCTCCCATCGTGCTGGGCCGCGGTGTATGGGTCGGCTCCAATTCCACCATCCTGCAAGGCGTCACCATCGGCGACAATGCCATCATCGCCGCCGGAGCCGTGGTGACCAAGGATGTGCCAGCCAATACCGTCGTGGGCGGCGTGCCAGCCAAGGTCATCAAGCAGATTTAAAGCTGCCCTTGAACGCGTTTTTCCCGATCCCCTGCTGATATTTACGAAAAGTGTGCTAACTTTGCGGGAAAATTTGAAAAATCAGACAACACTATGGGAGCAGGAAAATGGATTGGAGGCTTCCTCGGATTTATGGCCGGAGAACCTCTGGGCGCATTGGCAGGATTTGCCTTGGGCGCATTGTTTGACAACAGCACAACCACATCCGGCAACGGAGGAGAAGGCAGTTTCTACGGCCAGCCCGAAGACACCAACTATGCGGGACACCGCAACAGCTTTCTCTTCTCGATGCTGGTCATGGCCTCGTATATCATCCGGGCGGACGGACGCATCATGCACAGCGAGATGGAATACGTGCGCCAGTTCCTTCGCCGCAACTTCGGCGAGCAAGCCGTCAGTGAAGGACAGCAAATACTGCTCAACCTCTTTGAGGAGCGGAAACGCATGGATGCACAGAATCCCAACGCATTCCGCAACACCATCCACGAATGCGGCGCACAAATTGCCGCCAACCTCTCGTACGAAGAGCGACTACAACTCCTCAGCTTCCTGGCCAACATCGCCAAGAGCGACGGACACATCAGCCCTGAGGAGATCGATGCCTTGAAGGAAGTAGCCGTCTACATGGGATTGTCCGCCCAAGAAGCTGAATCCATGCTTAATCTGGGCGGCAATTCGTTGGACGAGGCCTACAAGGTGCTGGAGATTTCGCCCAACGCCACCGACCAGGAAGTGCGTGCCGCTTATCGACGACTAGCCCTCAAGCACCACCCTGACCGCGTGGCCACGCTGGGAGAAGACGTCAAGAAAGCCGCCGAAGAGAAATTCCAAGAAATCAATAATGCCAAAGAACGCATCTACAAGGCACGAGGCATGAAATAATTATCCATTATTCTAAAGATGCAATACATTCTCACCCCTCCCGCCGACCTGCAAGCGGACATCGTCCTGCCTGCCTCCAAAAGCATCAGCAACCGTGCGCTCATCCTCCACGCCTTGTCCGGAGGATCTATCCGTCCGTCAAACCTAAGTGATTGCGACGATACGCGCGTCCTGATCCAAGCCCTTGACCACCCGGCAGAGACCATCGACATCGGCGCGGCAGGCACAGCCATGCGTTTCCTCACGGCTTACCTCTGCGTCACGCCGGGCACCCATGTCCTGACAGGAACACCCCGTATGCAGCAACGCCCCATCGGCATCCTGGTAGATGCCCTGCGCAGTTTGGGCGCACAAATCACCTATACAGCCAATGAAGGCTTTCCACCGCTGCACATCACGGGTAACCGGCTCGATGGCCAAGAAGTGACCTTGGCCGGAAACGTCAGCTCGCAATATATCTCCGCCCTGCTGATGATAGGCTCCGTCCTGCCCCAAGGCTTGACACTACACCTGACGGGAGACATCATCTCGCGCCCTTACATCAACCTAACCCTCCAACTGATAAAAGATTTCGGTGCTCAGGCGACATGGACATCTGCCCATAGCATCACTGTCTACGCAGGCGGCTATCGAGACACTGCCTTCACCGTGGAGAGCGACTGGAGTGCCGCCTCCTATTGGTACGAAATCCTAGCTCTCTTCCTTGCTCGGAACCCGGACAAGAGGCAACAGGCAAGTATCAGACTGGCAGGACTGTTTGAAAGGAGCTACCAAGGAGACAGCCGTGGAGCAGATCTCTTTGCCGCCTTGGGCGTAATGACCAACTTTACCCCCCAAGGTGTCGTATTGAGCGCAGGCTGCACGACAGTCTCTCGCTTGGATGCAGACTTGGTGGACATGCCGGATTTGGCACAGACATTCGTGGTGACTTGCTGCTTCATGGGCATTCCTTTCCGATTCACCGGATTGCAAAGCCTCAAAATCAAGGAGACCGACCGCATCCACGCCCTTATCACCGAGCTGCGCAAGCTGGGCTTCGTGCTCCGAAGCGAGACAGACGGCATCCTCTCCTGGCAGGGCGAACGCGTTCAGGCCGAAACCTCCCCCGTCATTGACACCTACGAAGACCATCGCATGGCCATGGCCTTTGCACCAGCCAGCCAGATTATCCCCAACTTGCGCATAGCCCATCCGCAAGTAGTATCGAAATCCTATCCGAACTATTGGGAGGACTTGCGGAAAGCCGGATTCGAGATTAACGAAGAACGAAACTCATGTGGATACTGATCATAGCCTTGTTTGCCCTTGCCATAATAGCTGCCGTGGCAGGACTGATACGGAACAAAAGACTGCAACGCCAGGTTGAACGCGGCGAGATAGAGGCCCTGCCCGACATCAACCCTGCTGACATGGAATGCTGCGGACAGCATGAAGTATGTGAAAAGGAAAGTCTGCTCGCCGCAGTCAGTCAGAAGATAGAGTATTATGATGACGAAGAACTGGACCGCTACATCGGCACTCCCTCCAATGGCTATACCGCCGAGCAGGAGGACGAGTTCCGAGACATATTCTACACGATGCACGAGGACGACGTTGCAGGCTGGGTGCGAAGCCTCCAACTCCGGGGAATAGCCCTGCCCGACAATATTAAAGACGAGGTGTTCCTCATCGTGGGCGAACGAAGAAACGGTCAACCCAAATCCCAAGAATGATCTTTATGGACGTACTGCAATATACTTTTTTCCAACACGCGCTCATCGGAAGCCTATTGGCCAGCATTGCCTGTGGAGTGGTAGGCACCTATATCGTCACGCGTAGACTGGTATTCATCAGCGGGGGACTGACACACGCTTCGTTCGGAGGCATCGGTATCGGCCTGTACGCAGGTATCTCTCCCCTGTTGTCTGCCAGCATCTTCGCGGTGCTTTCCGCCTTCGGGGTGGAGTGGCTGAGCAAACGCAAGGACATGCGCGAAGATTCGGCCATCGCTGTGTTTTGGGCATTGGGCATGGCGGTAGGTGTGATATTCACCTTCCTGTCGCCAGGCTTTGCCCCCGACCTGTCCGCCTACCTCTTTGGCAATATCCTGACCATTACGCAGGCCGACCTGATCCTGCTTGGCTGCGTAGCGGGAACACTGACGGCGTTTTTCATCCTCTTCCGTCGCCCCATTGTTTACGTGGCCTTCGACCGCGAGTTTGCCTGCTCGCAAGGGATACCGGTACAGCGGTTTGAATACCTGCTGATGATGTTCATCGCCCTGACTATTGTGGCCTGCCTGCGCATCGTGGGAATCGTGCTGGTCATCTCGTTGCTCACCATCCCGCAGATGACGGCCAACCTGTTCTCCCACCGATTCCAACGTATAGTCTGGCTTTCCATTGGCATCGGCTACCTTAGTTGCTTATGCGGACTTTATTTGTCTTTCCGGGGAAACATACCTTCCGGCGCGTCCATCATCTTCTGTTCCATCCTGATCTATGCTTTATGCAAGATAGGCAAAAGTTTGTGGACACATAGAAGGCCAAAAGTGTTGAAGAGAGAAAGGGAAAGCTAGATGGAACGCAAATTTCGCATTTTTTAGCCATAGATAACGCCATAAAAATCCGCACCTAAAGAATCACATTATGTAATTTGCGTTCCAATCATCCCAATAAATTTTCATTTAACAATAATATTTCATTTGCTTAGTATGACTGAAATCAAAATCCATTCTTTAGAACAGATTCACGAAGCCGCCCGCCAATTCATCGAGGGCATGGGCGACAACACAGTCTTCGCCTTCTATGGCAAGATGGGGGCCGGCAAGACCACTTTCATCAAGGCTGTGTGCGAAGAACTTGGTGTAACGGATGTAGTGACTTCGCCTACCTTTGCCATCGTCAACGAATACCGCTCAGATTCGACAGGCGAACTGATCTACCATTTCGACTTCTACCGCATCAAGAAGTTGGAAGAAGTGTATGACATGGGCTACGAGGACTACTTCTACTGCGGGGCACTCTGCTTCATCGAGTGGCCGGAACTGATAGCAGAACTCTTGCCCGGCGATGCGGTCAAAGTTACGATTGAAGAGGTGGAGAATGGCGAACGCCGTCTGGTAATGGAAAATCCGGAATAAAGCACGATGATCAGCCAATACCTCATACAGGGCATCTTTGCCCTGGCAGGCCTTATCTCCCTGCTGGCAGCCCTGCTGGACTGGAACTGGTTCTTCACAGCCCGCAATGCCCAGTTCATCGTGCGCAACGTGGGACGGCGACAAGCCCGATGGTTCTACGGCGTATTAGGCGCCATTCTGATCGGAATGGCGGCCTTCTTTTTCACACACACGAAGCCGATGTAGCCCCACACCCATTCACCGGCGTGCCGCAAAGAAAGCTTTCATCAGCGCAGCACACTCGTCTGCCAGCAAGCCTTGCACCACTTCCGTCTTAGGGTGCAAGGCTTGCGGTGCATATCGGCGAAAACCCCGCTTCACATCTTCCGCGCCAAAGACCAGCCGCTTCAACTGTGCCCACCCTATGGCACCGGCACACATCACACAAGGCTCCACGGTGACATACAGCGTACATTCGTTCAGATACTTGCCTCCCAACGTAGAAGCTGCTGCGGTGATGGCCTGCATCTCCGCATGAGCCGTAACATCCGTCAAGGTCTCGGTCAAGTTATAGGCACGAGCAATGATGCGGTCTTTGCACACCACCACGGCACCAACCGGAATCTCGCCACGATCGGCAGCCTGGCGAGCCTCTGCCAAAGCTTGCTTCATATAGTAGGTATCATCCATAGGGATAGGTTATCTTCTCATGTCATGTTCCCCGAACAACGTGGGGTAATCATCTTCCATATTCTTGTGTATAAATCCGAGGATAGTCTCACGAAACCAGCGTGATTTGTTGGTTATCTTGTACTTGGCAAGATAACGATCCACAATGCGCAATTCTTCGTCGCTCATCAGGCAGACAATGCGTTGCTCGCGTTTGGGTTCGAGCGGTGTGGCTTTGGCGCAGGTTTTATCTCTTTTCCTCATATCCTGGGCAAATTTAGGATTCTTGGGGGAAATAAGCAAAAGATGAAGAAGAAAACTTGCAAGGTGCAGGCTTTCCATCAGTCTGCATCGCACTGCAGCTCCCTGATCTCCTCAACGGACAGATTCGTATAACAGGCAACAGCCTCCGCCGACATGCCATCCGACAACATTTTACGCGCGATGACAAGGGCTTTATTCTTCTCACCTTTTGCCATACCTTCTTCCATACCCAGCGCAAAGCCCTTGTGTTCAGCCGTGGAAAGCACGCTGTACCAGTCACGGAAAGCCTTGAGGCTGTCTTCGTATTCCGTCCGCTCCTCCGGATTGAACTTGGCTATCTCGGCAGCGGTGAAAAGCTGGTCGAAAACTTTCTCGTACAAGGCTTTCGGACGGTTCAACAGAGTGGAAAGATGACGGATGGCATAGAGCCACTTGTCGGACATCGTGAACAGCTCGTCCTCCGTCTTCGTGAACTTAGGCATCTCCAGGTAGATGAACGTCAGCTTGTCGTAGAATACCTCTTTCGTCCGGGTGTCCAGCAGCTTGACTTCATGATGGAAATAGGCCGGGTCGTGGTCATCGAACGTGAAGTTCAAGATGCCGATGGTATAAACCGCCTTCAACTGGTAGTCCCCGTCGCCGCGCCTGGCTTGTTCGCGGATGGGGAATGTGGCATAGAACACGCTACGGTCCTTGAAAAACTGCTGCTCGGCCTTCTGCATCTCAACCAGGAACTTCTCGCCACGGTCGTTCTCGCAATAGACATCGAAAACAGCCTTGCGGTCGAGCTCCTGCGTGCCCAGCTGCTCGCTGTTCAGGTAAGTCAGGGAGGTGATGACCTCCTGACCGGCCAGCAACGAGTTCAGGAAACTGCGCAACAGTTCCTTGTTAACCTCCGTGCCGAACAGTTTCTTGAAAGCAAAGTCGGTATAGAAATTGACGTATCTCTCGTGTAATCCTTCCAGTGACATACCCATTCTGATTATTCAATGGATGCAAAGATAAGGATTTGATTTGAAAATTCCAATACCATTTTGAATGATACTATGGCTTCTTTAACAGTGCTATAAGCCTCTGCAAATTAGCTTGCGCTCTACCTGCACTTTCCGTAATGGCATCAGCTGTCAGATGATTATCAGACTTCGCTCGCTTCATGCAAGCATAAGCATCACCATAAACGGTTCCATGGAAAACATTACTACTATGAATCGCATCCCAAAGCGATCCGAATTTACTATGCTCCACACCTTTGCTAACTATACGGGAAGCATGTGTCCAACAACTCCCACTTTTGTACAATATGACCTTGTCAAAACCAAATTCCGGAGCATAATCATCAGTCAATTCAAACCCCACTGCCTCAAAAGCATGCACCAAAGCATTGGGGGTAAGATTGCGTTCCACCCCATCCGGCCACCAATGCCCGGCAATCCTGTTATAATCCACCCAACAATTAGTCACATTCATGGCCCACGCGATACAGTTATATACTGCCGTCTCAGCACTATTCACACTGAAGTTTCCATCCGTGCCCAATTGCGGAAAGCTCATTATGAGTGCACTGCGGTTTCCTTGAGTATCGAAATCCATTTGTCACACGCTTCTTTCAGTGAAACATAACCTTCATATACCATCACACCTGGGAATATCAAATCTAACGCATGCACCAAGGGAGTCGGACCCTTCTCCATCTCTTCCAGAATAAAAGGTACAGCATCCGTCCCCATTTCCACAATCCGCTCAAAATAAGAATTGCAATAATTATTGACAGACAAAACAGACGCCTCTGCATTCCAATATTTCAGGTTTTGCACGAAACACACACGGTTATCGAAGGCACGCGTATCTACGTTTTCCACCTTTTCCACAGAAACTGTGGTAACATCAGACTGGAAAGCAAAAGAAGGTTCATCCCCGCTTTTCAATTCCCGTTCAGAAAACAACTCCTTAGCAGCAACAAATGCCACGTTTTCCACATAATCAGCCGTATTACTGTTTGCCATCTTCATCTTTCAACACCACATTAAATTCATAATCCCCAAGAAGATTATCATCCACCGCCAATACATAATGATACCGCGCCGGTTCACCGAATATCAATCCTTTGATATTACCGGCAAGCACCATTTTCTCGGCATCCTTAGGTTCGAGGGGCGTACGGGCTTCAAAAATTCGGTTTTCCTTATCTCCCTCCCGATATATATACATATTAAAACTCCGTCCGACAAGAGGCTCTCCCTCCATGTCCAACTTCACAGCCACCCCGAAATAGGCCCGCCAAGGGAACTTGGGAGCCGTCAACGTATCGAATGTGCCAACAATGGTAAGTTTGCCTCCATTATTAACGGCATAATCGCACAACGCAAACAATTCCACTTCCATAAACCAGTTACCTGTTAGTTATTCAACAAATCCAACCTCAGGGCATGTTTTGCCCGAGGAGCTACAAAGATAAGGATAAAAAAGAATACGACAATTATTAAGGGCAGAAAAACAAAATAGAGGAAAAAAAACACATTGGATAAATGGCCAAATATCCAATAATAAATGGCAAAACATACTTGCTTCTATAGCCATTTATCCTTGCTTCTATAATCGCAAACGCCGACAGCCCTGCCGCAACATACGCAGGACGAAACCGGTATAATAAATCCATATAGAATGGCGGGACAAAGTAATGGCAATGCCATATTCTTCCTGCAACTTATGAATATCCCTCACCAAGCGCCTCTTCCAGGTCAGCCTCACTTCGTTCACCACATTCGATTCGTGTACGACCTCTACCCATCCGGCTTGCTCCCGGTCATCCACATACAGCACCCGTGCCCCTCGGTAACCCTCGATGCCCATGTGGCTGCCATACCCGAATACCGTTTTCAGGCGGTAACCTTCCGTATACGCCTCTGCCAAGGAAATAAAATGATTCGTCGGAAAAGAGATTGATAGGGCAATGTTCAAAGAGGTGAAATACTGCAACCCATACTTGAACGATATGAACGTCGGACTATCGCCCGCACCTGCGGCCAAGCGTTTTACCGTCTCTATGTAGTCAAAGCGCAAGGCATCGTCATTGTCCAGATACGTGGTTATTACTTTGTCCCCTACAGCCACTTTGGAAGAAACGATGGACTGGAAGATGTATGCGAAATAAAGCCCGGACCTTGCCGGAACAAAGTAAGGCGTAAAACTTGGCAAAGCCCGTTTGTATGCCTTCATCTTATCCTGGTAAATCGCCGGGGTCTCCGAATCGAACAACACAATCCACTCAAAGTCCTGCACGGTCTGGTTCTGCACCGACGGGAAACAGAAGCGTTCAAACAAGTCAAAACGCTGTTGTAACCATTGTTCGGTGCGGGTAGATTTCCCGTTCTTATCCGCTGGCCATAAACTCAGATTAAAACGAGTTAGTATAAAGGTTTTCATCTGCCAATATTTATGAAACCTCCCCAAAGGATGTTACCCGTATGTCTATAGGCCACGACAAAAACAAAGTGAACCATTCCGCCTTTGTCAGCGCAACCGGGAGTGATTCACTTCGTTTCCTATTCCTATAAAAAACTTGCAAGACGGTGAAAAAGGGTTATTCTGCAATATCCCAAGCTTTATATTCGACCTGCATTTTTTCCAGGCCGCTAAAAACACGAGTATCGGCAGCATTTTCAGTTGCCTGTGTTTTAAATACATCAAGAGCATGATAATCTACACCAAAGATTATATAGTGTACCCTATTTGTCTCAAGTGTCATTGACGGAACTACTAACTGAAACCATTTTGCTCCTTCGTCGCTTGTAAGAAAATCCTCAGATTCCGAATCTATGTTAGAAGTATGTTTCACGAAAACGTACACACTAAATTCAGAAGCATCTAAATGTGTGTTCAAAGGAGCTATCAAATAATTACCAAGATCAGTCTCATAGCCATAACCGGTCATTGAAATCGATCCTCCGCTAGAACCACCCGAAGTTTGAGAATATGTAGAATATTCGAATGGCTGGTAGACTTGTCGATTCGTAACGTAAAACCCTTTTCCATTAGGGTCCGTCACATCATCGTCATAAACATTATACTCTTCTGCAAAATTAGGTCCCAAATATAGTTTGATATAGAAATTCTCTATACCATAACCCTCACCAAAATGATTGTTCCACGTGGATTCATTTATAAAACCCATCAAGTCTTCCTCAAGAATATTAGTGAACGAAAAATAAACGCGGAAAGCTGTGCAGTGTCGCGTCATCTCGATTTGCGGTGTAGCTTCACTTAATAGCTCGACCAAATCCGACTTCGAAAAGGTCTTAGCACTACGCAAAAGTTCTCTGTTAACCGCATTATCTTGCATGAATACGTTACTTCCTGTAACAGGTGACGCTGCTTCAACGTCAGCTTGCCAATACGACGAACTAATCGTTGAAAAATAAACGCTGTCGTTTGCATTCAATGTTATTGACTGACCGTTTTTATTCTTTATGATATACCCACCACCTTGAGCATCGTCAAGCACTTCCATTTCCAAATGGATACCTCTGCAACCTTCGCAAAAATCCACAGTCTGGAGACTAATTTCTAAAACCTGATGCCCCTCACCGTTTCTCTGGTCATCAGCACTGTGAATAAAAATGGAATTGTACGGATATTCATCGGTAAACTGTCCGAAATCCTCATTAAGCCCCCTCGTGGATATTTGGAGTTCTTTGCCTTGTTCGGCGGCTAGAAGCAGATCTGATGAATAAGTACCGGGAGACACTTCCTTGCCGCGCTCTACGCTGTCTTCATTGCTACATGACCCAAGCACTATGCCTAGGGCTATAAATAATAAAATCCCTACTTTTTTCATTTTTATCTTATTTTTCAGTTATTCTAATTGCTGATCCACTCATTCCAGGTTATTTCATCATCTGTCCATGTCCCGCGATGACCAATATGGGTCGATCCATCCCTATCGCCTATTACCTTAATACACGGACTTTGCACATAGACCGAACCCTCGCACACCGCGTCATTAAAGTCCCACTCTGCCACCGTCAGTTTGGGCTTCACATACTTTTTCTTTTTTGTTTCCATTATTTTATTCATCTACTTTCATTATTACCTCTTGTTATAAACACCGACAAAAGTAGAGAAGAGCACCGGAACAGAAGGGTCAAAAAGTCACAAAAGAATGCCAAATAGTCCTCAGGGCAGTGCAGGAAGTAGGAAAGAGGTAGGAGGTGAGGCATCCTTGCCTCACCACATAAAATAAGCACCGCAGGGATGCGGTGCCTCCTAAGAGAACAAAATAATTAACGACTAATCCAATTCTCTAAGTGTAGGCCATTAATGTGCGACAAATGCTTTATATTTTCAGTGACGATTACTTGTACGACCTGTCCGTATCGCCTCATCCATATACTCTGCCTCGGGGTCATCCGCCCATACCCCGGAAAGTCTATCCAGAATCTTTTCTTTTTCAGCCTCGGCATGACAGATAGTTTCCCTATCAACACTTCCCAAAAGGGACTCGCTCAGCCGTTTCACCAGATAGAGTTTGGCTGTCCTGCTCAGCGAATCCAGCAACGGGAAATAATAATCTGCCAAAGAAATGTTGGCATCCATCGTCTTCATGACTTCTCCTTTCCTTTCTAATTTGGGACAAAGTTATGCTTTTTTATTCATTTAGCAAAAAAGAGGGAGAGAAAACACTGCCGCCATCATCGCCCCACGGTACAGCCATCGACAGGCAACGGTACAGCCATCGACAAGCAACAATACAGCCATCGACGGTCGATGATGGCAGTTACAGCGCACAGAGGTACAAAATAGAAAAACCAGGGAAAAGAAATAACGCATATTATCCCACGGACTTTTGCCTTCTCGGATATTTTTCCGTAAGTTTGCAGCCGTATAACAAATTAAAATCAGAAAGAAACAACAATGAAAAAGGTTACTTATGTGCTCGCTACTGCTGCCCTGCTCGCGGCTTGTAGCGGAAATCAAGGTTACACGGTGACAGGTACCGTGGATGGTGCAGCCGATGGCGAAGTGGTCTACCTGCAACAAACCCAAGGACGCCAATGGGTCAAGCTGGATTCGGCCGTCATCAAAAACGGACAATTCACGCTCGAAGGCCGGCAAGACACGGCTAAAGTCTGCTACCTGACCTACAAGGGCCAATCGGAAGAGGGACGGGGCATGGACTTCTTCCTGGAAAACGGCGAAATAAAGGTGCAGCTCGCTGAAGACAGCAAAAGCGCTACCGGCACGCCGAACAATGATATCTACCAGGCCATCCGCCAGCAACTCACTGAGCTGAACAAGCAGGCTTCTGCCATCTACGAGGCTATGGGAGACTCCACCCTGACCGACGAACAGCGCGAAGCCAAAGTCAAGGACCTGGACGCCCTGGAGGCCCAAATGGCGGAAGCCACCACCAACGGCATCAGCCAGAACATCACCAACGCCGTGGGCATCTACCTGCTGAAAAACAACTACTACAGCATGAGCGTGGAAGAACTGGAGCCCATCGTGGCACAAATCCCCGCAGCACTGACGGACGAAGGCATTGCCAGCATCAAAGACAAGGTAGAGAAGCTGAAAGCCACAGCTGTAGGCCAGAAGTTTACTGACTTCGAGATGCAGACACCCGACGGGAAAGCCGTAAAACTGTCCGACTATGTGGGCAAAGGCAAAGTGGTCTTGGTTGACTTCTGGGCAAGCTGGTGCGGCCCCTGCCGTCGCGAAATGCCCAACTTGGTAGAAGCCTACAAGAAATACCGCAACAAAGGCTTTGAAATCGTGGGCGTATCCTTGGACCGCGATGCTGAAGCCTGGAAGAACGGCATCGAGAAGCTGGACATCACTTGGCCGCAAATGTCCGACCTGAAATACTGGGATTGCGAAGGCGCCAAACTGTATGCCGTAAGCAGCATTCCCCACACCGTGCTGATTGACGGCGAAGGCATCATCCTGGCCCGCAGCCTGCATGGAGAGGAACTTCAGGAACAAATCGCTGAAGCCCTGAAATAAACGAATTGCACACAGATGACACAGATATAACAGATGACCACAGATTATATGGTATTGAGCGACTACATACATCTGCGAAAATCTCTTTAATCTGTGTTATCTGCGTGCCAATAGCTCAGGACACACCCTCCTACTCATAACCGGCTTCTACTCCAGAACAAGCTTACTTCCTCCGCAGCCTGCGTATCCACAAGTAATAGCCCGTCAACGGCAGGGTTGCACCCACCATGGCGACCAGAAAATACAGGATGCGCGTGGCCATTCCGCCCCAAGTGCCAACATGCAGGGCACGCACCAACGGACGGGCATCGCTGCCCAACAAGCCATACACCCACTCCCGATACCAGCCGAAAGACCAACTCAGTCCGGTCAACGCCATCAGCAACAGCAGGAGCAAGACATACATCCCGCCGGCCACATGCAGCCCGTACCAGAAGCGAGGCCAGCCGCGACGGGTGACTATCTTCAGGCTGTTGCGAAGTCCCCGCCACGTGCGAGGCCACCAGATGACCACCCCCGACAGCAACACGAACACAAAGAGCAGCGTACTGACCCCCACCAGCAGCTTGCCCCAATAGATACCCCCGTCCGCCGGACGGCTGCCCAGCAACCAGCGGTGCAGCCTGAACATGGTCTGGAAGAAAGGCAGACGCTCGTACCGGCCTACAATCTCCCCCGTATAAGGATTGACAAATACCGCGGCCCGCTTGGGCTTGGTGAGGCTGACCTGGTAGGTGCGGTCGGCAGCAGGGAAAGCCTTGACTCCCCGTACCTCGACCCCCTCGGGCAAGGTGGCGGCCACCAAGGCAGCGGCCTCGTCGGTGGAAATCCGTGTGCCGGATGGCTCCGACACACGGTAGAGATGCGGCTTGGCCCACTGCGTCACTTCGTCCTCGAACACCAGCATGGCACCGGAAAAACAAATCAGCGCGATGAGGATGCCAAAAGGAACGGACAGCCAAAGGTGCAGCTTACGGAACAATTTCTTTCCCATACGTCCACTGGTCATTCAGCCGTGAGGCGGCACAAGGCAGAAACTCCG
>JAHLFO010000006.1 GCA_018883785.1 Candidatus Bacteroides intestinipullorum
GGAGAACTGTTGAGGCAGGTGTTTGTTGAGAATCTTGTACTCACCGTCGTGGCGGGCTTCATCGGCCTTGCACTGAGTTATGCGGCCACTTTCCTGCTCAACGGATTTCTGTTCGGCACTTCGGCCAATGCTTATCTGGCGGGCGAGACCACCCTGACAGCCGGACAGTTGCTCAGCCCGTGGGTCTTCCTCGCTGCCTTCTTCTTCTGCCTGTTGATGAACCTGCTCAGTTCCGGCCTTCCCGCTTGGCGGGCCTCACGGATGAACATTGTGGAAGCTATCAATCAAAAGGAGTAATGATTATGAATGACTTACTGAGACAAATACGAAACGAATGGCGGGCCAACCTCTGGCTGGGCGTCGAGCTGCTGGTGGTGTTCGCCGTGCTGTGGTATCTGGTGGACTGGAGCTACGTCACTCTCCGCACCTGGCTACAGCCGATGGGATTTGATACGGAACACTGTTACAACCTCTCCTTCAACCGCCTCACGCCCCAGGCCGACGGCTACCGGGCGGACGACGACACGGAGGCAGACATGAAGAACCTGCTGGAGATTGTGGAGCGTCTGCGCCATCGTCCCGGTGTGGAGTATGTGGCGGTGTCGCAGAACAGCATCCCTTACAACGACGGCAGCAACGGCCTGACCCTGGGGGTGGACAGTACGAATGTCACCGTCATGCAGCGATGGGTGCAGCCAGACTTTTTCCCGCTGTTCCGCCTGCAGGGGGTGGCAGTGCAGACGGAGGACGGTCGTACGGTGCAGACCACCCGTCCGGATTCGCTGGCTACTGCCATGCATCGTCGTGGCAATCACGTCATCCTCTCGCACAACTTCGTCTCCGCTGTCCGTACCCCGAGCCTGGGCTATGCCGATGCCCTGTCCATGTTGGGCAAGGATTATCCTTACGGTGGTTATACAAGCGATGACTATCTGCATGTAGCAGGCATTTGCGAGCCGATGCGCTGGTCGCACTTCAGCACCACCGAGCAGTGGGGCGGTCCCCTGGCTGCCATTGAGTTGCGAGACTCGCATATCTGCCAGTTGGGCAATCCGCTCTATGTCCAGGTCTCCCTGCGCCTCACGCCCGATGCCGACACCGGCACACGGTTCATGGACGAGCTGATGGCCGATGCCGACCGCCTCTACACGGTGGGCAATGTATTCCTGTTGGATGTGCAGTCCTTCTCGTCTTTGCAAGAGACGATGGAGATGGACGACGTGAACGAGGTCCGCACCCAGTTATGTGTCATCGGTTTCCTGCTGCTTAACATCTTCCTGGGGGTCATCGGCACCTTCTGGTTCCGCACGCAGCACCGCCGTTCGGAGATAGCCCTGCGTATGTCTTTTGGCAGCACGCGCCGCGGCGTGTTCCACCGGCTCATCGCAGAAGGACTGTTGCTGCTGACGCTGGCCGCCGTGCCTGCCGTGTTCATTGCCTTCAACGTCGGTATGGCAGAGCTGGTAGACGTAGAGCGTATGTCCTTCGGGGGCGGACGCTTTGCAATGACCGTACTCGTGTCGTGGCTGCTGATGGCGCTGATGATTGTCCTGGGCATTTGGTATCCCGCTCGCCGGGCGATGCTGGTACAGCCTGCCGAGGCGTTGCATGACGAATAGAGTTTTAAAGGCATCAGATGCTCTTTAGCGAGGGTATTCGTGACCCATGTATAAAAGGTATGAAATAAGATAGAGATAAATTTTACGATGAAACAACTGTTCAATCTTATCCGGCAGCACCGCTTCTACACGGCGGTGTGTGTCATCGGTACGGCTGTCACCCTGGCCTTCGTCATGGTGGTGGTGATGGTCTATGACTTCCGCACGGCCAACGTGGCGCCGGAGACTCGGCGCAGCCGCACGATGTACCACGATGGTACACTCCTTATGCGCAATGACGGCACCAATCGCATGGGCTATCAGGGGCTGGGGCCGACCGCCTTCCATGCACTCTATGACAGTCTGCCCGGCGTGGACCGCCTGACCTGGCACGGCGGTCTGCGGAAAGCGGTGTGCGCCCTGCCTGCCTCGTCCGACCGTCGGCCTGTCTTTCTGCGCCCCGTGGCGGCCGACTGGTTTGACTATTTCCGTTATGACTTTGTGGCCGGACGCCCCTTTACTCGTGCCGAGTATGATGCGGCCCGCGCTGCCTTTGAAGTAGCAGGCGATGAATTCCGCAGTTTCCGAAACCGCGATGACGGGGTGTTGCGCCGTTTTGTCGTTATCAGCGAAAGTCTGGCGCGACAACTTTTCGGCAGTGCAGACCGAGCCGTGGGCAATGACTTCCTGATGGATTTCCAGCCTGTCCGTGCTGTGGGTGTGGTCCGCGATGTCAGCCCTATTTTCCAGACTGCCTATGCCGATGTATGGGAACCCTTTCCGTTGGCAAATGAAGACGGAGCTTATCTGAACATCGGTACAGGTGGTTTGGGCGGCTACCATTATCCTGTGTTTAGTCTGGCTCCCGGTGCGCGGCCCACCACAGTCCGTGCCGAGGTGGAGCGTCGCGTGGAGCAGCTCGACAACCAAGGGCTGGAGTTCGCCCTCAAAGACCCGCGTCTTTATACTCACTCTCAATATACCTTCTTCCGCGGTGCAGGCCTCGATGCCCGCCTGGTCTATGCCTTGCTGTTGCTGATACTCTTCGTGGTGCCTGCTGTGGGCATCTCCGGCCTGGTACATGCCCAGATGCAGAGCCGCCTGCCCGAGATAGCCATCCGCAAGGCTTATGGCGCTTCCAATGCCGACATCATCGGCCGCCTGTTCGGCGAAAGCCTGCTGACCACGTTGTTGGGCGGTCTGTTGGGCTACCTTCTGTCGTGCCTGTTCGTGGTGGCTGGCAGTTCGTGGCTGTTCGGGACGGGTGGCCTTGGCGAGGGGCACATCCTGGTGGGGAGCGACCTGCTGCTGCGCCCCTGGTTGTTCTTGTCGATGCTGGCTGCCTGTTTGTTGTTCAATACTTTGTCTACGCTGGTGCCTGCTTGGATGGCCGTGCGGCGCAGTATATCATATACGTTAGTAGGAGGAGAATAACTATGTGGAGACCACTATTCAATCAGATATGGAACCAACGGCGTGCCAACGCATGGCTGTGGCTGGAACTGGCGATGGTGACCACCTTGTTGTGGTACGGTATCGACCTGGTATATAATTACGAGGGTGCGGCCTGCCTGCCAAAAGGCTATGACACTGACGGAGTCTTTGACCTTATGGTGCAAACCAAGCCCTTGGAGGCTATTGAAAGTGCTGACAATGACCGGGCCGGAGAGGACTTCACCTACCTGTATAACCTGCTGAAGGATTATCCGGGGGTGGAGGAGGTCTGTGCCTATTATGGTAGTGTGCCCTATACGGACGAATCCATGTTCGAGGGCTATGCCCCGCATGATGACTCGACGCATGTGGTGCAGTGCTACATTCGCTACGTCACTCCGTCCTACTTCAAGGTATTCCGCCTGCAGCCCCTGGCCGGGCAGTTGGACGAAGAACATTGGACGCCGGCGGAGTTTCCCATGCCCGCCTTGATGAGTGCCGACTTGGTCGATTCGCTCTTCCACTTGCCCAATCGTACGGATGCCGTGGGGCGTACCTGCTTTAATCCCTATTGGTTGAACAACAAAGAGAACCCCGTGACCAGCTACCGTGTGGCTGCCGTATTGCCCCGTCACAAGCTTAACGACTATGAGCGTTACGAGCCGTTCATCTACCTGCCCGTGTCGAAGGCCCTGTTCTGGCAGCACATCGCCCTGCGCGTTGCTCCCGGTCACGTGGCCGGTTTTGCCGAACGCTTCCGCCGCGACATGCAGCCCGTGTTCGACCGTGGCATCTTCTACCTGGACTATATCCGTCCTTATAGCGATATGAAGGCTGCTTATGACGTGCAGCAAGGCACGGTGAATTACCTCTATACGGTGTATGGCGTGGCCGCTTTTTTTATGTTCAATGTATTCCTTTGTGTGCTGGCCACCTTCTGGTACCGCACCCGCAAGCGCCGTTGCGAGATAGCCTTGCGCATGGCGATGGGCAGCAGCCGCGCACAGGTGATGCGTTATTTCCTGGCGGAGGGAATGGCCTTGTTGTTGCTGGCTGCCGTGCCTGCTGTGGTTGTCGCCTTCAATGTGCAAATGGCCGACCTGACGGTTCATACACTGGTGGATGTGTCGTGGGAAAGGTTTGCAGGATGTTTCCTGGGGGCGATGGCCTTGCTGGCGTGTATCATTGTCCTGGGCATCTGGTATCCCGCCCGCCGTGCGATGCAGGTACAGCCCGCCGAGGCGTTGCACGACGAGTAGGCTCCCGCTCGATAGATGCAGTGGATGTCTGCCAATTTGTCCTTCTCCTGAATTGTTTTCCTGATTTTTTGTCAGATAATGCCCAATGGCAAGTCTTTTGCCATTCGATAAGCGTATTGAATTAAAAAACAATAGAAAGGAGAACGAGATATGAACTTTAATAACTTTACCATCAAAGCGCAAGAGGCGGTGCAAGAGGCCGTGAACCTGGTACAAGCCAAGGGTCAGCAGGCCATCGAACCCGTGCACTTGCTGGCAGGGGTGATGAAGATGGGCGAGAACATCACCCGCTTCATCTTCCAGAAGTTGGGCATCAATGAACAACAAGTGGCGTTGGTGCTCGACAGGCAAATTGATTCGCTCCCCAAGGTGTCCGGCGCCGAGCCTTACCTGAGCCGTGAGTCGAACGAAGTCTTTCAGAAAGCAATGGATTACTCCAAGCAGATGGGTGATGAATTCGTTTCTATCGAACCTGTCTTGTTGGCTATTCTGAATGTGAAGAGCACGGCATCCTCCATCCTGAAAGATGCAGGGGTGACGGAAAACGAACTGCGCAAGGCTATCGAGGAGCTGCGCAAGGGCGACAAGGTGACTTCCCAGTCGAGCGAGGACACCTATCAGGCTCTGGAGAAGTATGCCATCAATCTGAATGAGGCTGCCCGCAATGGCAAGCTGGATCCCGTCATCGGGCGTGATGAGGAAATCCGTAGGGTGCTCCAGATCCTGAGCCGACGCACGAAGAACAATCCTATTCTGATTGGTGAGCCGGGCACGGGTAAGACTGCCATCGTCGAAGGATTGGCACATCGAATCCTTCGCGGAGACGTGCCCGAAAATCTGAGGAACAAACAGGTCTATTCCTTGGATATGGGTGCGCTGGTGGCTGGTGCCAAGTACAAGGGCGAGTTTGAGGAACGTCTGAAGGCGGTCATCAACGAGGTGAAAAAGTCTGATGGCAACATCATTCTTTTCATTGATGAAATCCACACCTTGGTGGGTGCCGGCAAGGGCGAGGGCGCCATGGATGCCGCCAACATTCTGAAGCCTGCCTTGGCACGTGGCGAACTGAGGAGCATCGGTGCTACGACGCTGGATGAGTATCAGAAGTATTTCGAGAAAGATAAGGCTTTGGAGCGTCGTTTCCAGGTGGTCATGGTCAACGAGCCGGATACGCTGAGCACCATCTCCATCTTGCGTGGCCTGAAGGAGCGTTACGAGAACCATCACCATGTGCGTATCAAGGACGATGCCATCATCGCTGCCGTGGAGTTGAGCAATCGGTACATTACCGACCGCTTCCTGCCGGATAAAGCTATTGACCTGATGGATGAGGCTGCCGCCAAGCTTCGCATGGAGGTGGATTCCGTGCCCGAGGAACTGGATGAAATCACGCGTAAGATCAAGCAACTGGAGATTGAGCGCGAGGCCATCAAACGGGAAAACGATACCGTCAAGTTGGAGCAGATCGGTAAGGAACTCTCAGAATTGAAGGAACAAGAAAGCTCGTACAAGGCCAAGTGGCAGAGCGAGAAAGCGCTGGTGAATAAAATTCAGCAGAATAAGGTCGAGATCGAGAACCTGAAGTTCGAGGCGGAGAAGGCTGAACGAGAGGGTGACTATGGCAAGGTGGCTGAAATCCGTTACGGCAAGCTTCAAGCTTTGAACAAGGAGATTGAGGAAACACAGCAAAGGTTGCACCAGATGCAGGGCGACAAAGCCATGATCAAGGAGGAAGTGGATGCCGAGGATATTGCCGACGTGGTATCCCGCTGGACGGGCATACCGGTCAGCAAGATGCTGCAAAGCGAGCGTGAGAAGTTGCTCCACTTGGAAGACGAATTGCATAAGCGTGTCATCGGGCAGGATGAGGCCATCGAAGCGGTGGCCGATGCCGTGCGCCGTAGCCGTGCTGGATTGCAAGATCCCAAGCGACCTATTGGCTCGTTCCTCTTCCTGGGTACGACGGGTGTCGGCAAGACGGAGTTGGCCAAGGCATTGGCTGAGTTCCTCTTCGATGACGAGTCAATGATGACGCGTATCGACATGAGCGAGTATCAGGAGAAGCACACCGTGTCGCGTTTGATTGGAGCGCCTCCCGGATACGTAGGCTACGACGAGGGTGGTCAGTTGACCGAAGCCGTGCGCCGCAAGCCCTATTCGGTAGTCTTGTTCGATGAGATTGAGAAGGCACACCCTGATGTGTTCAACATCCTCTTGCAGGTATTGGACGACGGACGCCTGACGGACAACAAAGGCCGCACGGTGAACTTCAAGAACACTATCATCATCATGACCTCCAATATGGGTAGCTCGTATATTCAGAGTCAGCTGGAGAAGCTGAACGGCTCGAATAAGGCCGAAATCATAGAGGAGACCAAGCGTGAGGTGATGAACATGCTGAAGAAGACCATCCGTCCGGAGTTCCTGAACCGTATTGACGAGACCATCATGTTCTTGCCGTTGACGGAGAAGGAAATCAAGCAGATTGTCAACCTGCAAATTGGCAACGTGCAAAAGATGCTGGCTGAGAACGGCGTTGAGTTGCAACTGACCGATGCCGCCGTCAACTTCCTGGCTCGTGCCGGTTATGACCCCGAGTTTGGTGCTCGTCCCGTCAAGCGTGCCATTCAGCACTACATGCTGAACGACTTGTCGAAGAAGCTTCTGGCTCAAGAGGTGGATCGCAACAAACCCATTATCGTGGATGCCGATGTCCAAGGCGACGGGTTGGTGTTCCGCAACTAAGAAACAGAATTTGTGTGATTCTTTAAGTGAGCGCGGATTTCACGGAAGAGGCTGTGAAGTCCGCGTTTTTGTGTATTTCTGTAGCAAATTATTTTGTTGCATTTTTATTTTGCTTTATATTTGCACCCATTAATTTTACAAACAATCACACTAACAAGACATTTTTCATGAAAGCACAGACCACTTATCTGGCTTCCAAGCCGCACTATGAGATATTGGACGGCTTACGTGGCGTGGCCGCGTTGATGGTTATCATTTTCCATCTGTTTGAGGCCCATGCAGGGGGCAACCATCTGGTACAAATCATCAATCATGGCTATCTGGCCGTGGATTTCTTCTTCATGCTTTCGGGCTTTGTCATCGGGTATGCTTACGATGACCGCTGGGATCGTATGACGTTAGGGACATTCTTCAAGCGGCGCGTCATCCGTCTGCATCCCATGGTCATTATGGGCAGCATCGTGGGGGCTGTGTTTTTCTATTTCCAAAAGTCGGAAGTTTGTTTTCCCCAGATAGCGGACACTCCTGTGTGGATGCTCCTGTTGTTGATGGTGTGGGGATTTACGTTGTTGCCCCTTCCGTTGAAATGGGACGTGCGTGGCTGGACAGAGATGCACCCGCTTAATGGCCCCGCCTGGTCACTTTATTATGAATATATTGCCAATATCCTTTATGCCCTCTTTGTTCGCCGTTTCAGCAAGACGGCACTCACGGTATTGGTGGTGTTTGCCGCCTGCTTGACGGTCTATCGCAGCCAGACGGCTCCGCTGGGCGACATGGTGGGCGGTTGGGCCTTGACCTGGGAGCAGCAGTATGTGGGCTTCACTCGTTTGCTTTATCCTTTCTTCGGCGGTTTGCTCCTTTCGCGGTTGGGTTGGCTGATCCGGTTGAAGAAGCGCGCTTTCTGGTATTGTAGTTTGCTCATCGTGGTGATGCTTTCTGTGCCTCGTATTGGTGGGGAAAATCACTTCTGGATGAACGGGCTATATGAGGCTTGTTGTATTCTTTTCCTCTTCCCGGTCATCGTGTCCATGGGTGCGGGCGGAAAGGTGACAGGGCGTCGTTCCACGGCAGTCTGCAAATTCTTGGGCGACATTTCCTATCCTATCTATATCACGCACTATCCGCTGGTGTATGTATATACGGCGTGGGTGTGCAACACGGGAGCCAGTATCACGGATGGCATCCCCTACATGATTCTGGTATTCGTGGGTGCTGTCGCTTTGGCCTTCGCTTCGTTGAAATGCTATGATATGCCGGTTCGTCGCTGGCTGACCGACCGTTTCCTGAAGCGAGGGACAAAACAGCGATAAATCATCCTTTGCTTTCCACTTTGAACCGCATTCTCCACACCTTCCGCTCCTCATCCCAGTCGTGGCTGATGATGCGGAAGGTGCCTATTTCTGCCGTGTTGTTCACGTGGGCACCGATGCAGAGGCATTCGTCGTAGTCGCCCACATGTACCACACGCACCGTTTCCGAAGCATCTTCGGGCAAGCGTGCCAAGTCGAAACGGCCACGGGCCTCTTCCTGGGTGATATATTCCGTGGTGACGGGCAAGTGTCTGGCGATGACCTCATTGACCGCGTCTTCCAGCCTTTTGACCTCTTCGTCCGTGGGGCGGTGATTCAGGCGGTAGTCCAGCTTGCTCTTCTTTCGTTCGATGTGTGCAGAGACGGATCGTCCGCAGCCGAAGAGGCGGATCATGGTTTGATTTACAATATGTTCGCACGTGTGCGACGGGCGGTGCTCTTCCTTGTTGTGTGCGTTCAGCACAGGAGTTTCGGTGGCTTTCTTTTCTTCCATAAGTTGATAATTTTGACGGGTATGCATGTGAGGCACAACAGTACCGACTTTGCCTGGAGGTATATTTCCTTCGGACCATGCAGTATATATGCCTTTTGGCACCGCAAATGTACGCATAATCTGCGAGATGTCTGCACTATTTGAGTGCTATACTTCATTCTCATCGCCAAAGTGGAAATGATGCCTACGCTAAACAGGCACTTGAGCCGCTTAAAGAGGCACTTTGGCGGGCTTAAGAAGGACTTTAGTAATCGAATGAAGGACATACCCGTCCAGAGGCCTCTGTGGAGGGGGAGCGGGATTTCTTGCATTCTTGGAAATAGATTTTTTGTATTAAAAGACTATTTTTCAAAGAATAATGCGTAACTTTGCCCCCACGTTTCAAAAAGAGTTTTTACTACATATATGATAGAAGGATTTCAAAGCCCCGATTATGTTTTTGCAGCCAGTTGGGAGGTGTGCAACAAAGTAGGCGGAATCTATACCGTCCTGTCAACGCAGGCTAATACCCTGAAAGCTAAGTTTGGTGACAAATTGTTTTATATAGGCCCCGATGTGTGGCAAGGGAAGGAAAATCCTTTGTTCATAGAATCAGATAATCTTTGTGCCACGTGGCGCAAGTATGCTAACGAGAAGGACGGGCTTTCCGTCCGTGTGGGCCGTTGGAATATTCCTGGCGAACCGATTGTCATCTTGGTCGATTTCCGACCTTTTTTCCCATTCAAGGATCAGATATATACAGATATGTGGAACCGCTACCAAGTGGATTCCCTGCATGCCTATGGCGACTATGATGAGTCGTCCATGTTTGCGTATGCCACGGGTCGGGTGGTGGAGAGCTTCTACCGTTATAACCTGACGGAGACGGACAAGGTGATCTTCCACGCACACGAGTGGATGCTCGGCATGGCCGCTCTCTACTTGCAGACCAATGTGCCTGAGATTGCCACCGTGTTCACCACGCACGCCACTTCCATCGGACGCTCCATAGCGGGCAACAACAAGCCGCTCTATGACTACCTCTTTGCCTACAACGGCGACCAGATGGCCGAGGAACTGAACATGCAATCCAAACACTCCATCGAGAAGCAGACGGCTCATTATGTGGATTGCTTCACAACGGTGAGCGAAATTACGAACAACGAGTGCAAGGAACTGCTGGACAAGTCGGCAGATGTTATCCTGATGAATGGTTTCGAGGATGATTTTGTGCCCAAAGGCGCAGCATACGCTGGCAAGCGGAAGCGTGCACGTGCCGTGAAATTGCGGGTGGCCAATTGTCTGACCGGACAAGAGTTTGATGATGATACGCTTATCATCGCCACGAGTGGTCGTTACGAGTTCAAGAACAAAGGTATCGATGTTTTCTTGGAGGCGTTGAACCGCTTGAATCGGGATAAGAACTTGAAGAAGAAAGTCTTGGCCTTTGTCAACGTACCGGGTTGGGTGGGCGATCCGCGTGAGGACTTGCAGCAACGCATGAAGAGCAAGGAGAAGTTTACCACGCCCTTGCCTTGCCCCCTTATCACGCACTGGCTGCATGATATGACGCACGACCAGGTGCTGGACATGCTGAAGTACTTGGATCTTAATAACCGTCCGGAGGACAAGGTAAAGGTCATCTTCTTCCCCTGCTACCTGGACGGACGTGACGGTATCGTAAACAAGACGTATTATGATATGGTGCCTGGGCTTGACCTAAGTGTCTATCCTTCCTACTACGAACCGTGGGGCTATACGCCGCTGGAAAGCGTGGCTTTCCATGTGCCTACCATCACCACTGATCTGGCAGGCTTCGGCCTGTGGGTGAAGAGCCTGCGCCACCAGCATGGCATTGACGATGGCGTGGAGGTGTTGCATCGCTCGGACTACAACTATTCCGAAGTGGCCGACGGGGTGAAAGATACCATTTCGCTGTTCTCCTCGAAAACTCCCGATGAGGTGAAAGCTATTCGGAAGCGTGCCGGGCAGGTGGCCGAGCAAGCTTTGTGGAAACATTTTATAAAATACTATTATGAGGCATACGACATCGCCTTGCGCAATGCCATGAAACGCCTCTTGGGTTAACAGATTATAATTTATCACTCAAGTTATCATACAATGAAGATTAAAGTTAGTAATGTAAACACTCCTAATTGGAAAGATGTGAATGTGAAGTCACACATTCCTGCCGAATTGGAGAAACTGTCAGAATTGGCCCGCAACATTTGGTGGTCATGGAATTACGAGGCTACCGAATTGTTTAGAGACCTTGATCCAGCCCTATGGAAAGAAGTGGGTCAAAACCCGGTTCTCCTGTTGGAGCGTATGAGTTATGCAAAGCTCGAGGCTTTAGCCAATGATAAAGTTATCTTGCGCCGTCTGGATGCTGTCTACTCCAAGTTCCGCAATTACATGGACGTGGAGCCTGATAAGAAGCGTCCTTCCGTGGCCTACTTCAGCATGGAGTACGGCTTGACGCATGTGCTCAAAATATATTCCGGTGGTCTTGGCGTATTGGCTGGCGACTACCTGAAAGAGGCTTCGGACAGCAACGTCGACATGTGCGGCGTGGGCTTCCTTTATCGTTACGGTTACTTCACGCAGACCTTGTCCATGGATGGACAGCAGATAGCCAACTACGAAGCGCAGAACTTCGGCCAGCTGCCTATCGACCGCGTGCTCGACGAGAATGGCCAGCAAGTCATCGTGGACGTGCCCTACCTCGATTATTATGTTCATGCCTACGTTTGGCGTGTCAATGTGGGTCGTATTTCCCTTTATCTGTTAGATACGGACAATGACCTGAACAGCGAGTTTGACCGCCGCATCACGCACCAGCTTTATGGTGGTGATTGGGAGAACCGCTTGAAGCAGGAAATCCTGCTGGGTATCGGTGGTATTCTGACGCTGAAGAAGCTGGGTATCAAGAAGGACATTTATCACTGCAACGAGGGACATGCAGCCCTCATCAACGTGCAGCGCATCTGCGACTATGTGGCTGAAGGATTGACCTACGACCAAGCCATCGAGTTGGTGCGTGCCTCTTCGTTGTACACTGTGCATACTCCCGTGCCTGCCGGTCACGACTACTTCGACGAAGGCCTCTTCGGCAAGTACATGGGCGGTTATCCGCAACGTATGGGCATCAGCTGGGACGACCTCATGGATCTGGGCCGCAACAACCCGGGCGACAAGGGCGAACGCTTCTGCATGTCTATCTTCGCTTGCAACACGTCCCAGGAGGTTAATGGCGTAAGCTGGCTGCATGGCAAGGTGTCGCAAGAGATGTTTGCTCCCATCTGGAAGGGTTACTTCCCCGAGGAAATGCACGTGGGCTACGTGACCAATGGCGTACACTTCCCCACATGGAGTGCTACGGAGTGGAAACAGCTCTACGGTGCCCATTTTGATGAGAACTACTGGTTCGACCAGTCCAATCCAGAGTATTGGAAGGCCATCTATGATGTGTCCGATGAGGAAATCTGGAAGACTCGCATGCAGCTGAAGAACAAGCTGATAGATTACGTGCGCAAGTCCTATCGTGAGACTTGGCTGAAGAACCAAGGTGACCCCTCGCGCATTGTATCCTTGCTGGACAAGATTAATCCGAACGCTCTGCTGATTGGTTTTGGTCGTCGCTTTGCTACGTACAAGCGTGCTCACCTGCTCTTCACTGATTTGGAGCGTCTGGCTAAAATTGTGAACAATCCTAACTATCCCGTACAATTCATCTACACGGGTAAGGCTCACCCGCATGATGGTGCCGGTCAGGGTTTGATCAAGAAGATTATCGAGATTTCCCGCCGTCCCGAATTCTTGGGCAAGATCATCTTCCTTGAAAATTATGACATGAAGCTGGCTCGCCGCTTGATTTCTGGTGTGGATATTTGGCTGAACACGCCGACCCGTCCGCTCGAAGCTTCCGGTACATCCGGCGAGAAAGCACTGATGAACGGTGTTGTTAACTTCTCCGTACTGGACGGCTGGTGGCTGGAAGGCTATCGTGAAGGTGCCGGTTGGGCATTGACCGAGAAGCGCACATATCAGAATCAGGAATACCAAGACCAATTGGATGCAGCTACTATCTACAGCATTTTGGAGCAAGAAATTCTTCCGCTGTATTACGCTCGCAACCAGAAAGGCTACTCAGAAGGTTGGGTACGTACCATTAAGAATTCTATCGCGCAGATTGCCCCGCACTATACGATGAAGCGTCAGTTGGATGACTACTACAAGAAGTTCTATAACAAGGAAGCTGAGCGTTTCAAGATCTTGGCAGCCAACAACTATGCTAAGGCCAAGGAAATCGCAGCCTGGAAGGAACAAGTGGTAGAGAAGTGGGACAGCATCGAGGTAGTATCTAGCGAGAAGACGGTAGACTTGCTGAAAGGATCCATCGAGAGCGGCAAGGAATACACCATCACCTATGTCATTGATGAGAAGGGATTGGACGATGCCATCGGTCTCGAACTCGTGACGACACACGCTGGTGAGGATGGCAAGCAGCATATCTATTCTGTTGAGCCGTTCAGCGTGGTGAAACGCGAAGGATCGCTCTATACGTTCCAAGTGAAGCATAAACTGGAGAACGCCGGTAGCTTCAAAGTAGCTTATCGTATGTTCCCGAAGAATCCCGATCTGCCTCACCGTCAGGACTTCTGCTACGTTCGTTGGTTCTATTGATACTATAGTTTTATACCATAATTGATAAAGAAATAGGGTATGTCTCTCGTGTGGAGCATACCCTATTCTGTTTTTGTACCTAACAGCTTTTTATCTTGTTAGCCCATTTAGCAGCGTGAAGCTGAGTGCTACGCCGATGATGGCACATATTGCGATGAGAAAGCCATTCATAAAGCGAGCACTAGGCTTGGTCTCCTTGTGCAGATTCTGGTCGAAGTAGTTCTTGAAGAACAGGTAGATGGCGGGCACGGTAGCTGCAGCCAACAGAGTGTCTTCTGGTATCTGGTAAACATAAATCTTGGAAAAGGCTATGAGTGCCCAGTGGCATAGGAAGAGGATGATGAGCAGATTCACCTTGCGCGAGAAGCCCAGCAATAGGCCGATGGTGAACACGGCCACCGAGCACGGCATAATGGTAGTGGTCATCATAGGGAACTCCATGCCGCGTATCCACGAGAGGAGCGGATAGAGGAAAGGCATGGCGTAGAGCACGGCTACCAAGTAGCGGTGGCGGTCATTGCGCTCGAAGGTGGTGTATCCAGTCACAAGATCCCATAGCCAAATGAGGGCAAGAATGCTCCAAAAGATAGCCAAGATGTAGTGGTAACTGCGAATGCCACCGTAAGTCATATAATAGACGGCTGCTATCCAGCCATTCAGCAAGACCAAGTAGCCTTTCATCATGCGTTTCACGCCCATTGTGGGGCGTTGGTAAAGCAGCACGGTTAGCAAGATACCTGCTAGGGTGAGAAAGAGTTGAATTGGCCAAGTGCCTTCGTTGTAGCAGGCGATTGTATTCCAGAATATTTCCATTGTTATTTTGTTGTTTTGATTAAATGATATTTTATCTGTTAAATGAAGAATGAAGAATCGCGCTTCGCGCAAAATGAAGAATTTTTAGCTGGAAGCGGGACTGTGCCACAATTCTTTATTCATCATTTTTCATTAAAGCGCGCTTGCGCACGCTAAAATTCCCCTTTATTTCCGCGTCATCGAGAACGCCCGTTTGATGAAAAGAAACAATGGGAATGTGGCTCCTACGGCCAGCATGAAGATAACGCTGCATGTCACCAATCCGTTTGTAAAGATGTCGCGAATGTATTCCTGCAACGCATCAGGTGAATTTAGATTCTGCATGAACATGATAAGAGCGAACACCGTCTTGTAGGCATACATGCCCGGGATCATGGGCAATAACGCCGGGATGTAGAGCACAGTCATGGGGCAGAGGATTCGTTTGCCCAGCAGCAGGCTACCCATGCCTATGGTAAACGAAGCGCAAAGTGAGGCGGTGGCAATGTCGATGCCCAGGTACGTCATCAGACAGAAGCGCAGTGCATGACCTATAGCGGCCAGTAAGGCGATGGAGGGGAAGGCGCGCAAGGGCGGATCGGAGATGGCACCGAAGCCGATGGCGGCCACGGCGGCGAAAAGTCCGTCGGATAGAATGTCGGTGATAAGCATATTATAATATGTGGATGGTTAGGTGATTATTTATGTGCACGCAAACGCACTGAATTCTCATTGCTCACAGTAGACTGTTCCGCACCAGCATCAACGTGACAGATAGTCCGATGGCGATGCACAACACGAGCAGCAGTGCCTGAATCAGTCGGCACCAACCGGTAGTGACATAACCTTCTACGATATCAATGACACCGTTGAGCAACGGTACGCCAGGCACCAGATAGAGCACGCTGGTGGCTATGGCTACTTCCGCCGTGGTGTCCAGTGTCAAGGCTGACGAGGCGCAAAGCGAAGCGGCCATGGCAGATACTATGAAGACGATGTAATGGTTGATGTGCTTCCTTTGCATGACCTGTCGCAGGTAGAAACCGATGAGAGTAGCCGAGAAGACAATTCCTCGCGATGTCCAGTCACCTCCGAACAAGGCACAGAATGAAGCGTTGGCAAAGGCCACTAGAAAGAGAGTGCAGAGCGGATCCATCTTGGGGCGGGCAATGACCTGGCTATATTTTTCGCGCAGAGCGGCGAGGGATAGGCGTTGGTCGTAAGCTTCCCAGCTGAGAGCACTCAACTCGGCATTGAGTTCAAAACTGATGGGGAAAGCCGGGATGGCGGCCATTTCGTTGTACACTTCTCGGCTCTCCGGGTCCCTTACGTTCACGATGAGGTTGTTCTGCATCACGGATACAGCCACTTCCACGTCCAACGATTGTCCGATGCGATGCGTGTTACGCACCACGCGCGAGGTGTGTACCCCCGAGCCCATCAGACGGTTGGCATACTCCAGCAGGAAGCGGGTGATGTCTTTGAGTTCGTCTGTAGAATGCATTTCCTGTTAATCTTTTTACCGTTAATCCTGAAAACGGGCGCAAAGGTAAGATTAATCTTGGAAATATCGGGTCTGATGGGCTGGGGAATTATTTCTCCGTGTGGTGATAAATGTACTAACAAACCTTAAACGATTTCATCGTCCGGTAAGTAGTAGTCTCTCCATTTGATGTCCGATGTGTAAATGGCGGCAATCTTAACCAACCTATCAAACAGGTCATA
>JAHLFO010000075.1 GCA_018883785.1 Candidatus Bacteroides intestinipullorum
TCGTTGCCGATGCAGAACTCGGCGTTCTTGTACGGCTCGCCCGAGCAGGACATTTCCGGATAGGCGGCCAGTACCTCTTCGGAGTGGGCGGGCATCTCTATTTCGGGGATGATGGTGATGTGGCGCTCGGCGGCATAGGCCAGCAACTCGCGGATGTCATCCTGCGTGTAGTAGCCGCCGTAGGCACCCGGGGTTCCCTCCTCGCAATATTGGCGTCCGCCTTTGAACCACCAGTCTTTCCATACAGCCTGCGGACGCCAGGCGGCGAACTCCGTCAGGCGCGGATACTGCTTGATTTCGATACGCCAGCCTGCGCCGTCGGTCAGGTGCAGGTGCAGGCGGTTCAGCTTGAAGCGGGCCATGGCATCCATCTGCTTCTTGACAAACTCCTTCGTGCGGAAGTGGCGGGACACGTCCATCATGAAGCCGCGGTAGGCAAAGCGTGGCTCGTCTGTGATGTGGCAGGCCGATACCTTCCATTGGCCTTCGCCGGTCGGCGTGGCCAGTTGCATCAAGGTTTGCAGACCGTAGAACAGGCCGGCATCTGTGCAGGCCGTAATGTGTATGCGCTCTGGCGTTACGCGCAGTTCATAGCTTTCCGGTGTGCGGGTGCCGGCGTTGTCCAGCTTTTGCAGGATGATGCCAGCCTGTCCGGCCGGGGTGTTGTGGCCGTTCTTCAGGCATGCGCTCAGGAGCGGTTGTTGCTTGAGGTAATCCAGCAGCTGCTCCAGCTCATCGCCTTGCAGGTTACAGCTCAACCGGGTGTTGGCATTGAGGGTGAATGAACCTTCCGCTTGTTCCACTTCCTGTGGAATGGGAATGACGGATTGTGAATGCAGCGACGGACTGCCGATGCACAGCGTGGCGAGCAAGAACAGCCGCGCAAAGAATCTTGAGTTTTTCATACAATATGTTTTTGGGGTTCTATTTGCAGACAAATGTAAGAAAAAAAGCCTATAATACCATTGTTTCCTGCCTATTTCTTAAATAGTCTTATTGTTTTTGGGCGGGAAAAGAGATTGAAGGTATCTTTGTATGTACAAATGGAATGGAACGATGGTGAGTTGTTTGTCTATATGGAAATGTTTACGTCCGCTTCTGTGCATCTTGTTGCTGGCGGGCGGGGTACATGCCTTTGCACAGCAGGAAGACAGCCTGCGGGTACGGCGTGATTCTGTGTCGATGGTCGGGGAGGGGTATATGCTGGTTTCGCCCGATAGCTTGTCGTCGGTGAATGCAGAGTTGCCAGTCATCCGGCACCTACCTGTGCGCACGCCTTCTTCTTCCCGCCTGAATTTCCCGCAGGGTCCGGTAGCTCCTTATTCTATTAATCCTTCCCCGATGTTTCGGGGCGATTATTCGACATCGGGCGTATGGAGGCGTGCCGGTGGCGGTTACCTTGTCGGTATGGGTTCGCAGACCAGTGTGCCCGGCATCGGCCGTTTCAATGCGGCCACGTTGGGCTGGCAGAAACAATTAAGCGACCGTTTGCAACTGCAACTGATGGCAGATGCCTTGAAGATGAATACGGCCCATTTTACGGGACAGTCTTTCGGCCTGTCTGGGCAAATGATTTACCAGGCGCAGGACCGGCTTTATTTCCGTGCCTTTGGCGGCGTGGACTTCGGCAATTTCCAAGGGCGTCCGGCATACGGTGCGGGAGGCGTCATGGGCATTGGGTTTACCGAGCGTTTCGGCGTAGAGTTTGGTGCACAGAGCTATTACAATTCGCTGACGGGCCGCTGGGAAGTCCTGCCCGTCGTAGCGCCTTACTACAAGTTCGACAAGTTCAAGTTGCAGATAGATTTTGGGCCTATCCTTTTCGAGATTATCCGGGGAGTCATCCAGGATCATCGCAATGGCAGTCGTAGGGGAGGGCCGACGATTATGCCGGATGTGCCGGGGTTCAGGCATTGAAGAGGGCGGAAAATGTCGTTTTGGGGGAGCATTGATGCGCATTTGCACCGGATATGCTATTTATTGCTTCTATAGTGATAGAAATTGCAATTGTGTTTGTGTACCTTTGGCGGCAAACACAAATTCCATAAACGTATTATTTATGAAACGTATTCTCTCTTTAGCCTTGCCGCTGCTGTTGGCCAGTGGCAACTGTTTCGCCCAATGGCAACCTGCGGGCGAGCGAATCAAAACCGAGTGGGCCACGCAGATTGACCCCGCCCACGTGTTGCCCGAATATCCCCGCCCGCAGATGGAGCGTGCCCAGTGGCAGAACTTGAACGGATTGTGGCAATATGCCGTCGTTCCCAAAGATGCCGCCATGCCCGATGAGTTCGAGGGTGAGATCTTGGTACCCTTTGCCATCGAGTCGTCATTGTCGGGGGTAGGCCGTCGCCTGGATGACAAGTCCGAGCTGGTTTATTCGCGTACCTTCACCGTGCCTTCCGATTGGCGTGGGCAGCGTGTCCTGCTGCATTTCGGTGCCGTGGATTGGAAAGCAGATGTCTGGGTGAACGATGTGAAAGTGGGTAGCCACGAAGGAGGATTCACCCCCTTCTCATTCGATGTTACTGCAGCTTTGGTCGGCAAGAGTGGTATAAACACGCTGACCGTCCGTGTGTGGGATCCCACTGACAATGGACCGCAGCCACGTGGCAAGCAGGTGAATCGCCCGGAAGGCATCTGGTATACCCCCGTCAGCGGCATTTGGCAGACCGTCTGGCTGGAGCCTGTGCCTGCACATTATATAGAGCATCTCCGCATTACTCCCGACGTGGACCGCAATGTGCTCACCGTTCAGCCTGTGACCTCCGCGACTTCTTGCCTGGCCGAAGTCGAGGTGTATGATGGCAGTCAGCTCGTAGCTACCGGGCGCAGCATCAACGGGCAGCCCGTGGAAGTGCGCATGCCGGCCGATGTGAAGCTTTGGAGTCCCGATTCTCCTGCCCTCTACGACCTGAAGGTTCGCCTGAAAGACGGTCGCCGCATCGTGGACGAGGTGAGCAGTTACGCCGCCATGCGTAAGTTCTCCACCATGCGGGACAAGGATGGCATCGTGCGCCTTGCGCTGAATAATCGCCCTCTCTTCCAATACGGTCCGCTGGATCAAGGCTGGTGGCCCGATGGCCTTTATACCGCTCCTACCGACGAGGCTCTGCGCTATGATGTAGAAATGACTAAGCAGTTAGGATTCAATATGATACGTAAGCATATCAAAGTTGAACCCGCCCGTTGGTACACCCATTGCGACCGCCTGGGCATCATCGTCTGGCAAGACATGCCCAGTGGGGACCGTAACCCTGAATGGCAGATGCGTCAATATTTCACCGGGGCTGAGCGGACGCGTACCCCGCAATCCGAGGCCATCTACCGCAAAGAGTGGAAGGAAATCATCGACTGCCTCTATTCGTATCCCTGCATCGGCGTGTGGGTGCCTTTCAACGAAGCTTGGGGACAGTTCAAGACACCTGAGATAGCTGCCTGGACCAAGCAATACGACCTTTCGCGTCTAGTCAATCCTGCCAGCGGCGGCAACCACTATACCTGTGGCGACATGCTGGACCTGCACCACTATCCCGAGCCGGAGATGTTTCTGTATGACGCACAGCGTGCCACGGTGTTGGGCGAGTTTGGCGGCATCGGGCTGGCGCTGAAAGACCATCTGTGGGAACCCGACCGCAACTGGGGTTACGTGCAGTTCAACTCGTCGGAGGAAGTGACGAACCAGTATGCCCAATATGCCGACATGCTCCTGAAGCTCATCAAACGTGGATTCTCGGCAGCCGTCTATACCCAGACCACCGACGTGGAAGTGGAGGTGAACGGGCTGATGACCTACGACCGCAAGGTGGTGAAGATGGATGCTGACCGGGTGCGGGAGATCAACCGGCGCATTTGCCGGTCGCTCAGTGAAGAATAAAAATGCTTGATTGAATGCGGCGGGCACTTCCGTAACCGTCTGGAGGAGTGCCCGTTGTCCCTTGATTAATTTTAGATTATCAGTCATGAAAAAAAGGATGTTGTGGTTGCTTGTCTGGGTGGGAATATGGTGCATATCCTTCTCTACAGCTGTTTGTGCTGAAAATACTGCGCACTATTACTTCCGTACGTTGGATGTCCGCAATGGGCTGTCGCAGAATACGGTGTATCAGATTCTGCAAGACCGGAAAGGCTTCATGTGGTTTGGCACCAAAGAAGGGTTGAACCGGTATGACGGCTTTTCTTTCCGCGTCTATAAGAAGGAGAATTCAGGCTTGGGCAAAAACTTCATCACAGCATTGCACGAAGATGTAGACGGCAATATCTGGGTGGGTACCGATGGGGGAGTCTTCATTTATCATCCTTTGGTCGACTCGTTCACTGCCTTCGACTTGGTCAGCGACCGCGGGAGTCGCATCATTAACTATGTGACACAAATCGCTGCCGATGGCGACGACATCTGGATTTCGGTGGAAGAGCAGGGACTATTCCGTTACAACCTCCGGGACAAACTTCTGGTGCAGGAATTCTATTCTTCCGGCATGCCCAATGTTACCCGCTTCTGGATTCAGGATGACATCTGTTGGCTGGCTTTGTATGCGGACAATGTGTATTCCGTTCCCAAAGATTTCAGCACTTCCCCTCGTCCATACCGGGATGCTGAAGGACGAGAAATCTTCAAGGGAGACATCATCAACTGGGCCGTCAAGGGGGCGCACAATAGGGTTTATGTGGCGTCTAATGCTGGCTTGGACGAAATCAACAGCATCACCGGCCAGACGCGCCGCTTGCTGAATGCCTACGTGCGCACCCTACAGTTCAAGACCGACGATGAGCTTTGGGCGGGTACGGAGACCGGCCTCTATATCTGCAACCTGGCCGACAGCAGCCAGGTCCACCTGACTGTACCCGATCAGGACGACATCTATGCCTTATCGGACAATGCCATCTATTCCCTTTGCCTGGATGCAGAGCAGGGCATGTGGATAGGTTCGTATTTCGGCGGCATCAATTATGCTCCCTATCAATGGACATATTTCGAGAAGATCTATCCGCGTAGCGGTTTGGAGTATTTTGGGCGGCGCGTGCGTGAGTTTTGCGAGGGGAATGACGGTACTTTGTGGATCGGCACGGAAGACAAGGGCCTTTTCAACTTTGACCCGGAGAGCGGAAAGATCACGCCCTTCCGCCACCCATCCATCTACCGCAATGTGCACGGGCTTTGCCGGGATGGAGATGAACTGTGGGTGGGTACTTTCTCCGGTGGACTGAGTCGTGTGAACCTGCGCACCCACAATGTGCGTCACTATGTCCGCGGGGCCGCAGACAATCAGTTGCCTTCCAACGATATTTTTACCATTTGCCGGACAGCCGACGGCGAGATTCTGATAGGCACTACTTCGGGACTGGTGAAGTATAATAGGAAAACGGACGATTTCACGCGGGTGCCCCAGTTGGGTAATCTATTCATCTATGACATTTGGGAAGATTACAATGGTAACTTGTGGTTTGCCACGTATGCCAAAGGTTTGTATTGTTATAATTCGCGCCGGAAGCATTGGCGCAACTATTTGTCGGATGAGCACGATGATGCTTCCTTGGCCTACGATAAGGTCATCAGTATCTATGAGGACAGCAAGAAGCGCCTGTGGTTCATGACGCTGGGAGGTGGATGTTGCCTTTACCATCCGGAGACGGACAACTTTACTCGCTATGACATATCCAAGGGCTTCCCCAATACAATTTATAAGATGGTGGAAGACCTTGAGGGTAAGTTGTGGATCACTTCTAACGAAGGTCTGTTCTGTTTTGAACCGGATACTGGTTATAGGCGGAATTTTACTACGGCCAATGGCTTACTGAGCAATCAGTTTAATTTCCAGTCTGGCTATCGTGATGCTGAGGGGCGTATTTATCTGGGCAGCATCAATGGTTTCATCATCTTCGATCCGTCTACTTTTGTGGAGAATACGTATTTGCCGCCTGTGGTGTTGACAGATTTTTACCTGTATAATAAACGGGTGGCTGTCGGTTGCCCCGGTTCTCCTTTGCAGCATAATATCATCTACTCGGATGCTATTGAGTTGGATGCCGAGCAGAATTCTTTCTCCTTCACGACAGCAGCTCTCAGTTACCAGGCACCGGAGATGAACCGCTTGGAATATTGCCTGGAAGGCTTTGACACGGAGTGGTATCCAGTAAGGCATAATGCACGCATCACCTATTCGCGCTTGCCCTATGGCAACTACCGGTTGCACATCCGTGGCTCTAACAGTGATGGTAAGTGGAATCCTGCCGAATGCGTGCTGGGTGTCCGTATCCGTCCGCCGTTCTATTTGTCGGCCTGGGCGTACATGATTTATGCCGTCTTGTTCATTTGTTCGTTGGTGGGCGTGAGTCTTTATTTCCGCCGGAGGGCGTTGCGCCGCAACCGTCTGGCCATGGAAAAGCTGGAGCGGGAGAAGGAGCGTGAGATTTATACGGCGAAGATAGACTTCTTTACCAACGTGGCCCATGAGATACGCACCCCCCTTACGCTTATCAAGAGTCCGCTGGAGAATGTGCTGGCCTCGAAGATCCTGCCTGAGGGCATTCGCGATGACCTGGAAATCATGGACCTCAACACCAACCGCCTGCTCGATCTGGTGAATCAGTTGCTGGACTTCCGTAAAACAGAGACACGCGGCTTCCAGCTGAATTTCGTGGAAGTTGATGTTGTGGATATTGTACAACGTACCTGCAAGCGTTTTCGACCTTTGGCTCGGCAGCGGGGCATTGAATTGACGATCGACCAGCCCGAAAAGTTGTATGCGTCGGTGGACAGGGAAGGGTTGACTAAAATCATCAGCAACTTGCTGACTAATGCTGTGAAGTATGCCGATTCGTATATCCGTATCAGCCTGAAGGTAGAGGAGGGGCATCTGCTGTTTACCATTGCCAATGATGGAGTCCTGGTGCCGCAGGATATGCGCGAAGAAATCTTCAAGCCTTTTATCCGTTATAATAACGAGCAGTCCAACACCGTGGGCGGAACCGGCATCGGACTTGCGTTGGCCCGCTCCCTGGCCGAACTGCACGGAGGCACGCTGGGCATGACGGATGCGCCCGACGTCAACTGCTTCTGTCTCTCGCTGCCGTTGGAACACGAGCATACTTTCAATATGGAAGCCCAGAAAGAGGAGCTGCCGGAAAGCATTTCCAGCGAACAAGAAACGGCGTCCGACGGCCAGCATTATACCCTTTTGGTTGTGGAAGACAACGCCGAGATGCGCGCGTTCATCGCCAAGATATTTGCCAGCGAATACCGTGTGCTGACTGCGTCCAACGGTGTGGCTGCGCTGAAGGTGCTGGAGTCGGAAGTGGTCAATCTGGTCATTACAGACATCATGATGCCCGAGATGGACGGCTTGGAACTGTGCGAACATCTGAAGTCCGAACTGGATTACAGTCATATCCCCGTCATTCTGTTGACGGCCAAGACAACCCTACAAGCCAAAATAGAAGGTATGAAGTTCGGAGCCGATGCTTATGTGGAGAAGCCCTTCTCGGTGGAATATCTCAAGGTATGCGTCTCCAACCTGCTGGACAACCGCGAGAAGTTGCGCAAGTCTTTTGCTCATTCGCCCTTTGTCGAGGCCAACAGTATGGCCATGACCAAAGCTGACGAAGAGTTCTTGCAGAAGCTCAACGGTTTGGTGATGGATAATATGTCCAACCCAGACTTTTCATTGGACGAGATGGCCTCTCAGCTCAACATGAGCCGTTCCAGCCTGAGCCGGAAAATCAAAGGGCTGCTGGACATGACTCCCGGTGATTACATCCGCCTGGAGCGCCTGAAGCGTGCTGCCCAGTTGCTGAAAGAAGGAAACTATAAGATCAACGAGGTCTGCTATATGACAGGCTTCAACACTCCCTCGTATTTCACGAAAGTGTTCCAACGTCAGTTTGGCGTGCTGCCCAAAGATTTTGTGAGGTAATCGCGCCCACGGCTTCGCCCTTTCTGTTTCTATAAGGAATTGTTCAGCAAATGGCACGAACTGCTCAGATGCCGTAGAATAGCGATTTTGCACATATCATTCTATGTGTTGGCGATTTTGTTCTACGCCTGTAGGGGGAGGTTATTATACCTTTGTCGGTGGAAAATTACCTGAAGAACAACCCCCTAAATTTGTATATCATGAGCAATTGTATTACTTAGTAAAACTTCAATTATCGGGCAGGCGGAATGGGAGTGTTCCGGCAGCCAAGCAAGTAACGCGGCGTTCTTTCGTTGAGCCGTATCTATTCAAACCTAATTCTATTAAAATGGCAAAGAAATTTTTATCTCTGTTTTTTGTGATCCTGTTTGCGCTTGCCGCCTTTGCCCAGAGCGGGCCGGCCACTGGTACGGTGAAAGACGCAAACAACGAGCCTTTGATAGGCGTGAGTGTAGCGGTTAAAGGCACACAGACTGGTGCCATCACCGACCTGGACGGCCGATTCACGGTACAGGCCAAGCAGGGCGATGTGCTGGTATTCTCTTACATTGGTATGCAGACGCGTGAAATTACCTGGCAGGGCACTTCCTTGGAAGTGGTGCTACAGGAAGATGCGCAGGCTTTGGACGAAGTCGTAGTCGTAGGTTACGGCTCGCAGAAGAAGGTCAACTTGACCGGTTCGGTATCGTCCATCAATTTTGATGAAGAAATGGAGTCCCGTCCTGTCACCACCGTGGCCAATGCCCTGAGCGGCATGGCTGCCGGACTGGGCGTGATGACCACCGGCTCCAAGCCGAACGAAGAGAGTGCCCGCATCTCCATCCGTGGTACGGGTACGTTGAACAATTCAAGCCCGTTGGTGCTGGTGGACGGCATGGAGATGGACCTCAACCAGATCAACCCCAACGACATTGCCAGCATCTCCGTTCTGAAGGATGCTGCTTCGTGTGCCATCTACGGTAACCGCGCCGCCAACGGCGTCATTCTGGTAACGACCAAGAAAGGCACGACGGAAGGCAAGGTGAACGTGACCTATTCCGGCAAATTCTCCTACAACACCCCGGCCAAGCTCATTCGCCAGGTGTCCAATTATGCCGACTATATGGAACTGTTCAACGAAGCTTGCGAGGGTAGTGGCACGGCCACGCTCTACAGCCAAAGTACCATTGATGCCTGGCGTGCAGCAGAGCAGGACCCCAACGGCATCTCCGAGTCGGGCTATCCCAACTACGTGGCCTATCCTAATACCGACTGGTATGACGTGCTGTTCAACCCCAAGTGGATGCAGGAGCACACCGTGTCGGTGGTGGGCAGAGAGAAACGCACGAACTACAGTTTCAGCGGCACCTTCCTGGACAATCCGGGTATTGCGCCCAACTCCGGCATGAAGAAATATTACTTCCGTTCCAATGTGGAGTCTAAGATTACATCCTTCCTCACGGCAGGATTCCGCGTCTGGGGGTATCACACCGACCAGGAACGCAACAACATCGACAACCTGACCGGCACCGAGATGAAGAAGGCCAACCCCGGTACCTATCCGTACTACGACGGTTACTACGGGGCAGTGGCTTCGACGGAGGAGGATGCTTCGGCCACCAACCCGCTGTACTTCATCGACACGCAGGAGGGGGCCAAGAAGCAGACCCGATTCTACGTGAATCCGTATGTCAAGGTGGACTTTCTGAAGCACTTCAGCTTCACCTACAACTTCTATTACGACAATTTCCGCAACGAGCACACTTTGTATGATTCCGAGTACAAGCCACGCATGAACTTCCTGACGGGAGTGGTGACTAACCATGCGCCCACATCGGCCGAGCTGGCCGAGGCTCAGGTGTACGACTGGCGCAACTACGAGCAGAGTTGGAAGAGCAATGGCGTGTTGAACTATAGCCAGACCTTTGGCGGAAAGCACGAAGTGAGTGCCATGGCAGGTTATGAGGAATACCGTTGGTGGAAACGGGAGATTGATATTTGCAAGAAAGGGATGGTGAACAATTCGTTGAATGACTTCAACGCCATGACGGAGCCCAGCTATATCTCTGGTTATTCGCGCGAACTGGCCACCCGTTCCTGGTTTGGCCGCGTGAACTATGTGTTTGATTCCCGCTATCTCTTCGAGGCCAACATCCGCTACGACGGTTCGTCCCGTTTCGCCAAGGAAAACCGCTGGGGTGCGTTCCCCTCTTTCTCTGCCGGCTGGCGCATCTCAGAAGAGGGATTCTTGAAGGACCTGAATCTCTTCGATAACTTGAAGCTGCGCGCCTCATGGGGTAAGCTGGGTAACAGTGCCATTAATGACTATTACGCCTATCAATCGCTTTATGCTGTAAATAGCTATGTCTTCGGCAATAATGTAAGTTCTGGATTCGGCATGTCCTCTTTTTCTAATCCCAACTTGAAGTGGGAAACCACTGCCGTGACCAACATCGGCTTGGATGTGTCTACGCTGAACAACCGACTGACGGCTACCGTCGAATGGTATAACAAGTTGACTGACGGCATTCTGTATCAGCCGTCGTTGTCTACCACGTTGGCCTATTTCGGATCACCCTACCAGAATATCGCCGAGGTGAGAAACCGTGGTTTCGAGCTCACTTTGGGTTGGCAAGACCGCGTGAAGGATTTCCATTATAGCGTGAATGCCAACTTCTCGTTGAATAATAACGAAGTGACCAAGTATAAGGGTACCTTACAGCGTGGCTGGGCAGACGGCGTGTACACCACGAACATTGGCGACGTGTCCACCGGTGGAGATACTCGTGTGTTGGAGGGACATACTATTAATGAGTTTTATATGCTCAATCTGTACAGGGGCAATGGCAATTACTTCAACGTCGACGGAACAGTGAACCCCGGTGGAGGCCCCAAGGATGGCATGATACGTACCGAAGGCGACATGTCTTGGCTGCAGGCCATGATTGATGCCGGCTATGAGTTCTATCCGGCTCAGGGCATCGGTAAAAGCCAAATCTGGTATGGTGACGTGATTTATGCCGATGTGAATGGCGATGGCATCTACGGTGACGATAACGACCGCGACTTCCAGGGCTTCTCCTCGACGCCGAAATACTACTACGGCTTGCAGGCCAGTGCTTCGTGGAAGGGATTCGACTTTTCCATGAGCTGGGCTGGCGCCGCAGGATTCAAGATTTCCTGGTGGGAACAGAGTCTGAACAGTACCCGTCTGACACGTTGTTACGGCATCGGTGAGGACGTGGCAGCCGACCACTATTTCTATGACCCGGAGAATCCCGACGATCCCCGCACGAATATCTGGGCGTCGAACCCCCGTCTGACCATTGGCGGAACAGCACAGACCGAGACGTCCAGCCAGTTGTGGCTGCACAATGGCAACTACCTGAAGCTAAAGAATCTGACTATTGGATACACCTTCCCCAAGAAGTGGATGGACAAGCTCTATGTGCAGAACCTGCGTATCTACGCCACAGGTGAAAATCTGTTGACTATCACCAAGTTCAAAGGACTGGATCCGGAGATGGCGGCCGGCAACGGCTACCTGCCCATGCGCCAGTTTGCTTTCGGTATTAATGTTACATTCTAAAAGAGGAGATTACTTCAATGAAAAATATCAAGAATTTATCTAAACGGCTGGCGTTGATGGCCGGCCTGGGATTGGGTTGCGCAGGATGCGTGGACATGGACCTGAGTCCGCTGGATCAAGGTTCGTCCGGTGCAGTATGGTCGGATGCCACCATGGCCGAACAGACCGTCACCGGTGTGTACAACGTGTTATATTACGGCTACAACGATGCCTGGCTGGGCTGGTGGGACTGCTGGTCGTATATGATGGATCTGGATGCCAACTGGATTGGCGGGTTCGGCGCCTTGTTGGGCAACAATACCTCCAGCAACGACCGTTGCAGTACGCGCTGGTGGCAGGTGTACTACGGCGGTATCTTTCGCGCCAACGACGTAATACAGAATATGCCTAACGTGCCCGATATGGACGAGAGCACGAAGTCGCGTCTGGTGTCCGAGGCTCGTTTCCTGCGCTCCTGGTGGTATTATCGCTTGAATGCACTCTATGGCAACATCCCTTATTATACCCAGGCGTTGGAGAGCACCGATGATACGAAAGATGCTGTTCAGTGCACGCAGGACGAGATGTGGGACAACATTATTGCCGACTTGACGCTCTGCATCGACGACCCCAACCTGCCGGACAAGTATGCTAGTGGCGATAGCGATTATGGCCATGTGACCAAGGGAGCAGCATACGCTCTGCGTGGACTGATTTATATGTGGAAGGAGAATTGGACAGCAGCTATCAGTGACTTCCAAGCCGTGAAGGACTGTGGATATGCACTCTATACGGGCAGTGGATCCGAATCGTACAAGCAACTGTTCAAGCTGGCCAACGAGCAGTGTGACGAGATGATATTCTCCATACAGTGCACCGATGCCGATAATGGCTCCAGCTCGCACCAGAAAAACCATTTTTATGGAAGCCGTTGTCTTCCGGATGATGGATCGGGCGTAGGTTTGGGTTGGACGAATTATATTGTTAACCCGCGCTTCGTGGATAGTTACGAGAATGCCGACGGAAGTCCCTTCAACTGGGATGACTATATCCCAGGTTACAGTAGCATGACTCCAGCTGAACGAGCCGTTTATTTCTATCGCGACAATCTGACGGAAAGCGAGTATGCGAACGCGGAGACCAATGGTGCAGACATGAGCAAGTACTTGGAGACTGGCAACGAGGCTCGCATCCTACAGGCATATGCCAACCGTGACCCGCGCCTGGCGATGTCCGTAGTGACACCCTATAGTACCTATTCAGGAGGTATCAGCGGGTCGGCTGTCGACTATACCTACCGCTATCCGTACCGTACGCTGAATGCGCCCACGTATGACTATGCCACTGACATCACGGCCATGGCCTACTATACCAATCGCAAGTTCGTGGGCGAAGGCATGGAGATCATTGTCAATTACTCGCCTGTGGATCTGCCTCTCATCCGCTACGGGCAGGTGCTGTTGTGGTGGGCCGAGGCATTGAACGAGTCCGGCGACCTGCAAGGCGCCATTGAGAAGGTGAACGAGGTGCGCAGCCGTGCAGGCGCACAGCTGCTGAACAGTAACGAGCCGACCACCGTGACCGGGGCGGACGACATGCGCCAGCGCATCATGAACGAATGCCACTGGGAGCTGGTGGGCGAGGATGTGGTCTTCTTCGACGAGCTCCGTTGGGGCACTTGGAAAGACCTGAAGTTCGCTACGACGGACGACAATGGTGCCGTGAACGGCATGAGCCAGTGGTGGGGTAAGGTGACCTATTCCTACAACTGGGGCGGAGACAACTATTGGTTGTTGCCTATACCCATCAATGCCGTGCAGATTGACCACCTGAAGCAGAACGACGGTTATAACTAAGGATTCCGCCGTGTCGTATCCGGCTCTATCAATCAAGCAGGGAATCATAACACATGATTCCCTGTCTGATGAAGAGCTTGGGGGTGAAAAAGGCGATTCCGGAAATTTCAAATCACTTCAACGATTAACTTTGTCGTATGAAACATATTTTATTCAAATTTGCTTTTCCAGCCTTATGCCTGTTGTGGGGTTCTTGCTCCTCCTGTAAGGCTGGAAGGGAAGCGGATGGCGAGAATCAGGGTGGTACAACGGAGATGACCGCACAGTATGCCAATCCGGTAATCCGGGTTTCCGTTCCTGATCCCACGGCCATCCGGACGGCTGACGGTACCTACTACCTGTATGGCACAGAGGATATTCGCAACCTGCCTATCTTTCGTTCGGATGACTTGGTGCATTGGACACAAGTGGGGACTGCCTTCACCGATCAGTCTCGCCCGACCGAGGTGAAGGGTGCCAGCCTTTGGGCACCCGAAATCCGTTATATCAAAGGCAAATACGTGTTGTTCTACTCGCTCGCCATCTGGGGACAAGAGTGGGTGAGCACCATCGGCTATGCCGTGGCCGACAAACCCGAAGGACCCTTCATCGAAAAAGGCATTGTCTTCAGCAGCCACGATGTTGGGGTGCAGAATTCCATTGACGAGTTCTTCTATGAGGACAATGGCAAGTACTACATGTTGTGGGGCAGCTTCCGGGGGATCTATCTGATGGAGCTGGACGTGACGAATGACTTGGTCATCACGCCCAAGAAGGAGACCATGCGGCAGGTGGCAGGCACAGCCTTCGAAGCCGTGAACCTCTGGAAGCACGGCAGCTATTACTACTTGTTCGCTTCCATAGGGTCGTGTTGTGAAGGAGCTAACAGTACTTATACTACCGTGGTGGGACGTTCGGAGAATCTGGCCGGCCCTTATGTGGACAAGACAGGCAAGCGAATGCTGGACAACGGTTATACCACAGTCATCTCCCGCAGTCCGGCTTTTGTGGGTCCGGGGCACAACTCTATCCTCCTCGAAGATGATGCCCGGGACACTTGGATGCTGTATCATGGCTACCAGGTAAACAAAGAAGACGACGGGCGTCAAGTATTGCTGGACAAAGTGCTGTGGGACGAAGACGGATGGCCCTACGTGGCGGGTGGACAGCCTTCGGTTCAGGCCGTTGTGCCGGTAGTTAATCCCTGATTTGTGTCAACTCATAAACTTACAAACTCATGAATTCAAGACCTATGATCTTTCGACTTTTATGTATGGCGATTCTTTCGTGTTCCTTCTGTTCATGTGGGGCTTCCGACGGCAACAATATGCAGCTGGGCGGCGACGAAGACAATGAAGGCGGCACGGGCACGCTTAAGAAACAAAACATCTATTATGCCGACCCCACCATCTTTCTGGACAACGGGACGTACTATATGTCTGGCACCTCGCAAGTGGGTAGCCAGTCTTCGCAAGGCTTTACCGTCTTGATGTCCGATGACCTCCAGGAATGGACATCGGGCACGACAGAAACTTACCGTTATATCTTGAATCCTGCCGAGGGTACCGCTTGGGGCACATCGGGCTTTTGGGCACCCCAATGGTTCAAAGAAAACGATACGTACTACTTCCTCTATACGGCCAATGAAAAGGTGGCTATGGCTCGCGCTGATGAGGTGACGGGATTGTTTACCCAAGCCGAGGCTAAGCCCATTGACGGATCGGCCGGCAATATTGATCCTTACCTCTTCAAGGACGAGGACGGGAAATACTACCTCTACCATGTCCGTTTTGGGGGAGGCAACTTCATCTGGGTAGCTGAGTTCGACCTGGAAACGGGAACCATTGACACGGCCACGCTGAAGCAGTGCCTGCAACTAACCGAACCTTGGGAACGCATGTACAACTATGATACCAGTTGGATCATGGAAGGCCCCACGGTGGTGAAGTGGGAAGGTGTGTACTACCTGTTCTATTCGGCCAACCACTACAAGGATCCGGACTATGCCGTGGGCTATGCCACAGCTACTTCGCCCATGGGGCCGTGGACCAAATACGCTGGCAATCCTATTATCCGCCGGGACATAGTGGGTGAGAAGGGATCCGGCCATGGCGATGTGTTCCAAGGCAAGGATGGGCAGTTCTATTACATCTACCACGTGTGGGGCGGGGATAATCCGGACGCACGCCAGGCACGTATCGTTCCACTGGTTCGTGAGATGGGAGACGATGGCATCTACAAGATTTCGGTGGATGCCGAGCATATCATCACGCCGTATATGGTCTATTGAGTTTTAAATCATGAGACCATTATTATATAACTTAACTGCCTTGGGGACGTTTGCCTGTCTGGCCACACAGGCTTGGGCGCAGCAGGACACACGTCCCAACATCATTGTCATTTTGGCAGATGATTTGGGCTACTCCGACTTGGGATGCTATGGGGGAGAGATTCAGACTCCCAACTTGGACCGATTGGCTCGGGAAGGGCTTCGGTTTAACAGCTTCTACAATGCCGGGCGCAGTTGTCCTACGCGGGCGTCTTTATTGACTGGCTTGTATCCGCATCAGGCCGGAATCGGGCGCATGACGTTCAATGATAGTCTGCCAGGCTATCGGGGACAACTGACCGATCATGGCGTGACCCTTGCTGAGGTGATGAAAGAAGCCGGTTACCAGACTGGCATGGTGGGCAAATGGCACGTGGCAGAAACCTCTTTACGCAAAGACCAACGTCAGTGGTTGGCGCATCAGGTGTATCACGAGGAGTTTGCCGACAAAGCTTGCTATCCTGTGAACCGGGGATTCGAAGACTTCTACGGCATCATTTATGGTGTGGCCGATTATTTCGACCCTTTCAGCCTGGTGGATGGAGAGACGCCGGTCAGGAATGTACCCAAGGATTATTACATCACTTGTGCCTTGTCGGACAGTGCCGTGTCCTATGTCAACCGTTATGCCCGTCAGGATAAACCCTTCTTCCTGTACCTGGCTTATACGGCTCCTCACTGGCCTTTGCATGCTCTGCCCCAGGATATCAAGAAGTACGAAAATACGTATAAGGATGGTTGGGACGCCGTGCGCCAACGTCGCTATGAACGGATGAGGCAATTAGGCATATTCCCGGGGGCAGACCACTTCCTGAGTCCACGTCAGCATCCCGATAAGTGGGCCGACAATCCGACAAAGGAATGGGATGCCAGGGCCATGGCTGTGCATGCTGCAATGGTAGACCGTATGGATCAAGGTATCGGACAACTGCTGGATGCTTTGCAGAAGAGCGGCGAACTGGATAACACGTTGATCTTATTTCTCTCTGATAACGGTTGTAGTAATGAAATCTGCCAGAATTACAGTGAGGGAGAAAACGACAGACCGGACATGACCCGCTTGGGCGAAAAAATCGTATATCCGCGGCACAAGGAAGTACTGCCGGGCACTGAACGGACTTATGCTTCGGTAGGCCCCATCTGGGCCAATGTGGCCAATACGCCTTTTCGCTTTTGGAAAGCCAAGTCTTACGAAGGAGGCATCAATACTCCTTGCATCGCTTTCTGGCCGAAGGGGATGAAGGCACAAAAAGGTTCGGTCACTTCCCAACAGGCACATGTGATAGACATCATGGCCACTTGTATCGAACTGGGACGGGCTGTTTATCCTGCCACCTATAACGGGAAGCAGATACGCCCAATGGAAGGGCGAAGCCTGGTTCCTGTGCTTCAAGGGGAAATGCGTAATCCTCATGAATACTTAGGTTTTGAGCATTTCAACGAGAAAGCGCTCATCAGTAAAGATGGTTGGAAAATCGTGCAACCTGGGAAAAATGCCGCGTGGGAACTCTATAACCTAAATGAAGACCGTACGGAGATGCACAATGTGGCCACACGTTATCCTGAGAAATTGGAACAGTTGGTAAAGGCATATGAGCAGTGGGCTGAAAGATGTCTGGTTGTGCCCGCTCCGGACTGAAAATGCCAGTTAGATGAAGAACTTAAACACTCACAAACTCAAAAATCACATAATAATAATGAAAGTAAACAGACTGATTCTAAGTGTATGGCTGCTCTGTGGCTGTGTAGGCATGGCCAAGGCTGCAGCTGGAGAAGTGGCGGTGGATGTTTCTGCCACAATCTCCCTGAAAGTGCCGGGCAATGCGGCTCGGGATTATCCGTTGACGTTCCGCGAGTGGCAGGCGGGGCATGGTATAGGGGTGGCAGAGACGGAACTGCCTCTCTTGATCAGCCGCCGGGTGACGGATACGGCACAAGGCACCCGCATTACAGTCACGCTGACCGCCGAAGAGGATCTCTACTTCAACTACGGTGAACAGGTGAAGACCGGCTTCCGGCATGAGGATTGCCAGTTCTATATGCCTGGATTCTGGTATCGTCGTAACCTGCGTTCGCCCCAAGAGGCACCTTCGTTCCATACTTCGGATAGCTGGCTGGTGCGTGACGACCGTTTGAGCACGCCCTTGACCGCCGCCTTTGACGAGCGCAACGGACAGGTAATGTCGGTGATGCGTGTGGACGATTTCAGTTGCGATGCTCTCGCGACGCACGAGGCAGGCGAGGTCATCGTGTCCGGCCGGACCTCCATTGGTTACACGGGCTTTCAGAATCAGGATGGCGAGGCTATCCTGGCCTATGGTTTCCCTTACCGCGAAGAGCCAAAGACCTACATCCGTAAGCTGACTTTGGCCCCCGCCGTGAAGGCTTTCCAGTCCTTGCACAAGGGGGAAAGCATCACGCTCTGCTGGGAGTTGTCGCGGAAGAAGGCGGCCGATTTCTCCGAGTGCGTCCAACGCCTTTGGGAGTACAGTTACGACACCTATCGTCCGCAGCCCGTGCAAACGTCCTATACGCCGGAGTATATGAAAGAAGTGCTGAGCAACTATTTCCTGCATGCTTATGTGCAGACTCCCTCACTGAGCTACTACGCCAGCCCGGAGATGCGTGTGGACGATTGTGCCAGTCCGGCCAAGGCCGAGATAGGTTTTGTAGGTCGTACACTCCTTAACGCTTTCAATGCCTTGGAGTATGGCGAGCTGCAACAGCGCGATGATTTGGCCGGTCAGGCCCGTAACGTGTTTGACGCTTATCTGGCCAACGGTTTTTCTGAAGCAGGATTCTTCAACGAGGTGGTGAACACCCGGGACGGGAAGGCTGAACCTGTGCATAGCATTCGCCGCCAGTCCGAAGGCGTATATGCCGTGCTCTATTATCTGGACTACGAGAAACGTCAAGGGCGCAAGCATCCGGAGTGGGAGAAGCGTATCAAGGCCATGCTGGACAAGTTCTTGCGGTTACAACAGGCCGACGGCAGCTTCCCGCGCAAATTCAAGGATGACTTCAGCCTGGTAGATGCCACCGGTGGCAGCACGCCCTCGGCCACACTTCCCTTGGTGATGGGCTATAAGTATTTCAAGGACAATCGTTATTTGGAAAGCGCCCGCCGCACGGTGGACTACTTGGAGAGCGAACTTATCTCGAAGTCCGACTACTTCTCGTCCACGCTCGATGCCAACTGCGAGGACAAAGAAGCTTCGCTCTATGCCGCCACGGCTGTCTACTATTTAGGTCTGGTCTCCAAAGGCGAGGAGCGCAGTCGTTGCGTTGCTCTGGCACGCCAGGCTGCTTACTTCGCCCTGTCGTGGTATTACACGTGGGATGTACCCTTTGCCGAGGGGCAGATGCTGGGCGACTTGGGGCTGAAGACGCGAGGTTGGGGCAACGTATCGGTGGAGAACAACCATATCGACGTCTTTGTCTTCGACTTTGCTGATGTACTCCATTGGCTGGCTCGCGAATGCGGTGAGCAGCGTTTTGCCGATTTTGCCGAGGTCATCTCTACCTCCATGCGCCAGTTGTTGCCTCGTGAGGGCTTCCTCTGCGGGGTAGGCAAGGTGGGGTATTATCCCGAAGTGGTGCAGCATACGCACTGGGATTATGGCCGTAACGGCAAAGGCTATTACAATGATATCTTCGCTCCCGGCTGGACGGTGGCCTCATTATGGGAACTCTTCTCGCCAGGACGGGCCGAACGATTCTTGAAATAAGGGAAATAGGAATTTAGCGGCCGAAGGCCGCAATGATTAATGATAAATGGTTAATGGTTAATACGTAGCAAAAGGAACCATGCACAAGCCTATTAACCATTTATCATTAACCATTGTGCGCTTCGCGCACATAA